>CAYSWB010000004.1:49242-114720 GCA_964434575.1 uncultured Candidatus Peribacteria bacterium | reverse complement strand
GGAGCGTAGGCCAGACGGCCTGCCGCGCGACGTTTTTGCCCCACTTTTTCAAAAAAGTGGGGGAAGAAAAACTGCAGACTATCGGCATCCGCTTAGCGTTCCAACATTCTCCGCAGTCGCTCGACCTGGTCTTCGCGGCACTCCACCGTCACGGCCGTGCAGTGGTGGTTACCCGAGGCCGTGCGCATCAGCGGTCCCAACACCGACAGCCCGTCCGGTCCTGCGAACAGCGCGAGTCGCGGTTCGTACCCGACCACCGAGCGCATGAGCGTGGCCTCCAGCGGTTCCGGGATGTACGGCGGATTGCTGATGACCACGAACGGATCGCGGTACGAACGGATGACGCTGATGCCGTCGTCCAAGATGAACGTGATGCGTTCGTGCACGCCGTGCCGCTTGGCGTTATCGCGCCCGACCGCCAGTGCCTCGGACGACACGTCCACCGCCACGATCTTCGTGCGCGGCAGCGCGAGCGCCAGCGTGACCGCGATGCAGCCGCTGCCGGTGCCGATGTCCACAAGCGTTTCGCCCACCGTCGGTACGCCGAACGCGTGGCTGAGCGCGACGATGCCCTCGTCGATGGGGTGCGCGCCGTTGCCCCGCTCCCCTTTCAGCAGGCCCATCGCCGCTTCCACCAATCCTTCCGTCGACGGCCTGGGAATCAGCACGTCTTTGGTGACCGCGAACGGTCGGCCGTAGAACTCCTGGGTGCCGGTGACGTAGGCCGCCGGCTCGCCGTCTGCACGCCGTTTGGCGATCGCTTTCCATCCACGGACCTGCTGCGGCGTCAGCTTCCTGTCGCCGTGGGCGTACAGCCACGCGCGGTCCTTGCCCAGCACGTGGGCCAGCAGGACTTCCGCGTCGATGCGTTCCAGCGCGGCGTCGGCCAGTATCTCGGAGACGGTCATGCCTGTATGCTAGCACCATGTCGCTCATCGCCATCGATTGCCGCTTCGGGTCCAAACACGGCGGACTCGGCACCTTCACCCGCGAAATCGTGAAGGCGCTGCAAAAACGCAACGATCCGTGGCGCTACGTGCTGATCGTCGGTTCGCCCGACGAGCCGTGGCTGAAAGAAGTCGGCGCGTCGGCGGAGCGTGTGGCGCTGGGCGTCCCCCACTACTCCATCGCCGAGCAGTTCGCCATGCCCAAGCTGCTCAAGAAGCTGAAGGCCGACGTGCTGTACGTGCCGCATTTCAACGCGCCGCTCAAATGCCCGGTGCCGTTCGTAACGACCATCCACGACCTGATCCTGCACCACTATCCCAACCAGGCGCCGTTCCATAAGCGCGCCGCCTACCACCTGCTGATGTCGCACGCGATCAAGAACGCCGCCGGCGTCCTGGCCGTCAGCAAGACCACCAAGCACGACATCGTGGTGGCATTCGGCGACCGCTATGCGGAGGAAGTGACGGTGGCGCACCCGGGCGTGGCGCCCATATTTGTCCCCGCTTCCGCCGACGCCATTCGCGCGGTGCGCGAGAGGCATGCCATCGCGGGTCCGTACCTCATCTATGTCGGCAACGCCAAGCAGCACAAAAACGTCCAGACGCTCATCGATGCGTTCGCCATGTCCGGCCTGCAGTCGCACCAGCTCGTGCTGGTGACCGGCGGCCCGGAGGCCAAACGTCTGCGCCTGAGCGACCGCGTCCGCATGCTGCCGGACGTTGCGGAGGCCGATCTGCCGGGACTGCTGTCCGGCGCCGACGCCTGCGTGAGCGCCACGCTGGCGGAAGGCTTCGGCTTACCCATGCTGGAAGCAATGGCCTGCGGCTGCCCGGTGCTGGCCACCGAGGTGCCTGCCGTGCGTGAAGTCTGCGGCGAGGCGGCCGTCCTCACGCGCACGACCGACGAGGCGCTGGCCGAGGGTATGAAGCGCATCCTGTCCATGCCGTGCGAGGAACTGGCCAAGAAAGGCATCGCGCACGCGCACGGCTATTCGTGGGTCGCCACCGCCGCCGCCACGGCCGAAGTGCTGGCGTGGGCGATGCGCGACGGCAAGTAGGCTATACTGCAGGCATGGCTTGGGACCGACTCTCGGGATTACTGCCCAACGTGCTCAAGAAGCGCGGGCTTCACCAGGTCGCCGTCGCCGGCAGCGCGGTAGGTGCCGCCCAACGCTGGATGGAAGCGAACATGGGCCTGCAGGCCGCTTCGCTGAAGGCCAGCAAGCTGGCCGACGGCTCCCTGTTCATCGAGGCCCACAACGGCATCGCGCTGTCCGAAATGAGCCGCCGCGTGCCCCAGCTGCTGGATGCCCTGCGTGCCGAAGGGTACGTGGTCGACGCCATCCGTTGCCGCAGGGCCGCTTCCGGCGGCTAGGGGCTCGTTTTCGCCTTGCACGGGTTGTGCCGCTCCTCTACACTCCGTCAGCTTTCGCAGTCTTTTCTTTCCCTATGCTCGTCATCCGCCTCCAGCGCACCGGTCGTGAGAACACTCCCACGTACCGCATCGTCCTGTCCGAAAAAGCCAAGCATGCCAAGAAAGGCGTGCAGGAGTCTTTCGGCCACTACTTGCCGTCCGGCAAGACCACGGTGTTCGAGTGCAACCAGGAGCGCGTGGCGCACTGGGTGAAGATGGGCGCGATCCCGAGCGACACGGTGGCCCGCCTGCTGGCGCGCGCCGGTATGAAGGGCATGGAGAAGTACTTCATCAAGTACGCCAAGCAGAAGTCGAAGAAGGAGCCCAGCCCGGAGGAGGCCGCCAAGGCAGCCGCCGCCGCAGCTCCCGCAGCCCCGGCCGCCGAGGCGCCGAAGGCCGACGCTCCCGCCGAGCCCCCCAAGGCCTAACAGAGAACGAGGTGACAAGCGGTTTCTTTCCCGTTATCCTGCTTTCCGATGTCTGATCAAGCGCTCCCCGGTTACGAATTCATCCAGACGGTCCTCGGCATGTTGGTCGAAGACAAAGACCAGCTCGTCGTGGAATCCAAGCTGGACGAATTGGGCGTGCTCATCACCGTTCGTGTCAGCGACCGCGACATGGGTAAGCTCATCGGCAAGAGCGGCCAGACCATCAAGTCCATCCGCACGTTGCTGCGCGTCATCGGCGGAGCCGCCAACCAGCGCGTGAACCTGAAAGTCCTCGAGCCCGGCGAAGTCGCCGCAGCCTAAGCAACCGACCTTCCTTCTTTTCCCAATCTTTCCATGATTCGCAGACTCATCGAGAACGGCTCGGTCGTTCAGATCGTCGCCACGCTCATCGCCTTCGGTCTCATCCTGTCGTCGATCCTGAGCTTGGTGTACATCATCATCGGCGGTATCACGTTCATCCTCTCCGCCGGCAACGAAGAGAAGATCAAGAAGGCCGTGCACACCGTGCGCTACGCCATCATCGGCTTGTTCGTGTCCTTCATCGCGTTCTTCCTGGTGTCCTGGATCGCCAAGTTGCTCGAGATCCCGTTCGATCTTTCGTTCGGCACCATCCTCGACCTGATGAACGAGCTGTTCCAGTCGTTCCGTTAAATCCCCCAGCAATCGAAAAGACCCCGGGTGACCGGGGTCTTTTTTGTTGCCGGATCAATGCCGCTTGTACTTCGGCTGCCGCATTTTATTCATCTTTCGCATGGCTTTGCTCTTTACCTTTTCGGTGTGCTGAGCCATGACTGCGTCCACATTGTCCAATTTGGCGATGGCGTTTGCATCCACGCCTTCTCTGTCTTCATCCAGCGAGTAGCATACGTGCTTCTGTAGCAGGGCGCGGAGTTCCGCGAAGGCGTCTTGCAGCTCCTTCACATCGATATTCCCCGCGTTGCCCTCCGGGGTCCTGAACGCCAGCTGTACGATTTGTTTGGTCATTGCCGCCGCCAGACCCCGGCCTTTGACCGTTGCTATTTCCATCCGAAGGCGACCCTGCTTGTTTTTGTCTTGCAGCATCGCCTCAAGGATCTGCGCCATCCCGTGGAATACGGCGTGATGTTTTTTGTACACATCGCGCGGCACATGCAGGTGGGCGCAGGCCGTAATGAACGGATTCCGCGTGCCGTCGTGTTCGCTGTAGTACTTTTCGAATCGCAAGTTCCTGATGAGCGGACGCGATGTGAACGCCATGCGTGTTCCCATGACCATCGACAGGGTCAGATTTCTCAACAGCGCCGGCGCGGGCACGTTCGTAAAGCGTCCGTACGCCGCGCAATACTCGTCGCCGAAGCGCCCGAGCAGCGTGCCCATTTCATCTTCGGGAGGAGTTTGGCCCATGCGCTGCGTCCTGTCGTCCGGTATCAGGAACACGCGTTCAAGGTTCGGGAAACCGCGCATCGTAACGCTCTCTTTTCGCGCCATGCCGAACGACGACAGCATGAATACGATGATTTTCCTGCGGTTACGTGCCCACTCTTCGGGGCTCAACTGCGTGTCCGGCGCCTCTTTGAACAGCTCATTGAGATTTTCGTTCATGCTGAAGCCGGATGGCAAATGTACCTCCGAGCCGATGTCGATGTGACTCGCCCTGTCGATGATGTCCATCTGCAACATCGCCGCGACTCTCATCAGCTTGGGGTCGCGTTTATTCTGGCAGTTCACGATGACCGTCGCGTCGTCTGCAAGCAAGATGGTCGATGCGTCGAACATGCGTTCCAGGGTCACCGGGCCGGTGTAGTCCAGGCTCGCCAGTCCAAAGCGCTCTTTCGAACGCATGTCAGACAATTTTCCGGTATACGTCTGGATTCCCGCTTCTCGTGCCGATGCCAGGAATTCGGGCGCGATATCTTCATCGCACTCCACGCTCGTGATATTGGCCGGCGTGAATTTGCGGTCGATGTAGGCGAGAGGTTCGAGGTTCCTCCTGCCGCCAAAACAGACGATCTTCGTGCTCGGACGTTCGGCATCTGGAATGGACTCGCAGGCATATTTCATGACAATGTCGTCGCGCCACGCCGTTTTCTCAGGATTGTCGTAGTTGAACGTGGCCCCGGTGACGACGGGCGGCTTCACTTCGATGACCGGGGTGGTCACGGGGGGCGTGATGATGATTTCGGTGGCGGACTCCCCCGTTTCGGGCTCCGCATCAGCGCGTGAGAGGGTGGCCGGCGGAGCGGCCGCCTTGGTGGCTTTACCTTTCTTGTCGCCTGCCTTGTGTTTGCGATCGACGTTCGTCGTCAGCCGGCGCCGGTACGCCTCTATGGTGCTTTTCAATTGGTCCAGATCCGCGCCCTTCTCGGGTCCGCCGATGTGGCGGTATACATCCTCGAGTCCGTTCCAGGCATCCGACTGTCCGGGTCCGGCCGATTGCTCCAGGTAATACCAGGCCGATACGACATCGTCCCTGGAGTACGCCGCAGCGTTCGTCTCCTGAATCGCTTGCGTCGCCCAATACCGAACGTACGCGGTGACACTATTGAGCGTTCCTTCGCTGCAGCGCAGTCCGGCGGCAAGCTCCTTGCGTTTTCGCGTCAACGCCGCCGGCAAATCGGTAACGCGTTCGAAAATAAGCTCTGCGACCGCAAGCCGGGCGCCTTGAATCTCGTCCGGCGTAAGATCTTCGGCCTTCCGCAAAGCGGTGGTGCTTTCTATGAGGGAATCATCCACGCTCATAGCAAAATTTTACTTTTGAATAAAATATTGTCAAATACATAAATTGATGAGCAGTGTGCATGAAAAGACCCCGGTCACCCGGGGTCTTTTGTTCTCTCGATGGGGTCTGCTTCTAGAGGAAGAAGCGGCGGCGGTGCAGTCCGGCGGACGCCATGCCGGCGGCACCGAGCACGAGGCCGAAGGCGGAGGCAATGTCGAAGCCGGTGGTCGGGAAGTCGGCGAGGATCTCGGTCGAGACAGTGCGGACTTTCTCCGAGAGGGCGACGCCGCTCACGTCACGGCCCGAGATGGAGGCGATGTTGTTCAAGTCGGTGCCGTCCGGAATGTCGGAGGCGACTTCCAGGACGTAGCTGGCCTGCCAGGTCTGGCCGGGCTGCAGCGCGGGGACTTTCCAGTCGAGCTGGCCGGGCATGCTCTTCACGAGGGCGCCGGGGTTGTCGGTGGTGACGAAGGTCATGTACTGGCCGTCGAAGCGGTCCACGATCATGGCGTCCGTGATGGCGTGGTCGAGCGTGTTGCGGACGTAGAGGGTGTAGCGGATGCGGCCGCCGGCGCTGACTTCGCTGCGGTCGACGCCCTTGCGGAGCAGGACCGGCTTCACGACGCCTTCGGTGCTCTTCTCCACCACCTGGGTGGTGTCGCGCTCCACGGCGCTGCCGTCGGCGGACACGCCGGCCAGAAGCTGGGAGCCCAGCGGGGCGTCCGGACGGACGCGGATCACGAAGCTGACTTCACGGGAATCCTTCGGAGCGATGGGGAACAGGAGCCAGCGGACGTTGCTGCCGTCCCACTTGCCGCCGTCGCCGATCGACACGATCTCGGTGAAGCGCGGCACGGAAGCGTCGACGGACACGTTGGTGCCCACCACGTCGCTGTTATTGCGGACGGTGACGACGTAGCGCAGTTCCTGGCCGGCCTCCACCGTCTCGCGGTTGTCGGTGATGCTGGCGGAGATGGCGTCGTACGGCAGACCCACGCGGATCACGGTCTGATCGACGGCGTTGGCAACGCCTGCGTAGGCGCGGGTGCGGAAGACGAAGCGGTCCTGCACGCGCTCATAGAGCTTGGCGGCGAGCAGGAAGGTCTTTTCCTGCTGGGGCTCGAAGCTGACGTTGGCCCAGGTGATGTTGCTGGTCTTGCGGGTGTAGCCCTCGGTGGCCGAGTAGAACTCCAGGTCGGACGGCAGTTCCACCGACACATTGCTGGTGTTGGAGACGTTGGCGTCGTTGCGGACGCGGATGACGTAGTTCAGGACCTCACCCGGCTGGGCGTACTCGCGGTTGTCGGTCAGCGAGATCTTCAGGGCCTCGGCCTGGGGCTGGACCGCACGCTCGACGAGCGTGGTGTCGCTGGCCTCGGCGCCCTGGGTCAGCACGCGGGAGACGATGAGCAGTCCTTCGCGGGCGTTGGGGTTGATGTTCGCCTGCACGGTCAGCGAGCGGGTCGAGTCGCGGTGGACCGACACGTTGCGCCAGGTCACGCGGCCCGGGGACAGGGCGCCGCCGTCGGAGGCGGAAGCCAGTGTCACCTGGTGCGGGATGTCGAAGGTGACGGTGTCGAGCACGCGGTGGGCGTCGCGCTGCTGGCGCAGCGTGATGACGTAGTTCACCGCACCGCCGGGGGCGACGGTGTCCTTGTCGTCACGGACGGTGACGAACACGCCGCTGGTGCCGCGGCCCTCGAAGTCGTCGTCCAGGCTCTGACAGTCGTCGTCCTGGGGATAGTCGAGGAAGTTGTCGTTATCGTTATCCAGGCCGTCGGCGCACTGGGCGCGGTCCGCGGCGGCGGTGACGGTCTCCGCCGTGAGCGAGAACAGTCCGGAGAACGATCCAGCGAGCAGCAGGGTCACCGCCATGGCGGCGATGGCCTTCTTGGCCTGCTCGAGGGAAAGGAAGGAGGAAATTCCGTTCACGGGAAAGGGGGGTATGGAGACAAAAAGGCAGTAGTTATACCCAGATTCCGGGAGATTGTCAACATTCATTTACATTTATACATACCACATCAAGAACTACGTCAGTCAAAGGCCGGAAGAGCCCTTCCATATGCCAAAAACAGCCGTCTTGACCCCCGCAATCCCCTCTTCCGACCCTCTATTCTTGTTGTGCGTCTTCCCCGTCCTTGGATGCCTTCTTTCTTGGCTTCTGCTTGCTGTTCTTGATGCTTTGCGCCGGACGCAGGTAGGTCGGGATCAACAACGGCGGCTTCACGCCCTCGATGTGCTGCACCACGTCCAAATCCTCCAGGGCCACTTTGCCGATGTACAGGCGGCGGATATCGCCACCGGAGGCAACGTATTGCTCAATGGCGCGCAAGCCGCGGAAATAGACCAGGGTTTTGGTGAATGCCCCCGGTTCGGACGTATCGATGATGCCGCGCTTGAGGCCGATGGCGATGCCGAGGGCCTTCTCCGGCCTGTAATGCAGTTTTTCCACCAGATATGTGCGGGTATCTGCGAACGAATGAGACAGGGCGTAGGCGGCCGCCAGCACCCCGCGTGCATGGTTGAAGCGCTTCTCATGATACGGCGTCAGGACGCGGTTTTGGTTGTACATGGCCAGGCCCTCTTGGGTATCCAGGTAGTTGGCGAAACCGCGGCGGAACAGCTCATAGGGCTGCATGTTGCCGTTCTCGGAGGTCAGCACGTGGGTTTCGATCTCGTGGGCGATGAGCGCTTCGATGTGGTTGCGCGAAAACCTGGCCCCGGCACGGATGAACAGCCGCTTGTCGCCAGCCGCGCAGTCGGCCACCAGGGTCTGGCGGACGACCACCTGCCAGTCATGCAGGCCGTACTGGACCAGCGCGTCTTCCAGGAACGGCGCGGTCTCTTCGGCCGACAACAGGTCTTTGCCCGCCGCCGGCAGATCGCAGGCGGCCTGGGACTTGAGCGTTGCCTCGGCAAAGCCCATCAGCGCCGTGCTGGGCGCGCCATACAGGGCCTGGGACGCGGCGCTGAACTTCCGGCTGTCGCCGCGCGCGGCCAACAGGTCGAGCTTTTTCAGCAATTCCTGGCGCTTGCGGTCCAGCAGGATCCCCAGCGGCGACGTGTCGGATTTCATCTCGTGCAGGCGCCGGGAAAGCTCTTCGATGTCGGTGTCCATCGGCCGGTACTGGAAGACCGGGTTGTAGCGGTCGTCGGCCAGGCAGCGGTCGCGCTCCTCGCGCAAGTTGGTCGGACGCAGGTTCTTGAGCAGCGAAATTTCGCGGTCCAGGCCGGCCAGCGCGCGGTCCAGCGGGTGCAGGTCTTTCTTTACGCCGGCGCGCGCGGGCGTCGCTTTCTTCGCGGGGTCGATGAGGAAGCCCTGCAGGTCGCGGCGGCCGATCATGGCGCGGACCGGTTCGCCGGTGGGGCCGGAGTGCACGGCGGTCTGGATCTTCCTGCCGCCCAGCGTGAACTTGGCGCGGTACATCCCCTGTCCCTCGGCGACGTCGATGAGATGGTGCTGCTTCAGCTCCGCGATCAGCTCGGGGCTGAACGTGGTGCGCTCGGATTCGGGCGCGATGCCGCATTCCACGTCCATGCTGTACTCCTCACCGGTGAACGACAGCGTCTCGCGGATGCCCAGCACGGGCTTGTCTTCGGCGTCGATGCGTGCGCGGCGTGCCGCCTTCTCGCCGAACAGCTCCTGCGCCAGGCGCACTCCCTTTTCCGGCGAACTGACCTGAATGCCCTTCACGCGTTCCAGGCGGGCGCGCAGCGGTGCCAAGTTGGCCACCTGCACCATCAGGCCGGCCCTGGCGTTCACTTCCAGCAACACCGGTCCCTGTTCTTCATCGATGGTCAGGTCCACCGCCAGGTAGCCGATGTTCGTCATCTGCTGGATGCGCGACGAGATCAGCAGCATTTCTTCCCAGAACGGGATTTCGATGCCGCGCACCGGCGTGCCGTGCGACAGTTCAGTGATCATGTGGTGGTACTGCGCGGCGTACGTCGTGGTGCCCTTGGACATGTCCATGCCGATGCCGATGCCGCCCAGGTGCACGTTGGCCTTGCCGCCGCTTTCGGGCGTGGGGATGCGCACCATCGCCATCACCGGAATCAGGTTGAACACGATGATGCGGATGTCGGGCAGGCCGGCCGGGCGGAACGGCAGGAACGATTCGTGGGCGATGAGGATCTTCTCGAAGAACGCGCTGTCCTTCATGCCGTTCACCGAGAACTTGCCGTCCAGGATGTCTTCGATGTGCGCGATCATGCGTTTCTTGGGCACCGGGTACTTGCCCTGCTCCAGGAACTCGCCGTTGCGACGGCCTTTCAGGATCATGATGCCTTCGCCGCCGAAGCCGTAGTTGGGCTTCAGCACGCAGGTTTCGGGCAGCGACGAGAAGTCGAAGTTCCGCAACTGCTCGCGGTTGTCGATGCGCGCGTACACGCGTGCCGTCGGGATGCCGCGCGCCGACAGGAATGCCTTGGTCTTCATTTTGTCGTCGGCGAACGCGACGGCCTTCCGCGGATTGTACGGGCGGATATACAGGAGGTTCCGGGCATTCAGCCCGAGGACGCCGCGATTGGTGAAGAACGGCAACAGCATGGTTTGGCGGTTTACTCTTCTTCCTGGAGATGGCGGAAGACTTCACGGAAGCGGATGTACTCCAACAGGCGCAGGCCGGTCCAGCGGCCGAGGAACGCGTTGACGATGACGGTCAGCAGGATCACTTCGGGGTAGGCCAGGATGAACGATTGGAGCGGCGACCATTGGACGATACCCACGCACAACAGCGCGGCGGCGACCGTCTCGCCGATGCCCATGATGGCCGAGCGCCAGCCCTGCTCGCTCTTCATGCTCAGGAAGTTCTCGGTCAGCGACGACATGATCAGCAGGATGAACACCGTGTCGCGCGAGAACGTCACGTTGAGCATGGTGCCGATGCCGATGAGCAGCAGCAGCGTGAAGCTCACCGCCGTCAGCACGATGGCGACCTTGGGTATGTAGAGGAGGCGCCAGCGCTTCATGATCGCGCGCGTCAGGTAGCCGGTGGCCAGGATGAACGTGAGGAACAGCAGGCCCACCCACCAGCCCAGGGCCAGGAAACTCAGCGCGATGATGGACGGCGTGTACAAGCCGAACGTCGTGATGCCGATGACCTGCTTGAGGAACGCCAGGATCGTGGCGATGATCGGCAGCATCAGAAGCAACAGCACCGTCTGGCTGGAGATGCCGTGCGTGAGCATGTAGTTCACGAGCGACGACAAGACGTCCCATGGGCGGAAGAAGACGTTGGTGGCCGTGAGCGTGAGCGAGTCGATGTCGCGCTGCACCAGCGTGGTGCGGAATTCTTCCATGTTCTTCGACAGCAGCAGCGGATTGATCGCTTCGCTTCTGGTAATGACCATCTGCTCCGGCTGCAGCACCGAGAACGGACCGCGCGCGGTGCGGGCGATGGTGTTTAAGCTGCGTTCGGTGATGAGCACGATGCTCTGGTTCTTGATGTTCGAGAGCCGTTCGCTGTCGCTTTGCATCGAGTTCACCAGCGCCTGCAAGCCCGAAATACCGTCGGTCCAGACCACGATGGTTTCGGCATTGGCGACGGCTTGGCGCTGTTCGGAGAGGGCTTCCGTCAGCGCGTCATCTGTCCGCAGCGGCGACGGTGCGGACGCGGGCGTTACGATGCGCAGGAAGATGTCCGCCTCGGCGGCGGCCTGCGAGTGCACCAGCAGTTTTTCGGGCGGGACGGTTTCGTCGGCGATCATCGCGATCTTGCGGCTGTACACCACGACGGTGTGGGTGGTTTCGGATTCCTCGACCTGGCCGGTCAGCGACACGGTGCGCACCACCAGGTGGAAGACCAGCGTGCCGGGGCGTTCCGGCGTGTAGATGGCCTCGACGCTGCGGGAGATGGTCTGGCGCGGTTCCTCGATGAACCAGCGGTATTCGGTTTTTTCACCGGTCGTCGTGCTGGCCGACGCATCCAGGATGATCGTGCGCCCCACCGCGATGTCGTCGGGTCCGGTGATCACGGCTTTGGTGGTTTCGGCGGCAGGCGGGGTTTCCGCAACGGGAAGCGCGGTCGCGGCGAAAGCGACGCCGGCTACGGAGAGCATGGCGGCCGTCAGCAAGACGGTGATTGGGGTTCGCATACGGCGAGTATACACGATCGCGGAGACGCGGTTTTCCAAGGCTGGGCGGCTCCATCCGATGTTTTACACAAGCCAAAAATATGGTATAATAGAGGAAACAAATCCCCTCTTCATTCACGCGATGGACACCCAGTCGTTCCAGTCCGACGTAAAGCGCATCCAGTGCCTGTCTTCGGCCGTGCTCGCGCATATCGCCGAAGAGGCCGGACGGCTGACGCCGGCCCAGCGCGACGCGCTCCTGAAGCGCCTGAAGAAGGGAGACGCCAAGCAGCAGTCGCTGTTCGGACGGTCCATCGCCAAGCTCGACCACATCCTCCGCCGCCTCGTCCTGCGCCACCATGCCTCCTGAAATCCGTCCTTCCACCGGCCCGGAAGCGGAGCGCGTCAGCGATGACGTCGCGGCATTCAACGCGCGCATCGGACGCCTGACGTCCAGCCCGGAGTTCGCCGAAGACCACCTGGCCCGCGAGGAAACCGCGCTCGTGTTGGACCAGCTGCACGACGACCTGGACGCCAACAGCCAATCCGTGTTCGGCGATGTCCACAAGTTTCTGCCCGAACTCGCCGAGCCCGTGCGCCTGCACGACGGCGACATGGTATCGGGCCTGGAGTACAACAACGGCCACCTGTCGTTCCACGGCGACCGTTTCGGCACGCTGGATGGCAAGCGCATCGATGTCCCGCTGGGCGCGCACGAGCGACGCAGCGGAACGGTCGTCACCGCCGACGGCCACGTGCTGCCGTTCACGGTGGAAGGCAACCACGACGCCGAACAGGAGGAGGATTTCCCGCTCTACCCGTCTGAGGGGCGCGATCCCCTGCCCCCGCTGTACGCCACCGGCGGATTGCCGCCGGGCCGTGCATAAAAAAACCGGAGCCCTGGGGCCCCGGTTTGTCTGGGATCTTTTTTAGTAGCCCGAAACGTTCAGCAGCGGCTCGGCGAAGGCATCCGGGTCGCCGGAGAAACCGCCTGCCGCCGCCTGGGCGGTGGCGCTGCCGATCAAGGCCGCCTTCACGGCCGCCACGTCGGCCGCGGTGGCCGGGTTGGCATGGGTGGCCACGTACAACGCGGCGGCTCCCGCGACGTGCGGCGAAGCCATGCTGGTGCCGCTGATGGTGCTGTACGCGCTGCCCTTCCACGTCGAGTAGATGCACGTGCCGGGGGCCGCGATGTCCACCACGGAGCCGTAGTTGCTGAAGTCCGCGAACGTGTCGTCCACGTCCGGGCGGCAGGTGGAAGCCGCTCCGCCGCCGGGCACGCCGTTGAAGTCGGCGATGGCCGACACGGCGATGACCAGCGGGTGGTTTGCCGGACTGAAGGTCGCGGCGTCCGCCGCGGAGTTACCGGCCGCCACCGTGTAAACGACTCCGGCGTTCACGGAGTTGGTGATGGACGTGTTCATCGCGGCGCTGGTGAAGACGCCGCCCAGGCTCATGTTGGCCACTTCGATGGTGGCGGCGTTGGCCGTCACCCAGTCGATGCCGCAGATGATCCACGACAGTTGGCCGGAACCCTGGGCGTTGAGAACCTTCACCGACCACAGGCGTGCGCCGGGGGCCATGCCCACGGGGCCGATGCCGTTGTCTTTGGCGCCGACCGTGCCGGCGACGTGCGTGCCATGGCCGTTGTCATCCTGCCACTTGGCGCGGTCGACGCGGGTGCCCTTCGGGACGCAGTTGTAGCCTCCGACCACGTTCAGATCGGGGTGATTGTTCTGGATGCCGGTGTCGATGACCGCCACGTCCACGTTCACGCGCGGGAGGTCCGTGCCGTTGATGGCGGCGGTGGGGCTCAGGTCTCCTTCGGCGCGATTGATACCGGTCGGCAGCGTCTGGGCCAACGCGGTCACGATGATGTCGGGCTCGACGGCCGCCACGCGGGCATCTTCCTTCAGGCTCTTGAGCTGTTGCTTGTTCAGTTTTCCGGCAAAGCCCTTCAGATGATTCTTGTACACGTGGTTGGCGTTCACCTTGTGCTTGCCGATCACGTCGTCCGGCGATGCTCCGTCGTTCAAGAGCACGATGTACTCCCCTTCCACGACCTGCGGGGCTGCGGAAGCGCCGATGAATTCGGCCGGAGTGTCGCCTTCGGCCAGAACCGGGGCGAAAGGAAGCAGCAGCGAAACGGCGGTCGCGGCGGCGATCAGGCGTCGGTTGGACATGGGTATGATGGGGTGAAAATGACTCCGGGTACCGTACCGCCGACCGGTGCCCGTTGCAATTGCGCCCGGCAACCGGAACACTTGGGGCATGAAACGCGCATTGGTCCTCTGGGCGTTGTTACTGGCTGCGTGCGGCGCTCCCGCCGCCGTTCCGGCGCAGCCGGTCGATGACGACGGCGACGCGGGCGATATGGCGTCGGATACCGGATTCACGCCGTACACCGGCGCGTTGTACGTGGAGCCTTCGGCGGTCCGCGCCGAGCGTGCGGCATTCAAAGAGGAGTTGGCCGCGGCCGGCCGCGGCGGGGATGGAGAAAAGCGCGAGTTGTACGAGAGGTACATCGGCGTCATCGGGGCGAACGGCGTGCTCGAGGGCATCCAGGAATTGTGGCCGGGCTGCCACAGCGAGGCGCACGCGCTGGGGTACGTGATTTACGACAAGGTGAAGGACGTCGGAACCGGGTTGCAGGTCTGCGCCGACGGTTGCTATTCGGGCTGCATGCACGGCGTGCTCATGGAGGCGTTCGGCGGATTGTCGGACCCCGAAGATCCCGAAGGCCACGTGGACCTGGCGCATATAAAGGAGGCGATGGACGACGTGTGTTTCAAGAACGATGCCATGCGCGACTCGTATTCCCCCGGCGACTGCGCCCACGGTGTGGGACACGCGGTGATGTACTTGGCGGACTACGACGTGCCGCAGGCCGTCGGCTACTGCAAGGAATTCGACGACCCGGTGATGGACTACTACTGCGCCACCGGCGCATACATGGAGTACGTCACGGAAAACGACCGTAAGGACGCCATCACCAAGCCGCCGCTGTACCCGTGCACGGGCAACGACTTCCCCGCCGCGTGCGCCCGCTACAAAATGGTCCACGTCGTCAGCCGCCATTATCTGGCCAAGGGCGAACCGGTGATGTTGTTGAAATTGTGCAACGACCTGAAAGACGACGACCGCATCGCCTGTTTCCACGGACTCGGCAACGCGCACATGACGCACGTGTTCCGCGGCACGGTGCCGCTTGGGGCGCTGTGCTTGAATGGCACGCCGGACGACAACCGCGCGTGCATAGAAGGAGTGATGGAGCGCATGTCCAAGTATCACAACGAGCGCGCCAAGGAGGTCTGCACGCAGGTGGCAGGAACGGCCAAGGAAATCTGCGACCAGGCCGTGCAAAACGGCATGTACAGCATGACGAAAGACATGAGTCTGTACCTACGGAAAAATTAAGGAGTCATTAAGGAAAAGCCAAGATGTTATCTTTTCTGCACATACTTGAGCACAATTTGTGTTCAAGCATTGTGCGAATGGCTTAAAACGCTACACTGCGAGGGTCCAAGTCTTATCTGCTCCCATTTCCCTTTTATGGAGAAGTCTCTTCTCTCGAAGAAGCTGCGCCATGTCTGCGCGCGCTTCAGCTTTGGTGTGCTTTCCATGCACATCGTTTTGGCTTCCGTAGCCGCCGGCTTGCCGGTGTTTACGCCGACCGCTTTCGCCGCAGTGAGCGTCACTGCTGCGACCGGAGGCAATGCGATCTCTTCCACGACAGCGGGAGGGGCGTACACCACGCTTACGGGACCGATCATTGAAGAGGACAACGCCGGGGAAATCGGCGCCGGCACCATTATTCTCAACGCCCCGGCCGGTTTTGAGTTCGACACGGGAGGCAGCGCCCCCACGGTCCGCCTCGATGAGAATCCCAACGAAAACAACAACTGTAATATCAATAACCAGGGCGATGGCACCAACATGGCCATTACGTCCCGCACCGCTTCCCAGATCGTCTTCACGGTCACCGAGGCGTCCACGATTGCCGGTTCTTGCAACGACAACCTGGAGAACACGCTGACCTGGCAGAACGTGCGCGTTCGCCCGACCGCAGCCCTTCCGGAGGCCACCGGCAACATCCTGAAGACCGGAACAAGCACCATTAACGGCGTGTCCGGTTCCACCAACCTCGGAACGCTCACGTCCGTCGCCCCGACCTGCAACGGTCTGGATGCGACGATCTTCGTGACCACGAGCAACAAGGTCGTCGGCGGCCCGAACAACGGCGCCGTCTACGCCAACGTGCTCAACGGCACGGCCGGTAACGACGTGATGGTCGGCCCCAGCGGCACCAACACCATCAACGGTAACGGCGGCAACGACACCATCTGCGCCAGCAACGGCAACGACACCATCGTCACCGGCGCGGGCAACGACTGGATCCACTCCGGCGACGGCACCAACGACGTGAACGCCGGCGAGGGCACGAACACCGTCACGCTTGGCAACGGTAACGACGACCTCGTCACGGGCGCTGGCAACGACGACATCAGCGACAACGGCGGCACCAACGACATCAATGCCGGCGAGGGAAACAACGACATCAACACCGGCAACGGCAACGATGACATCGTCACCGGTTCTGGCAACGACAACATCGACGCCGGCGCGGGTACGAACAACGTCAACGCTGGTGACGGCACCAACGACATCAACACCGGCAACGGCAACGACACCATCGTCACCGGCTCCGGTAACGACGACATCGACGCCGGCGACGGCACGAACAACATCACGTCCGGCTCCGGACATGATGAAATCGACGGCGGCGACGGCAACGACACCGTCAACTCCGGCGACGGCAACGACCAGGTGTTCGTCTACGGCGGCACCAACAACGTGAATGCCGGTTCCGGCAACGACACCATCGACGGTGACAGCGGCAACGACACGTTCAACGGCGGCGACGGCACCGACGTCTGCGACGCTGGCGGCGGCACCAACAACGTCAGCAACTGCGAGAGCACCGACAACGACGACGGCGTCATCACCATCGTCAAGGACACCACCCCGGACACCCCGGGCCAGGCCTTCGCCTTTACCGGCGAGCTGGGCAACTTCAACGTCAACGGCGAGAGCAGCCAGGCCTTCATCATTGATGACGGCGACTACGACGTGTTCGAGTCCGTCCTCGGCGGCTGGACGCTGGATTCCATCGTCTGTAACGACGGCGGCAGCAGCGTGGACCTGGGACTGCGCCGCGCGCGCATCGACCTGGACGACAACGAGTCCATCACCTGCACGTTCGTGAACGAAGGCTCCGCCCCCACGACCGGCACCATCACCATCGAGAAGCAGACGCTTCCGGACGCTGATACCGCCGATTTCACCTTCACCGGTGATATCGCGGCCACCTTGTCAGACGGCGAATCCACGGCTCCGGCCGTCGTTGCTCCGGGCACGTACACCGTGACTGAGGGTACGCTGGCAGGCTGGAACCTGACTGACATCACTTGTTCCGACGCCAACAGCACCGGCGACGAGGGTACTCGCACCGCCACCTTCACGGTAGAGGCTGGTGAGAACGTGGTTTGCACGTTCACCAATACCAAGAACGGCACTCTGAATGTCACCAAGAACACACAGGGCGGAGATTCAACATTCGACTTTACTGGCGAGGGCTCAGGCTTTGGTGAATTCTCGATTACTACGATCGCCGGCACTGGAACCGAAGACTTCTCGTTGGTTCCTGGCAACTACGAAGTGAGCGAGGATGCATTGGTCGGATGGGAGCTCGTCAGCAACGGTTGTGCCAACGTCACGGTCAACGCGGGAGCGACGACCAACTGCACCATCGTGAACAAGAAAGAGGCGAAGATCACCGTGCAGAAGCAGACCGTCGGCGGAGTGGGTGCCTTCACGTTCACCGGACAGGTCGGCGAGGGTGCGGCGCAGGAGCTGAGTGGCGAGGACGGTTTCGTCCTCGACACCGAGGGCGGCAACCCGGACGGAGAGACGTTCTCGTTGTTCGTGGTCTCCAACGATCCGGCCAGCGTGAACGAGCAGCCGGTCCTGGGATGGAACCTGACCGACATCACCTGCAACACGTCGTTCACAGAGGACGCAGACAGTGCGTTCTTTACCGTTAATCCGGGCAGCGACGTGACCTGCACCTTTACGAACACCAAGTCCGACTGTGGCAACACCGTAGTGGAGAGCGGAGAGACGTGCGACGACGGAAACGAAGACAACTCCGACGGTTGCACGAACAGCTGCCAGTCCGCCACCTGCGGCGACACCTTCACACAGACCGGCAACGGCGAGCAGTGCGACGACGGCGCTCTGGAAGATGGCGACGGCTGCAGTGCAACCTGCCAGCTGGAGGTTTGTGGCGACGAGACCATCGATTCCGGCGAAACCTGCGATGACGGGGACACCGAGTCCGGCGACGGCTGCTCGGCTACCTGCCAGACGGAGGTTTGCGGCGACGGCATCGACAACAACGGCGAAACCGAGGAATGCGATGACGGCAACAGTATCGACAACGACGCCTGCTCGAACCTCTGCGTAGCCCAGTTCTGCGGCGACGGCATCATCTCCGCCGGACTCGGCGAGGTGTGTGACGACAGCAACACCACGTCCAACGACGGTTGCAGCGCCACCTGCCAGTACGACGTCCCCTACTGCGCCGGTTCCCCGGCCAACGTCTACGTGCGCCTCGACGGCGTGGTGGTCGGTGGTCCGCAGAACGGCGTGACGTACGTTGCCGGCACCACGACCCTCGAAGGTACGTCGGGTAACGACGTCATCGTCGGCACGTCCGACGGCGACAAGATCAAGGGCAAGGACGGCGACGATGTCATTTGCGGCCAGGCCGGATCCGATGACATCGAAGGCAACGACGGTGAGGACACGGTCTACGCCGGCGCCGGAAACGACGAAGTGAAGGGCGGCAATCAGGAAGACCTGATCTACGGCGAAGGCGACCACGACACGCTGGAAGGCGGTGACGAAGGCGATACCGTCTTCGGCGGCGCCGGTGACGACGTGCTGAAGGGCGGCAACAACGACGACGAGCTGCACGGCGACGAAGGCGAGGACCAGCTGCACGGCGGAGATGACAACGACCTCCTCTACGGCGGCGCCGACAACGACACGCTGAAGGGCGACAAGGACAACGACCAGCTTTACGGCGAGGGCGGTGAGGACGACATGAAGGGCGGCGACGGCGAGGACGTCATGGATGGCGGCGAAGGCGACGACCACATGCACGGTGACAAGCACGCCGACGACATGGTCGGCGGCGAAGGCTCCGACGAGATGAAGGGTGGTGACGGCGACGACAAAGTCTGCGGCAACGCGGGCAATGACGACATCCACGGCGACAAGGGTGACGACACCCTCTGCGGCCAGCAGGATGACGACGAGATGAAGGGTGGCGACGGTGAAGACAAGATCGACGGCGGCACCGGCACCGACACCCTGAAGGGCGACGGTGACGACGACATCTGCGTGAACGGCGAGTCCGTGCACGGCAGCTGCGAGGACACGTCCACGGCCGTTCCGGAGTGCGACGAAAGCTCCAGCAGCTCGTCCAGCTCGTCGAGCTCCGAGGAGTCTTCCTCCAGCTCTTCTTCCTCCGAGGAATCCAGCAGCAGCAGCAGCAGCAGTTCCAGCAGCTCGGTCGCTTCCTGCGCCGAGGACATGATGGCTCACTGGAAGTTCGAAGAGACCGTCGGCATCGTGGCCGATGACTCCATCTCGACCTACGACGCCACCCTGCAGAACGGTCTCGGATTCGGCGGACCCGCCGCTCCGGCCGTCTTCGGCAGCACGCTCGGCTTGAGCCTCGACGGTTCCGATGACGAGGCGACCGTCGGCGAGGGCTCCAACGATTTCGCGTTCGGCAACCAGGACTTCTCCGTCAGCCTCTGGACGCAGGTCCCGGGCGGCGCAGCCGATGCCAACCGCTCCGTGCTCGGTCACTTCGACAACGTCGGAGGATTCCGCGGCTGGGGTCTGTACTTCTACAACAACGGTAACGTGAACTTCTTCGGCTACGGCGATGCCGGCGTGAACGACAACTCGCAGCCCTCCACCGTCCTCGACGGCGGCTGGCACAACGTCGTCGGCGTCTACAAGCGCTCCGGAAGCAACCTGACCATCGAGACCTACGTGGACGGCGTGCTCGTGGGCACCACCGCCCCGATCAACGTCGGAAACATGTTCGGTTCCACCGCCATGCGCTTGGGCCGCTACACGTTCCAGCCGACCTTCAAGGGCAACATGGATGACGTCCGCGTCTACGCCCGCGCCCTCAGCGCCGACGAAGTCGTCGCGTTGTCCGGCGGTTGCGAGCCCGTTTCCTCCTCCAGCAGCAGCTCGTCGCAGTCCAGCGAATCTTCTTCGTCTTCCTCCTCCTCGTCCGAGGGCGGCGGCGGTGAAGAGGCTTCCGGCGGCGCCGGCATCTTCGCCTTCACCGGCGACGGTCAGGGCAACGGAGGCCACCGCGGCAGCAACACGAACGTGTTCAACGGAGCGACGAACTTCGTCATCAACAACAACCCGGGAGCGTTCGGTGGAGGACCCGATCCGCGCATCTGCGCCATGCAGCGCCGCTTGGGCCCCAACCCGCAGGCAGACGTGGTCTACGAAGTGGCCGAGATCCTGGCCACCGTCATGGACATCTCCATCGAGCAGATCGTCCAGTACCTGACGGACCCGACCTACTGCGAACCCGTGAACGAGGCTCTCCGCCCCGTGAAGACGGCTTCGACGAAGCTCAAGGACATTCCGTTCTACGTGAACGCCAACGGCCTTCCGGTTTCCCGCGGCAGCCTGGTCTTCGACCTGTGCGTCGCCGGCAAGCCGATCCCCTACCCGCTCGTGAAGAGCACGGGGAAGAGCTGCGACGACTACTACATCAGCGACGGCAAGTGGAAGCACCCCGACCACCCGGAGCTTGAGTACTTCACGCTCCAGCTGAAGCCGAGGGTCACGCTGTCTGTCCCGGCCCCGTACAAGGTCACGACCCAGACCTTCTCGGTCGGCTCGAAGTAATCGTCCCGATCATGAAAGAACAAACGGCCTCCGCAAGGGGGCCGTTTTTCTTAGTTCGCGTTGCCGCCGGTGGCGATGAACGTCATCGGGTTCACCGGGTGCGAATCCGAATATGCGGCGCCGTGGAGCCCGTCGGGGGCGATGCCGGCTCCTTTGTGGACCTCCAGGTGCAGGTGCGCCATGGTCGTTTTGCCGGTGAGACCCACGAAGCCGATCGTCTGACCGGGCTTCACCGCATCGCCGGTGGCCACTTTGGCCGATCCCAAGTGCGCATAGACCGAGAAGAACTGTCCGCTGTCGTTACGGTGCTCGATGATGACGTGCAGGCCCAGGCGCGGGTCGGATTTCACGGCGTACACGCGTCCGCCGCCGATGGCGCCGATGGGCGTGCCGAGCGCGAGCTTTAAGTCCACGCCGGCGTGGTTGCCGGTGTGCTCGCCGGCATCCAGGTCGTACTTACCCATGTACCGCGTGGAGTAATACAGCTTGGCGGTGACCTTGGGGATGTCGGCTTCGCTGACGACGGAGCCGCTGGTCAGGGACTTGAGCGGGATGGTCAGCGTTTTCAGGTTATACGCCGGCACCGGCACGTAATCGGCATCGGTCATCTCGGAGTACGAACGCTTCCACTGGGCAGGCGTGCTCCAGGCACCCCAGTTCGGCACACGGGATACGGGATGCGAGGTGCGGATGAACGCCGGGAAGTCCGTGTCCGCCACCGAACTCATGATCGGTTCCGGCTCTGGCTCCGGGAGCGGCTCGGCGACGACCGGCGCCTGGCTGCTGGAGCTGGCGCTGGGGATGGAGGAAGCCGCGGCAGAGCTGTGGACGGCTTCCCGAGAAGACGATACGGCCGACTCGGAGGCGGTTGCGGGCAAGGAAGACGAGTGCTGTTCCACCGTCGCGGGTTCCTCGGGAGCCACAACCACGATCCGCGGGGTTCGCGGGGCGGCCGCCTTGGACGACGTCGCGGCGGCTTGCGGAGCGGAAGAAGCCACGGGTTCGGCGACGACCATCACTTGCTTTCCTTTCTTCACCGGCTTGACGCTGCTGGATGTCGACGCGCTGGCCGAGGAGGCGTAGTTGGCGAAGAACGTGAGCGTTTCCTCGGTCGACGTCTGCATCGTGTTGCTGGTCATGTGCACCTCCTGCGTGACCGACGGCGCGCTTCGCGCCGCAAGTTCGGCATACTGTGCCTGGAAGTAATGCGCCTGGTACGTCGACACGCGCATGCTGAACAGGACGCCCATGGCCACTCCGCACGTCAGAGACGCAAGGAAATGGACGTGTTCATGCCAGAAGAGCCCGGCGGCGCGGCGAATGTTAATTTTGATGTTCATTGTGGTACCTTTAACTAGTATTATACACTAATTTGTTTTATTAGTAAATATCTGGGAGTGTCAAAAAGGACTGATTCACGGCTTCAGGAGGTCATAAATGGGCCTTTTGACAACAAAGCAACAGAAGCAGAAAGTATGTTTCCTGATGGCTCCAAAACGCCCTGGAAACGAGCGGCTTCGCGCGGACATCCAGAAGGTCCGGGATTTGGCCGGGCAATTGGGCGAGCGCCAGGCGCGGTACGCGGATGACAACCGGACGCTCGTCGTTCTGTCCGCCGGAGGCGACGCGGACCAGCTGTATCGTCCGGCATTGGACCGTTTGGCGAGACAGGCGTCCGATTCCGGCAAACGCCTGCAGATACTGCTGGGCCTGAACAATGGCGCGGTGTTCCCCGCGGGCTGGTCGCCGCACGGGACGGACGTGACGCACCTGTATGCCGAGCAAAAACCCGCTCCGTCGATTCCCGGAACCATCCATTCCACAGCGGGTCTGGATGCTCCGTTCACGCTGCATGAGCCGGTCGCCGAGGGTCATGAGCTCTTCGCCGTGCATCAGCCGGAGCATCCGTACTCCGCCGGCAAGATCCGCATGCTCAACGATCTGTACGCCATGCTGCTTCGCAGCGTCGCCCACGGCGGCAGTCTTCCGAAGCGTCTGCTGTTCATGGATGCCGAATCACACTTCCACCGTGTCACCACCGCTCCACACCGCCCTCCGGACCAGTCGACGAACGGCTTGGAGGCGCTTCTTGCGCATCTGGAAGGCCCCGATGCCGTGAAGATGGTCGGCGCGACCATGCGCCATGCCGCCTACAAGATTCTGCAGCCCGGCAACGAACGCGTGCCGGATTTCACCGTGCGCATCTCGCATCAGCATGCCGCCTTGAACGCGACCCACGGCTACAACCGTCACCAATCACTGATCGGGGGAGGCATCGCCGGCTCCACGCCGGAGCTTTTGGCGCTGGGCTCCGCCGTGGGCAAATATCCGGGACTCTGCGCCGAGGACGCCGCGACCTCGCTGCTGGCCTCGCACGCCGGAGTGCCATGGAAAGTGGCGCGCGACGCGCTGGTCACGAATTTCACCCCGCCCGCCGCCGAACGCCGCAAGGTCATCGATCAGCTGGCTCGCTGGGGCCTGGGCCCGGCGTCCATCCGCGAGCTGTATGGCACCAGCGAATACGGCGATCTGACGCTGAAGCACAAGCTGCTGAGCGCCGCGGCCGACTTGTGGTATCTCCTCAAATCCGGCTCGCTGCTCGGCGTCCTGCGCGACAAGCGCGACACCAGCGAACGCGTGAAGGAGTTGCCTCCCCAGCACGCGCTGGATGGCGACGCGGCGTGGGTCACCGGAAGCTAAGCCTTGCACGCATGCCGCACGCCTGTATGCTTTCGCCCGTGCAGATGAATCTCGTCGCCAAGAAGACGAAGACCACCAAGACCGCTCTCCGCGGGAAGGCTTGCTGCTAAGTCGCTAAGAAGAACGAGACAGCACACCCTTCCCAACCCGGAAGGGCATTTCGCCATGACGCGCTCCCACTTCGTCGCCGGCACCAAGACCAACACGACCAAGACCCGCCCCCGCGGGAAGGTGCCGCCGTGAAGCTCGAAACCGAGAAGCTTCCAGCCCCTTCCCTCCCGGGACGGGGCTTTTTTTATCCTCCATTTCCCTGTATTCCATGCCTCCCGTTTCCTCGCTTCGTCGTCCGGTCCACGACTATCCTTCCCAACTACTTCCTGCCGTTGTGCCGGAGCAGCATCCGGTTCTGCGCTTTCCACTGCAGGAAGGCCTGCGTATCAACCAGCGTTCACGCGTCTGCCGTGCGGCCATGCAGGCGGCCATGTGCCACGGTTCGATGGTCGAATCCGGCGCCCAGTCTTTCCTGCTGTTTCTCGACGAACGGTCGCTGCCGGTGGATGAGGCGTGCGGAGCCGTGAACGCTGCGGTGGAGCAGCTGCTTGCGGACTTCCGTCGCGAGGACGCCGAGTGGGCTGAGTGGCTGAGCCTGCACCCTGACTTGAGGGCGTGCTATACTGGCGGCCTATGACGACCTCGCTCCGCTTCCTCGCCATCGGCGTCTTTTCATGCCTGCTGCTTGCTTCCTGCGCCGCACAAAGGGGAATGCCGGACGGCTCGCTCGTGAAGCTGGACGTGTCGTACGTCTCCGCCGACATGACGACCGTGGGGTACCTGGTGCGCCCGCTGAAGCCCGGCAAACTGCCGGCAGTCGTGCTTCTCCACGCATCGCGGGGACTCGATGCCGATACCCGGACGCAGGCCGAACGGCTGGCACAGCAGGGGTACGTGACGCTGGCAGTGGACCTGTACGGCGGAAAGACCGCCGCTACCGCCGAGGAGGCGCAGAAACTCGTCGCTCAAGTCCAAAAAGACTCCGAAAAGGCGCTCGCGAATCTGAAAGCGGCGACGGAGTACGTAAAGGCGTCGCCGTCGGCCGACCCCGAGCGTCTGGAATTCATGAACGCGGGTGATGATGATTCCTCCGAGGCGGGAAAAGCCTGGGCGGACGTCGTTCAGTCCCTGATGGAGAAGCTCTAGCCTAGGCGGCGCGGCGCTCGTTTTTCTTGGCCGCCTCGTCGATGCTTTCCTGCAGCCCCAGGATGTCGCCCGATTTGATCGCTTCATCGAGCTCCGTTTCGCCGACCAGCGCGGCGGCCGCGCGGTAGGTGTCGGCGTGGCGCAGGTATTCGGGCGTCATGCGGTCGTCTTGGTTGTTTTGCGCGCTGATCTTCACCACCGCCTGGCTCTCGATAAGGTCGGGGTGGATGCGGAAGCGGCGACCTCCCACCTGGAAGACTTCGCTGTTGAAGACCTTCGCCTGCTCTTTCTGGTGCCATTCCTCATGCTTGCAGACGTGCTTGCCGTACAGCAGGTCCTCGTACTGGACGTCGGGGCTGAGCGCCACGTCGTCGTCGAGCGTGATGCGGTCGCGGCCCGGTTCGTAGAGTCCGGCGGCCTGCTTGGCGCGCAGATCCATGACGATGTAGTTCTTGTCGGTCATGCCCATGACGGCGCGCTGGCGGCGGTACTCGTCGATCACCCTGCGCTGCGCACCGTCGACGCGGCTTTTGTCGCCTTTCAACATGGACGTTGCGCCATCGATCTGCTTCTCGGTCGCCTCGGTGATTGCGTTCATCTCGGTTTCCACGTTTGCCGAAATGGCGCCGCGTTTCTGGCGGGCCAAAAATTCCATTTTTAGCACGCGTTTCACGGTCTGTTCGGGCGTGCGCTCCAGGTCGCGGAAGGTATCTTTTCCGGCGTCCGGATCGCCTCCTTCGCGCTCCAGGGCGAACGGGTCAACAGGCTGGCCTCCTTGTCCAGTGTTCTGGCTCATGGTTTGTGGTGTATTTGCTCTATTGTAACAGAAAAACCCGTTTTTGAGAATTCGATGTCCCCCACCCCGAGCGTAGTCTTCTTGTCATGCGTACGGCTACCGTGCACCAGCTGGTGTTGTTTCGAGCGCCTCCAAAGCACGTGTACGACGCGCTGATGGACAGCGCGGCGCACGCGGAATTCACCGGCGCCCCCGCCAACATTTCCGCCGACGTCGGCGGTGAGTTCACCGCGCACGGTCCGCATATCTCCGGCACCAACTTGGCGTTGGAACCCGGCCGCAGAATCGTCCAGCGCTGGCGCGTGGCCAACTGGCCCACCGGCCATTACTCGGTGGTGCATTTTACGTTCGAGCCGGCGCAGGAGGGTACGTTGCTTCGGTTCGTGCACCAGGACATTCCGTCGGACCGCGCCAAGGAAATCGATGTCGGCTGGATGGAGCAGTACTGGAAACCGCTGAAAAAGTACCTGTCTGCGTCCGCCAAGCCAAAGACCGCCGCGGCAAAGAAGGCCAAGGCGAAGTCGAAAACGAAACCCACATCCAAGGCGAAAACAGCGCCCAAGCCGAAAAAGAAGCGCTGAACGGTTTGCCGTGAGTAGCATTGCGGAATCCGATACAATCGCGCTGTCTTGGGGAGTAGCCAAGTGGTAAGGCAGCGGCCTTTGGAGCCGCCCATCGGGGGTTCGAATCCCTCCTCCCCAGCCAACATCTCGCGAAAGGGACTGGGTCCCTCTCGCGGACTCTCCCTGAAAAGGTTTCGCTCCAGGCAAGCGGAGCTTGCCTTCGCGCGTTTTGAAAAGCTCAGAAGTCACAGGTTCGAAAATTGTGCGTTTTGAAAGTCATCCACCAGCTCGACAAGAGAGACCGTGTGGCAATCTGTCTGATGTATTGAGGATACGCGTGAAAAAGTAGGCTTATTTTCCGTAATTGCCACGAATTGATCGGATCAACAGGGTGATGATTGCTCCGATGGCAAATCCAATCGCAACATCGATGATGATAATCACTGCATACCAAACGATCTGTGTTTCTATATGTAGCAGAATGTCCTCAAACAATTCAGTTGGAAAAAAATGCATGGATACCCAGCCAGCAAGGCGGCAAGCCGAATCGTTGCTGTCCACTAAGCCGCAGAGCGCAGCAAAGAGCGAGACGACATGCAAAATGGGATACAGAATTGCTCCGATGCTTCCGCCTTTTATCCAAGAGCGCATACAAACATCATACCATTCATGATCCCCCCTCTTCTCATCGAGGAGCGTATATTCTGACCCGCGTTAACTCTCATTGCGTCACGTGAAGCCCTTCGCCGATGACGTGCTACCATGAAGGCACCTTCTTCTCCCGCATACTCCCATGCCGACAGGTTTGTTCATCACCTTGCCCGTGAAGGACGTGAAGAAGTCGACCGCGTTCTACGAAGCGCTTGGCCTGAAGTGTAACCCGCAGATGTCCGGCGAAGACAACTCGTGCATCGTCATCACGGATACGATTTCCGTCATGCTCGGATCACACGAGCAGTTCAAGCAGATTTCCCCCAAGCCGATGACGGACCCGACGAAGGGCTGCCAGGTGCTTTTGAGTCTTTCGCTGGAAAGTCGCGAAGCGGTCGACGCGATGGTCGCGAAGGCCATCGCCGCAGGCGGAAGCAAAGCGCACGAACCGGAGGACTACGGTTTCATGTACCAGCATGCCTTTTACGACCTGGACGGACACGGATGGGGGCTGACGTGGTTCAATCCTGCGGCGGGCAAATGAATCCCGGCAAGTCCATGAAGATGAAGGCCTACGCCTCGTTCGCCGAATGGAAGGCGGACCAATCGGCGCAGAACAAAAAGCTGATCTCCATCCTGCAGCGCGTCATCAAAGAGCAGGCGCCGCATCTGGATACGGGCGTGAAGTGGGGCCAGGGCTGCTGGTTCGACGGGTTCGTGCAGGTCATGTTCATCCACGCCGAGCCCGACCACATCCAATTCGGCTTCTACATGGGCTCGGACATGGATGATCCGCTCAGGCTCCTGCGCGGGAAGGGCAAGCACGTCCGGCACGTCCGCATCGAGTCGCAGAAAGACATCGATCCGGGCGCGCTTTCGGACTTGATCGCGCAGGTGGTCTAGGCGGCTCCGCTAGGCCTCGCACGCCTTGCAGATCTTCTTCAAGTTCAGCTGCTGCGCGGCGTTCATGCTGTGTTGGTAGTACAGCGTCTTGATGCCCAGTTTCCAGGCGGCGATGTACAGCTCGTTGATGGCTTTCACCGGCGTGTCCGGGTGGATGAGCACGTTCAGCGACTGTCCCTGGTCGATGAATTCCTGCCGCACGGCGGCCTGATGGATGATGGCCATCTGGTCGATTTCGGGGTAGGTCTTGAACACCTCTTTCTCGTTCTCGGACAGGAACGGAAGGTGCTGCACAGATCCGTCGTGGTTGCGGATGTCGCGCCAGGTTTCGTCGTCGTTCTTGCCCTTCTCTTCCAGGAGTTTGGTCAGGAAGCGGTTTTTGATGGTCGTTTTGATCTTCTGGATGTCCTTCACGTAGCAGTTGCTCCAGACCGGCTCGATGCCCTGCGACACCTGGCCCAGAATGAACGCCGACGACGTGGTGGGCGCCACGGCCATGAGCGTGGTGTTGCGCCGGCCGTAGCCTTTCAGAACGTCGGGTTCGCCGAACTGCTTGGCCAAATCCGCCGAGGCCTTGTACGAACGCTCGCGGACGAGCTTGAAGATCTCGTAGTTGAGCTTGGCGGCTTCCTTGCTCTCGAACCCAAGCATCTTGGATTGCAAATACGAATGCCAGCCCAGCACGCCCAGACCCAGTGCGCGGTGGTTCTTGGCGAAGGCGTACGCGCGGCGCATGAACAAAAACGTCTTGCGGTCGCCTTCGTCGTCGGAATCGCGGTAGGCCTCCAGTTTCTGGATGAACTCGGTCACGATGGCGTCCAGGAACGCCACCAGGGTTTCCACCGCGTCGGTGTTCTTCCAAGCGTCGTAGTGCAGCACGTTGATGCTGGAAAGCACGCACACGAACGACTCGTCGCGGCTGCTCGGCAGCATGATTTCGGTGCAGAGGTTGCTGGCCCAGATCGTCATCTTCTTGTCCTTGTACACGTCCACCGTCTGCCTATTCACGTTGTCGCGGAAGAAGATGTACGGGTAGCCGATCTCGCCTCTGGTCTGGATGACCTTGGCCCATAGCGCGCGCTTCTTCTCGTCGCCGGCGATCATCTCGTTCATCCACTCGTCCCCCACCGTCACGCCGTGCGTGAGCTTCTGGATGGGGTTGCCCTCGGTGCCCAAGTCCAGGAATTCGTCGGCGTCGGGGTGCTCCAGCGGCAGGTACGGCGCGAACTGGCCGCGGCGCGTGGAACCCTGGCTGACGATGTCCACCATCTTGTCGAACAGCTGCATGAAGTGCACCGCGCCGGCCGACTCGCCGTTGTCGCGGATGGGTGCGCCCCGGTGGCGCAGCGCTCCGAAGTAGCCCGACGTGCCGCCGCCCATCTTGGACATCATGCCCACTTCGGCCTGGGTGAACAGAATCTCGCCCATGTCGTCGCCGATGAACGACCCGAAGCAGCTGATGGGCAGCCCGCGCCTGTTGCCGAAATTCGACCAGACCGGCGAGGCCAGCGAGTACCAGCCGCGCGACATGTAGTCGTAGAACTTGTCGGCGAAGCCGGGTATGCCGTTGATTTCCTGCGCGCGGTCGGCGATCTGCCGGATGCGCTGTTCGGGCGTGGTGCCTTTGGTGAGGTAGCCGAGCTGGAGGAACTTGCGGGTCTCGTCGGTAAGCCAGTCCATGGGTGGGTGGGAAATGTGGAGGTGGGAATCAGAACAGGTCGCTGCCGGTCACGCTCTTCGAGCGTTTGTTGTAGTTGATCGAGCGTTTCACGAAGAAGTCGCCGTGCTTGGTGCCGATGATCTCGTCGTCGAACCAGTCCGACTGCTTCACCAGCGCCTGGTCGACTTCGAACGCCGGCTCGATGCCGATGCTCTTGAGCGAGTTGTTCAGGCGATTCTTGATGAACTCGTTCACGACCGCCTTGGGCAGGAACTCCAGCTCCCCGGCCTGGAAGATCCAGTCCACGATCTTCTCCTCGGCGCGGAACGCCTTCATGCACATGGCGCGGACGACGTGGGCGTGCGACGGGCCGAACCATTCCGGGTGTTCCTGCTTGATGATGCGGATGAGGTCGATGCCGAAGTTGCCGTGGATCTGCTCTTCCTTGGACGTGGCTTCCACGACGTTGGAAATGCCCTTCAGTTTGTCGCGGTGCTTGTTGAACGCCATGATGATCAGGAATTGCGAGAACAGCGACACGTGCTCGATGAACAGCGAAAACAGCAGCACGGACTGCGCATACTCGCGCCGGTCGTCGGACTTTGCGGTCCGCAACGCGCCTTCCAGGTAGTTCACGCGCTCCATGATCACCGGATTCTTCGACAGCGTCTTGAACTGCTCGTTGAGCCCCAGGATCTCCAGCAGGTGCGAATATGCGTCGTGATGCCGCACCTCGCTCTCGGCGAAGGTCGCGCCGATGGCGCCGATCTCGGGCTTGGGGATTTTGTCGTACATGTTCCCCCAGAACGTCTTCACCGCCACTTCGATCTGCGAGATGGCCAGCAGCGTGTTCGTGATCGCCGAGCGCTCGGCGTCGGTGATGCCTACTTTGAAGTCCTGGATGTCGCTGGTGAAATTGAATTCCGTGTGGATCCAATACGAATGCCGGATGGCATCCACGTACTCCAGCAGCTCCGGATACTCGTAGGGCTTCAGGTTGATGCGCTTTTTGAACAGGTCGCGCTTGCGTTCCTGCGCCCGCCTGTCACGGTAGACGATGAACGCCTTGGCCACGTCGTGGAATCCCGCCGCCATCAGCGACTGCTCGACCGTGTCCTGCACTGCTTCCACGTCGATGGGTTTGCCGGGGTTGGCATGGCGCACCAGCTCGGCCAGCACCATGCGGAGCACCGTGTCGCGGTCGTTCTGGATGGCTTGCGGCAGCGCTTCGTTGGCGGGGATGGCGTATGTTTCGCGCAGCGCCCCTTCGATGGCGGCGGCGATGCGGCGCTCGTCGAAGGTCACCAGCGTGCCGTCACGCTTCTTGATGACCGCGGCGGTGCGCAGCGCGGCGAGGATGAGGGCGTTGTCGGTGACGAAAGTGGATGCGGTCATGCGTTGCGGGGTACGGGAAAACGCGCCAGGTTCCCGAGCGGGCACCGGCGTGAGGAGATGGGAAGCCGACGGATGGAAAACCGTGCAAACACAGGTGGAGTGGGAACTCGGCACCTGGGCGTCACGTCGTACGTCGTGATGGAAAGGTGCTTCGTGCGAGCGAAGCGGGAGGCGAAGGCCTCGGTGACAAACCGTCTGACTTTACAGTTGCGCGACAGTGGGGAATTTCACCCGACTTGGTTTGTCCCGCTGTTCCGGACTATCCACGATGTTGTGTGTCGATGCAAACATGCACACCAGATGTAGTGCCCGGCGTGGATGTTTCGTTTTCGTGCTGCGCCAATCCCCTCTTCGTTCCCATGGAAAAAAAGAGTGATCATGAAACGTTCACCGGGTGATGCGCAACACGATTCGGGCCCGACGAACGACCGACATCCGTTACGCCCTGGAATGCAGGGCGATGCGGTTTCCCTCGGTGTCCGAAAACACCGCGATGAAGCCGTAGTCGCCGATCGGCTTCTTCTGCACCCACACTTTTCCGCCGGCCTTTTCCACGCGGCCAAGCTCCACGCTCAAATCGTCCCCTTTCGCGCTGAAGTAGATCAGCGTCCCGTCCATGGACGGCTTGTACCACTGTTCGTGTTTCACCAGCGCCCCCGGCGCACCTGAGGCGTTTTCGGCCCACGGGAACCAGCCCATTTCCAATCCGACGTTCGGTTTGACGTCGATCTTGAAGCCGAAGACGGTTTCATAAAACTTCACGGCGCGCGCCATGTCGGTGACGGGAATCTCGAACCAGCCGACGGGGTTGGATTTCGGGGTGGTCATGGCAAGGGGGTTACCAGTAAAAGGCGTTGGCGCACAGGAACGATCCGCCCACGATGAGAATGATCGCGCGGACGCGGATGATGTTGGGATGCGGCTTGCGGCGCAGATACAGGCGAGTCCACCAGTGCTTGCTGCGGACCATGTCTTCCTGGGAGGTCGCCACGTCGTCGGCGAAGGCGGCGTAGTACACGCCCAGGATGATCATCACGATGCCGATGAGGTACCCCCACGACCGGAACGTCGCGCGGAAAACGCCGGGCTCCAGGAACTCCGGGCGCAGCATGGCGATGATGAGCGCGGCGAACGACACGCCCGCCACCACGCACAGCGGCACGATGCAGATGCAGCGCTGGCGGACATGCAGTCCGGCGCTGGTCCAGATCTGAGACGCGATGCACAGGCAAAAACCCGTCACGGCCGCGGCAACGACGATGACCGGCATGGAAAACGAAGGCATGCGATAAGTCTAGTCCCCTGCGGCTTTGGCGGCAAACGGCTAGATCTGGATGCGCTTGAACAACATGGTGCCGATCCACAGCATCACGGCTCCCGCCAGCGCCATCACGGCGACGTCGATGCCGTATCCGAACACGCCGTTGCCCGACAACGCGGCGTGCAGGCCGTCCACGCCGTACGTCAGCGGATTCACGCGCGTGACCACGGCGATGGCCGCCGGAAGATCATCCAGCGGGAACAGCGCGCCGCTTAAGAAGAACAGCGGCATCACCAGGAAGTTGATGATGAGCGGGAATGCCTGCATGTCCTCCATGGTGCACGCGATGGCGGTGCCGAGCGCGGTGAAGAACAGCGCGATGAGAATCATGAAGCCCAGCGCGGCCGGAAGCATGGCGATGCTGTCTGGGCGAAAACCGACGATCAGCGTGATGCAGAACACGATCAGGCCCTGGAACACGGCCACGGTGGCGCCGCCGGCCGTCCGGCCGAACATGATCGCCCAGCGGGGCACGGGGGCCACCAGGGTTTCCTTCAGAAAACCGAATTGGCGGTCCCAGATGATCTCGATGCCGCTGAAAATAGACGTGAACAGAATGCTCATGGCGATGACGCCGGGGGCGATGTACTGCAGATAGCTCCCCTGCCCCGCCTTTTCGAACACGGGGCCCAGGCCGAATCCCAGCGCGACCAGGAACAGCACCGGCTGCGCGAGTGAGCCGAGCATGCGGGCGCGCGACCGCGAGTAGCGCTTCAGTTGGCGGAGCCAGAGGATGTAAATGGTGCTGAGGTACATGGGAACGGGGTGACGGCTTGATTCGGGCATGCTTGGCGCATCTAGCGGCGCCACATTTTCCGCGCCTGGCGCATGACGTCGGCGCTGGAGGCGGATTCGTCGCGGATGGCGCTGCCGGTAAGGTTGAGGAACGCCTCCTCCAGACTGTTGGTCCCGGTCTGGGTCTTCAGCTCCTGCGGCGATCCGATGGTGAGGATCTTGCCATGGTCGATGACCGCCACGCGCTGGGCGACCTTCTCGGCTTCCTCCATGTAGTGCGTCGTGAAGAACACGGTCACGTTCTTTTCGGCGTTCAATTTCTGCAGGTACGCCCACATATGGTTGCGGGTTTGCGGGTCGAGACCGATGGTCGGCTCGTCCAAGAAGATGACTTTGGGCTGGTGCAGCAGGCCGCGGGCGATTTCCAGGCGGCGTTTCATGCCGCCGGAGAACGTCTTCACCAGGTCGTTGCGCCTGTCCCAGAGGTCCACGAACTCCAGCAGTTCCTGGATGCGCCGCTTGCGGTCGCCGCTTTCCGGCGCGCCGTAGAGCACCGCGTGGAAATGCATGTTCTCGTGGGCGGTCAGCTCGTCGTCCACGCTCGGATCCTGGAACACGATGCCGAAGGAGCGCCGCGCTTCGGAGCTGTGCGTGACGGGGTCGTGGTTGTTCAGGTGGATCTTGCCGGCCGTGGGCTTGAGCAGCGTGGTCAGCATCTTGATCGTCGTCGTTTTTCCGGCGCCGTTGGGCCCCAGGAAGGCGAAAATCTCGCCGGCTTGGACCTCGAACGAAATATCGTTCACGGCGGTGAAGTCGCCAAAGGTCTTTGTCAGATGCTGTACGCGGATCATGGACATGCTCCGGAAGTATACGATTTTATGTTCGTAGTGCAAACCATTCGTTGAGCAAATATCTTCTCTTTTCCGGCCGCCGGAGATTTGGTAACGTAACGCCAGGTCGGACTGGTTCGCCGCCGGTTTTTCGTATAGGATCTCCGACTTCATGGCTCCCCTGTTCACCTACGCCGACTACGACATCGAGCCGACGCCTCGCGGTCTGACGTTGCTGAAGTCTGGAAATCACGCTTGCGACATCGCCGGTTCTTTCGCCGCGCGACTGCGCACGCTGCTGGAGCGTCTGCAATCCCCCGCCGAGATGGAGGCGTTCCGCGAAGACGTGAATTGCCACGGACTCACTGAGCACCTGCTGGGCCGCAAACTGCGGTGGAGAAACGCGCCGAAATACCTGGGTGAAACCCGCGTCGCGCCGGCCGCTCCCCTCCCCTCTCCCCTGCCCGAGGGGTACCAGCTGATGAACTGGGATGGCGTGGCCGTTCACAGCGGCGTCCTGCTCGGCGGCTCCGCGGGATTTTCGCCGTACACGCTGGAAAAGTGCGGATTCGGCGAGCTGGCCATCGCGCGGTACCAGGACGTCGTCGCCGACTGGGTGAAGCGCGTGTGCCCCCTCTCGTGCGTGCGTTTGCGGCATCCCGCGCTGCCGATGCGCAAAGTCGCGTAAGTTCTGTACCATGAGCCCCGTGTTCGACGTGGTCGTCATCGGCGGAGGCCCGGCCGGCCTGATGGCTGCCGGACGAGCGGCGGAAGCCGGCGCGAGCGTCGTCGTGCTCGAGAAGAACGAGAAGCCGGGCAAGAAGCTGCTCATCACCGGCGGCGGCCGCTGCAACATCTGCAACGCGGAGTTCGACGACCGGCGCTTGTCCGAGCGCTACGGCAAGCGGGGCAAGGCGCTGCTTACGCCGTTTTCCTTGTTCAACGCGCAATCGACCTTCGATTTTTTCCAGGGCCGGGGCCTGAGGCTGAAAGTGGAGGCCGAGAACCGGGCGTTTCCCGAAAGCGAGAAGGCCGAGGACGTATGGAAGACGATGGTCGCCTATGCCAAGGACGCCGGCGCGGAGATCCGCTGCAACCAGGCGGTATCGGGTTTCGTGCTGAAAGACGGAGTCATCGACGCCGTATCCACCGCCAAAGGGCCGGTTCGCGGCAAAGCGTACGTCGTGGCGACCGGAGGGGCGTCGCATCCCGAGACCGGTTCCACCGGCGACGCGTTCGCCTGGCTGGAGGCCGCCGGACACACCGTGGTCAGGCCGAGCACGGCGCTGGTGCCGGTGGCTGTGAAAGAACCCTGGGTGAAGGACCTGATGGGCGTATCGTTCAAGCATGCCAAGCTTTCTGTCTGGCAGGCGGGCAAAAAGCGCGACGAGCGCGCGGGGAAAATCCTGTTCACGCATTTCGGCCTCAGCGGTCCGCTCGTGCTCAACATGTCGCGCGGCATCGGCGATCTGCTGGAAGCCGGGGCCGTGACGCTGTCGTTGGACCTGTACCCCAAGCTCGATCCGGGCGCCATGGACCGCGCCGTGTTGGCGGTACTGGAAGCCAACAAGAACAAGCTTCTGAAGAACGCGACTGGCGAACTCTTTCCGCCGCGGATGGCCGCCGCCGTGTTCTCGCAGGCGGGCATCGACGGCGACACTCCCGGTTACCGCCTGTCCAAGGAGCATCGCGCGGCGCTGGCCAAGACGCTGAAGGATCTCCGGTTGACGGCGTCCCATCTGCTCGGCGAAGACAAGGCCATCGTCACCAGCGGCGGCGCGGAATTGAAGGAGGTGGACTTCCGCACCATGCGCTCGAAGAAACACGCCAACTTGTACCTCGCCGGCGACGTGCTGGATTTCGACCGTCCGTCGGGCGGCTTCAGCCTGCAGCTTTGCTGGACGACCGGCTGGATTGCCGGGGGCGCCGCCGCGGGGGCGTAGCGTTTGCTTCCAGCAGCTCGTGGATGAGGCGCCGCGAAGATTTGTGACGGCACAGCTGCGTCCACGAGTGCTTCACCGTACGCAGGTGGCCGCAGCGCACTTCCACCGTGTCGCCGGCCCTGAGCGGGGTTTCCAGCGGCTGCTCGCGGCCGTTGATGCGGATGGCGGTGATGAGCGCGACGCGCTTGCCGTGCGTTTGGCACGCGAAGTCCAGCGCCGTGAGGGGCTTGCGGACATGGAACAGGTTGTTCTTCGCGTCGAACACCGGCATGTGGCTGTCTTGGAAGTACGTCCGCAGCGCCTCCTCGAATTGCTCCGGCGAGCGCGACTGCTCGCGCAGGGCGGCCAGGTTCTGGAAGAGGTTGATGCGCGTGGACGGGGCGTTCAGCGCGTAGAGGTAGTCCTTGTATTCCGAGTGCCGCGCCATGCCGTACTCGCATTGCCAGTCCATTTCCGCCGTCCGGATTTGGATTTCGATCGGCAGTTCCGTCACGCCCGGCAGCGGGTAGACCACGGTGTGCACCGAGCGGTAGCCGTTTTCCTTCGGCGAACCGATGTAGTCCTTGAGCTTGCCGGGGATGGGATGCAGCGACGCGTGCACCACGCCGAGCGCGAGGTAGCAATCCTCCAGCCGGGGTACCACGATCCGCAGCGCCAGACGGTCGGTGAGCTCCTCGAACCGCCGGTGCTTCAGGACCATCTTGCGGTAGATCGAGTATGTCGTCTTCACGCGGAAGCTCAGCTCGTGCTTGATCCCCCGCTGCTGCAGTTTGCGACTGAGGAACTTCTTGGTGTGCATCAGGCACGACAGGTCCAGCTTGCGGCACTGCGCCAGCTTGCGCTCCAGGTTGGCGGCCACGACGGGCGACACGATGCGGAAACACGCGCTTTCCATTTCGCGACGCCAACTGCGCATGCCCAGCCGCCCGGCGATCGCCGAATAGATGTGCAACGACTCGCGGGCGATCTGCAGCTGGGTTTTCTTATCGAAGCGCTTCAGGTGCCGGACGTCGTTGAGGCGGTGCGCCATGCGCAACGGCAACAGGCGCGCGTCTCCCGTCACCGCGGTGATGATGGTGTCTAAGTCGCGCGAACTTTCATCGGAGTGCAGCCGCCGCAGGGCGTGCATGGACCGCACCAGGATGCGCTCGTCGGGCTTCAGCGGGCTCTGCGCGAGCAGCTTCGTCCCGTCGGGGTGCAGCGGCAGGTCGTGCAACACCGCGACGGCCAGCAGCGACGGATCGTCGGTCATTTCCGCCAGCGTGGTCGCCACTTCGCAGCCGTGGGCGACGTAATCTTCGCCGCTGCGCCGCCGCAAAGAACCCAGATGCTTGCGGGCGAACGCGCAGACTTCCCGGATGCGCCGGCGTTCCCCTTCTGGCAGTCCATCGGTCGGCACGGGCGGGGTTTTGTTCATGGTCGGCGGGAAATGCGGAGCCGGACTGTAGCCTAGATGTGGCAGGAGCCCAAGCCGCGCTTCATCAGGTACTTCTGATGGTAGTCTTCGGCCGGGAAGAACGTCTGCGCGGGAACGATCTGCGTGACGACGGGCTTTTTCCAGCGGCCGGATTTCTCCACCATTTCCTTGGCGGCTTCGGCCTCCTTGCGCTGCGCGTCGCTTTCGTAGAACACCGCCGAGCGGTACTGGCTGCCGTAGTCCGGGCCTTGCTGGTTGGGCGTGGTCGGATTGTGGTTGTCGAAGAACAGCTCCAGGAGTTTGCCGTAGGCGATCTTTTTCGGGTCGTAGACGATTTTCACCGCCTCGGCGTGGCCGGTGCGGTCCGTGCAGACTTCTTCGTACGTGGGGTTTTCCGTCATGCCGCCGGTGTAGCCGACCGCCGTGGACACCACGCCGTCGAGTTTGCGGAACATCTCCTCCACTCCCCAGAAGCATCCGGCGGCGAAGATCGCTGTTTCTGTCGGCGTGTCGTTTGGCATGGCTTCATTCTACCATGTACGATGCCCGCGTGTCGCCGATCGCCATCTCTCCGCTCCCGCCGCCGTCCTTCATCGCTTTGTCGACCTTCATCCTGGTGTTGTCCGTGGTGACGGCGTTCTTGGAGGTGCAGATCGAGGGCGAGTACGGCTGGGCGAAAAAGTTGCCCACGTGGCGCTACGGTCCGCCGTGGATCCTGCGCCTGTTCAACGGCAAGGAGCTGACCGGGTACCACTTCTGGCTGTTCACGATGTTTCTGTTGTTTTTCCACATGCCGGTGCTGTTCCTGCCGTGGTCATGGGCGTTGGAATTCACCGTGTTGTCCGGGCTCGCGCTCTTCACCGTATTTTGGGATTATCTGTGGTTCGTGTTCAATCCCAACTTTGGTTTGCGGCGCTACAACCGGCGGGAGATCTGGTGGTTCCAGAGCTGGGTCGGGCCGTTCCCGCGCGACTATTACGTCGGTTCCTTCTTCAGCGCGGTGTTCGCCGTCATGCGTGGCATCGCGTCGGGCAATGCGACCGTGCTCGGCAGCCTGGCCGAGTGGGCCATCGGCGCCAGCGTGTGCGTGGTGGGCGTGAGCGTCGCGACACTCCTGCACGTCTTCTACCGTCCGCCGCTCACTCCCGCTCCGCAGCCGAAGCGTCCCGCGTGAACGCGTGAGGCGCGCGGCACATCCGCGCGAAGATTTTGCGGCGGTCGACCCACGGCGGCAGCGGCAGTTCGAAGAACGCGTTCGACAACCGCATGTGCAGCGATGCCAGCACCCGCGACTTGAGGCGCTTGATCGGAGTGGATTTCGGCAGCGCCACGGGCGTCACCAACGGGGCCGGCAACTGGGCGCGCCGCACGTGGGGCCGCTCCCATTCGCGGATGCGCAGGCCGTGCCACGTCCTGCCATCCATGAATTCCGACGCTTTCAGGCACGGGAAGTATCCGAGTTCCGCCGCCTCCGAGGCGATCGTGTCGATGTCGTCCTGCGACCACTGCGCGTCGCAGCCGATCCCCTTTCTATAGGAGACGATGAACACGGGTTTGTCCGCGCCGCGGATGATTTCCCGAAGGTGCACGTTGTTCACGCGGCCGGGACCGGTGAGGCCGTGGTTTTCGAACATCAAGTAGCTCAGGTGCGGCAGCGCGTCCCGGAGCGAGTAGCCGAAGAAGAACTCTGGCGCGTGCCATACCGGATCGTAGAGGTTCACGCCGAACTGCTTGCCCGACGAACGGCACAGCGCCGCGCAGTCTTTCAGCAGTTGCTCGGTCGCCCGGCAGCGCAGCTCCAGGCAATTGACGACCTCCGGGCCTTTGCGCGCGCGGCCGGGCAGCGCCGCGTGAAACCGCCGCTCGTAAGCGTCGCGGCACCAGCGGCACGCGCAGCCGAAGAACGGCGCATAATCCGCGCTCACGTAGTTCGGCGGCATGCCGAACACGATGTTGTCCATGTACACGCCGTCCACGTCCTCGCAGCACGCCGCGGCCACGCGGGACATGAGCGTCGCCCGCGCCTCGGGATTGTGCAGGCAGATCATGCTGCGGCCGGCGCTGTAGGGAATCCGCTTGCCGTGCGGATTTACGCAGAACACGTCGCGGCCGCGGAAGTCTGCCGTCACGACGTTCGGTCCCTGCACGTACGCATGCGTGCGGATGCCGCGCTCGCGGAAGTGCGGCAGCCGCCGGCGCAGGAATTCCCTGTGCGGTTGCTCGCGATTTTCGCCGAATCCCCAGCCGTACGTCACCCACATGTCCGTCACGCCCAGTTTTTTCGCTTTGTCCAAAAACGGCGGATCATACATCCGCAGGAAGCTCTCTTCGTCGACGTTCGTCCCCCATCCCTTGTACTTCACGTTCAGCAATTCAACGGTCCCGGGGCCGCCCCATGCGTACAATCCCAGACGGCGCGCCGGGGTCATGCGGTGCGTGCGGCCAAAACGGTGCGCATGTGTTCCGGAAGACTCTCGAACGCCGGCCACATGAGTTTGCGGTCTTCGGCGGGAAGACGCGACAGCACCCACGACGCCAGGTCGGCTCCTTCGGGCTGCCTTCCCAGTCCGATGCGCAGACGCGGAACGTTCTCGCCGAACGCCTCGATGACGGACTTCAGCCCGTTGTGCGTGCCGGGCCCGCCGTTCATGCGGAAGCGGTGCGTCCCCAGCGGCAGATCGATGTCGTCGCAGACCACCAGCACCTGGGCCGCCGGATTCAGTTTGTAGAAATCCACCATCTTTTTGATCGCTTGGCCCGACAGGTTCATGTACGTCGTCGGCTTGGCGAACAGCACCGGGTGGCCCTCAAACGTGCCCTCGGCGACGTGCGCCAGGAATTTCTGCTTGTCGGCCCACGGCGTGGCGCCCAGCGCTTCGGCCATGATCTCCACCGCCTGGAAGCCCACGTTGTGCCGAGTATCCTCGTAGGCCTTGCCCAAGTTGCCGAGGCCGATGACGACGAGTTCGGGTTTCATCGGCATGATTGTAACGCAGGCGGCCTCGTTCCTACAGCTTGGCGCCCAAATCCTTCAGCGCGGCCTTGAATGCCGCCATCGCGCGCTTTGTCTCGTCCGGAGTCGGGCTGCTGTTGAGCTCATGCGCCAGCCGGTTGCGAAGCTTGTGCGCCGACCACACCGCGTTCACGTCGCGGAAGCGCGGGCCGGCCTGCTTGAGCTTGTCGCCCAGCGAACCCTGGAACCCGAGCAGTTTGAGCGCCTTGTCGAGGACTTTGTCGGCTTCCATGACCTTGAGCGTGTCGCTCTGCTGCTGGCGAGCATGCTCCCAGGCCCGGAAAATCTGCGTCGCGGCGGCGCCTTTCAGCGTGCGGCCGCGCGCGAGGAGCACCGTGAACACGACGCCGATGATCAGCGCGAGCACGACGGCGGCTGGCAAGAGCCACATCATTTTTTCTTTTTGGCTGGAGCGGCCGACACGGGCGCCACGGGCTTGGCCTTCTCGAACGACTGCTTCTGCAGCGTTCCCGCGACGAATTCGGCCAAAATGCCCTGCACCACTGTGGCGTCCTTCAGGTTTTTCTTGTGCATGTACGCCTCCAGCCCCTCCAAAATGGTCGTTTCGACGGTTTTAGGCTTGTGGACGTGGTCCAGCGACACCGTCGAGCCGGTGGAAATTTTCTCCACGGTGATCGTACCGAACCGTAGCAGCGTGGCCGGCACGCCTTTGATTTCGTAACTCACGGACTGGATGTCGCTGTACAGCGTGCGCGACGCCTGGCGGTGGAACCAGCCGTGCCAGGCCAAGTCGATGACGCCCTTGTTGGTGATCACCCAGGCGTCCAGGAAGTAGTCCATGAAGTTGCGTGCCCACCAAAACGCGTTGGCGAGCGTCGCGGCCAGGGCGCCGTACAGGACGTACTTGTCGGGCAGGTAGACGGCCACGGCGAATATGGCGATGAACGCCGCGCTCGGCCAGAACAACCGCTCCAACATGACGAGCCAGTGCTTGTGCACGATGCGCTTCATGACCTCCTCCTCTTCCAGATGGCCGGTGAAGAAAAATCGGTTGAGGCGTTCCACTGCCGCCCAGTGTACTCCACCGCCGATCCCCTGCGGAAGAACAGGAAGATCGTTTAGCCCTTCACGGTCTGTTCTGCTATACTGTCTACCGCATGACTTCTCCGAGACCGCGCGGCATTCTCTTCCATCTGTTCGATGTCATTTTGAACATCGTCATCATCGTGGCGATCGTCGCCGTGATCCGTACGTTCATCGTGTCCCCGTTCCAGATCGAGGGCAATTCCATGGTCGATACCCTGGAGCACAAGGAGTACATCGTCATCAATAAGTTCCGGTACCTCTTCGGTTCGCCATCCCGCGGCGACATCGTGGTGTTCAGGCCTCAAACCGATCCGGGCAAATACTACGTAAAGCGTGTCATCGGCTTGCCGGGCGACACGATCGTCATCCGCAACGGCTACGTGTTCCTGCGCGATCCGAAGAAAGGAGACATCAAGCTCACCGAGCCGTACCTCAGCGAGGCCAGCGACGGCAGCACGTTCCGCTACCCTGTGAACGGCGGCGACACCGCGGAGGAGGTGTTCCGCGTGCCCTCGAACCAGTACTTCGTGCTGGGCGACAACCGCCAGGGAAGCCTGGATTCGCGCAGCTTCTCGCACGTCGGCACCGAGACGTCTTCGTTCGTGCCCGAGGAGAACATCAAGGGAAGCGTGTGGTTCGTGGCTCTGCCGATCACCAAGATCCACGCGTTCGAGCCGCCGCAGTACAACTTGTAAGATACAAAGGAGACAGGAGAATCAGGTGAAACAGAGGAACTTTTTCTTGAATCCCCTATCTCCCTGTTTCCCCTGAATCCCCTCAGCCCTTGTGCAAACAGCCGCTTTCGTAGTACTATTCCCACTACCGGCGCCCCTTTTTAGCGTATGTCCGGTTTCCGATTCTCAGACCATGAACGCCATCGTCGACTATTTCACCGGCAGCCTTGAGGAGCTTCGCCACGTCACGTGGCCCACGCAGCAGCAGGCCATCCGCCTTACGGGCATCACCGTCGTCTTCATCATCGTCACGGCGTCGTTCTTCGGCGTCGTCGACGCGGCCTTCACGGAGCTTCTCCGCCTGACGGTTCGTTAATCAGCTTCCTTCCATACCCACCATGGCCAAACAGGATCCTTCAGCAGGTCGTAACTGGTACGTCATCCACACGTATTCCGGCTACGAAGACAGCGTGAAGAAATCTCTTGAGCAGCGCGCCGAGACGCTCGGCATGAAGGAGTACATCTTCACCGTGGTGGTTCCCAAGGAAAAGCAGATCGTCTTCAAGAAAGGCGAGCCCATCGAGGAGGAGCGCAAGCTGTTCCCCGGCTACGTGCTCGTGGACATGATCGTGACCGATGACAGCTGGTACATGGTACGCAACACTCCGAACGTCACCGGTTTCGTCGGTTCCGGCAACATTCCGGTTCCGGTGACCCCGGAGGAATTCGGCGTCATCGAGCGCCGCGTCGGCGAGCAGGGAGCCAAGTTCAAGAGCGACTTCCAGATCGGCGACCTCGTGGTCATCATCGACGGTCCGTTCAAGAACTACGAAGGCGCCGTGGATGCCGTGGACGTCGACAAGGGCAAGCTCACCGTGCTGGTGCTCATCTTCGACCGCGACACTCCGGTCGAGCTCGACTTCACGCAGGTCCGCAAGAAATAGCGCCTCCGGGCATGTCAGACGGGCTTTCCGTACCATGCGACCGTTTTCGCGTGGTTTCAATGTAAGAGTAGGGGGTCGTCGTACGTCTACCTGGTACACTTCCTCTACTTTTTCACCCACCGCACCATGCGAAAACTTCTTGGAACCTTGGTCATCGTCTCGACCCTTCTTCCGTCCACTGCGCTCGCCCTTGAGGGCATCGGCCCGCGCGTGACCGTCACCGGCACCGTCGAGCAGGTGACCGTGACGGATAAGCAGAAGTTCGCCGAGGAGGGCGGCGAGTTCAAGATCCGCGCCACCAACGGCCAGCTCGTCACCGTCATCCTCGCGACCGAAAGCGATTACGAGATCATCTCCGAGGGCAAGACGAGCCGCCGCTACCTGCTTCCCAGCGACATCCAGGTCGGCATGCAGGTGCGCGTCCGCGGCTGGCGCGTGAATTCCAACACGATCAACGGTTCGCTGTTCATCGTCACGAACATCTCGCTCAATCCCCTGCTCTCGGCCAACGGCACGCTGCAGTCCATCGGCACCGACAGCATCACGATCACGCTTTCCACCGGCGAATCCAAGACGTTCCAAGTGACGAACGACACCCAGGTGGAGGTCAGTTACAGTCTCAGCGGCCGCGAGGCCCTGGACCTGACCGGCAAGCAGGTGTTGCTGACCCTGAACCCGCTCAATTCCACGCAGGCCCGTATCGTGCGCATCACGGGTTCCGTGAAGGCCACCAACAACACCGCCCGCCCTTCCACGGTTGAGCTCAAGCGGCGCTAAAAGCAGGACGACATAGAAGTCAACGACGACAAGGATCCGCTTGGGCCCTTGTCGTCGTTGTATTCATGGATTCCTTGTCGTCCTACGGTTCGATCAGCACCCCCGCCGGCTCCATGTCGGACTTCTTCAGTTTGCGGTGCATCAGGCGGACCAGCATGAGGCCGAGGAACGTGGCCTGCGCGATCTGGGCGACGATGTACGCCACCGCCAGCGAATACAGGCCCAGCGAACCGATGAGCAGGTAGCCGGTCGTGACGGCGATGGTGCAGCTGACCACGCTGGAAATGGCCGGCCAGAGCGTGTTCTTCAACGAATAGAAGGCGCGCAACAAGATGTGGTTGGTGCTCTCGAACGGGACGGCCACGCTGTAGATCCACAGCGCGGTCGTGAACAGGCGCGCGGTTTCGCCTTCCAGGTGCAGCAGCCACACGGCAACGGGTGCGCACACGGCCAGGCACAGCGCGCCCGGTATGGCCAGCGTCAGGTTCACCATCATGCCGGTGGCGATGTTGGCCTTGAACCGCTTCAGGTCGCCGGTGGCGGCGGACTGGCTCAGCAGCGAGAACGCCGATTGCGCGATGGCGATGCCGACGATGCCCGGGATGACGGATTCGAAATTGCTGGCGAACTGGTTCACGGCGACCATGTTGTTGCCGAGGCCGGATCCCAGCCTGTCGAGCAGCAGCAGTTGGAGTTGCAGCGCTCCCAGCGCGCCCATGCGCGGGATGATCAGCCATCCCATCTGCTTCCATTCCGGGTGGATGATCCCCTTCGGAACGCGGAAGCGGAACCCCGCGCGGACGACGCCGGCGAAACGCACCGCAAGATACGCGATGGTCCCGATGAGCGTGCCGTAGATCGGTCCCATGGGACCCACGTGCGGCGTGAGCAGGTACGCGCCGCCGATCGTTCCGGCCGACCAGATGATGGGTGTGATGCCGTAGATCCAATACCTCTGCACCGTGATGAGGTACTGGCCGATGGTATTGCCGAACACGAACAAGAAGTTCGTGAGCAGCGCGATGCGGCCGAACTTGATGTACAGCTCCAGGCTGGGGCCGGTGAACTTGGTCATGGACGGCGCGATGGCCGGGAAGACGACGGCCATGATCAGCGCCACGAGCCCGAAACCGGTTCCGAAGATGATGAGCGTGCTGGTGGTGATGGCATTCATCTCTTCGTCACGCTTGTGCGCGAGGTGCGTGGCCAGGAACGGGACCAAGATCACGCTCAGGCTGGACATGACGAAGACCTGGAACAGCAGGTCGCTTGGGCGGAATGCCGCGATGTACACCGAGGCGACGCCGAGCGGGTCGGAATCCAGCGGGAAATTCAGCGAAAACGCCTGGTCGCGCAGGAAGCCGAACACCGATGCCGCCAGTGACGTGCCGGCCAGGACCGCGGCGCCGCCGGCGATGCGCCGCTGCGAGCGGAGCGAAGACAGGATTTTCCTCATGTCGTAGAGCATACCAAGCTTCTGCCGGAGGCGAAAATCTGGTATACTGTCCCGATTGAGCCACACAAAAACCGATATCGCCGTTTGGCCAGCGATTCCCGTCGTGGGCGGCGCCGTGCGCGAGCATGCGCGTGACCGAACCGCGGTCCGCGCCCTCGCCGCGGTTCTGACGACGGCAGCTTGCATCACCGTGTTGCAGGTGTTCGTCGTGCTGTTGTTTGCCCGGCCCACCCCGTTCTACAGCAAATTCCACTCGATGGTGCAGTGGGATTCAAATTGGTACCGCAACATCGTGGATACCGGGTACCACAGCAACTGGCCGCCGAACTCGGCCGATATGAACAGCGTGAATCTGACCTTCTTCCCCGGTTACCCGACGGCATCTTGGATCGTAAAGAACGCCACCGGGCTGCCGACCAGGGTGGCGTTGCTTCTTACGTCGCACCTCGCGACGTTCGGCTTTTGGGCCTATTTCCTGTTGCTGGCCGGCCGGTGGGGGTTCTCCAAACGCGCGCTGTGGTACGGCGTGGCGCTCATCGTGTCCTTCCCGACCGCCTTCTACTTCGCCGCCGCGTACACCGAATCGCTCTTCTGCATGAACCTGCTCGGGTTTTTCTATTGGAGCACCGACAAGCGCAAGCACGCGTGGATCGGCGCGGCTTTGCACGGCTACGTGATGAGCGCCACCCGCATCGTGGGAGCCGCATTGTGCGTGTTGCCCCACCTGTTCGTCGCGTTGCGCAGACGCAGCATCCTCGACGGGCTTTTCTCGTGGCAGGCTTGGCTGGTCGGCCTCGCGACCGTGGGAGGATGCGCGACGTACCTCGTCTTCTCGGAAGTCACTTTCGGCGACTGGCGCATCCCATTCGTGGCTGTTAACGCCTATGGCTGGAACGGCGGCGGAAACTATCTCGGCGTGTTCCATGCCAAGCTGTACCGGATGTTCTGGCCCGCCATGAAAGGCGGCTTGCCCGACCCGAACCAGCTCAGCAAGCTGGCGTATCCGCTCATGCTTGCCGCCATGACGGGAATGTTCGGCGCGGACATGCTTGCTTCCCTGCGCAAACACGCATCCGGCCTCGGAACCCGCCTGCCGCTGTACGCGGCCGCGTTCATCCTGTGGTTCGTGTACCTGGGGGCCCGCTACTACAACGCCGCCGGCTCGATTCGTTACATGCTTCCCGTCTTCATACTTCTGGCGGCGGCCGGGGCGCATTTTGTTTCGCATTCCAGGAAGCGCTGGCCGTCGCTGGTGGCGGAATTGCTGGTGCCCGCGTTCGTGCTGATTTCGATCGTGCTGGAAACCGGATACATCGACGTGTTCACGGCCGGAGGCTGGGTGGCCTGACGGTTTCCGATTCGCCGTGACGACCGGGGGGAGAGCGTTTACAATCCGCTCACCCACTTTCGCATGCCGACACCCACTCTCCCGTTCGCCGACATGACCGACGATGAAGTGCGCGCCGCTTTGGCGAAGCACAAGATCGGCCTGACGGTGGAGGAAGCGCGGAAGGTGCAGCAGATGATTAAGCGCCCTCCGACCGTGACGGAGGCGACCATTTGGGGCATCCAGGGCAGCGAGCACTGCAGTTACAAGTCCAGCCGCCGTTTCCTGAAGCAGTTCCCGACCACCGGCAAGCACGTGATCCTCGGGCCCAAGGAAGACAGCGGCATCATCGCCATCACCGACGGTCCCAAGAACAAGCGATGGGGTCTGGTGGTCAGCCACGAGTCGCACAACCATCCCTCGCAAGTCGTTCCGTACGAAGGCGCCGCGACCGGTGTGGGCGGCTGCGTTCGCGACGTGCTGTGTATGGGAGCCCGCGTCATCGGCTCCATGGACTCGCTGCGCTTGGGCGACCTGAAGGACAATGAAACGCGTTCCATCAGCAAAGAGGTCATCCGCGGCATCGCCGGCTACGGCAACGCGCTGGGCATCCCGAACCTGGGTGGCGACACCGTGTTCGACACGGCGTTCAATTTGAGCTGCCTGGTGAACGTGGTCAGTCTGGGACTGCTGCGCGAGGATGAAATCATCCACAGTTACGTCCAGGCGGAGGCCGGCAAGGTCGGTTACGACATCATCATCGTCGGAAAAGCCACCGATAAGAGCGGCTTCGGCGGAGCGTCGTTCGCTTCCGTGGTCATGGAGGACGAGGACGCCGAGAAAAACTCCGGCGCCGTGCAGGAGCCCAACCCGTTCCTGGAACGCCACCTGCTGCAGAGCACGTACGATCTGTTCGACTGGCTGGTGAAGGAAAAGAAACTCGACAAAGTCAGCTTCAAGGACCTGGGCGCCGGCGGCAACGTGTGCGCGTCGGTGGAACAGGTCGCCCCGGTCGGCATGGGAGCCGTCGTTGATCTGAACAAGATCCACGTGGCATTGCCCGGCTTGCCGCCAGAAGTCATCGCGTGCGCGGAGACACAGGAGCGCTTCTGCTGGATCTGCCACCCGTCGCTTACCGAGACCATCCTGAAACACTACAACGTGACGTGGGACCTGCCGAGCGTGGCCGAGGGCGCCCGTGCCAGCGTGGTCGGCAAAGTACAGGAAGACCCCACCTATACCCTGTTGCACGACGGCGAAGTCGTCTGCAGCGCCAATGCCTCGGACATCACGTCCGGCCTGCAGTACGTCCGGCCGACCAAGAAGCCCGAAACGTCCTTCGCGGAGCCTTCGCTGTCATGCACGGCCGACCGCGTGAAGTCCGGCAAGAAGACGTTCTCCATCGCCGAGATCTTCTCGGCCATGATCAGTCATCCGACCCACGCCAGCAAGTCGCGCGTGTTCCGCCACTACGACAAGAACATCATCGGCAACACCGTCATCGAACCGGGCGAGGCCGACGCCAGCGTGATCATGCCTCTCGTCGATCTGCAGAGTTACGTGCTCACCGGCACGCATCCGGGCTGGAGCGAGGACCTGAAGAAGGAGGAAGCGTTCACCGGCGTCGCGCTGGCATCGGGCGGCAACGGCCGCTACGGACGCATTTCGCCATACCTGCAGGGCGTGAACGCCGTGGTTGAAAACATGCGAAACGTGGCCGCCGTCGGCGCGCTGCCGCGCTGCATCACCGACTGTCTGAACTACGGCAATCCCGAGATCCCCGAACAGCTTTGGGCATTGGAGCAGGGCGTTGCCGGCATCACCGACGCGCTGAAGGGCGTGAACATCGGCGGCGAGGCGGTGCCCGTCATCAGCGGCAACGTCAGCCTGTACAACGCGACCAAGGAAGGCCCCATCGACCCCACCGCCAACGTGTGCGTGGTCGGCGTGATGCCCGACGCCCGGAAGGCCGTGAACATGCAGCTGAAGAAGGCGGGATCGCGTCTGTTCCTCTTGGGCGAACGCAAGGACGAGTGCGGCGGTTCGGCGTACTACCAGGTTCTGGAGCAACTTTCCGGCGCCGAGCGCAACGCCCTGCTGGGTGCGAACGTGCCGACGCCGGACTTCACGGAGGCCAAGAAGCAGATCGAATTCGTGGCAGCAGCCGTGCAGGCCGGGCTGGTCCGGTCGTCCCACGACATCAGCGACGGCGGCCTCTTGCTTGCCCTGTTCGAGATGACGCTGCCGCAGCGGAAAGTCGGCGGCAACGTGGGCGTGAACATCGACTGTTCCGCGCTGTCCCCCGCCCTGCGCAGCGACACGCTTCTGTTTTCGGAGACCGGCGGTTTCGTGCTGGAAGTCGAGGAGGCGGACGCCGAAGCGTTCCAGGCGCTCGCCAAGAAACACGGCTGCGCCCCGGTGCTCATCGGTGAAACCACGTCCGCCGGCCGCATGACGGTGGAACGCAGCGGCACCACGCTGCTGGACGCGGACCTGGCGTCGCTCCGGTCGCGTTGGAGCACCGCGCTTGCCGAGGCCCTGGACGGACGTTAAGGCCTTAATGCGCCGCGCAAGCCCGCAGAATGCATGTCCACAACGTTTGCTGTACACGACAAAACGTGTTCCTTAGGATGACCGTATGCACTACCGATCCCTTCTTTTGTCCGCTTTTTTTGCAGCAGGCATGTTCGTCGTGCCGTCCGCGCACGCCGCCATCCAGGCCACCATTCGCATCGACCAGGTGACCCCGACGAAGCCGGGAGTATGGACCATGCAGACCGCCAGCGGCACCACGCGCACGAGCAAGGACGCCGGAGTGGACGAGAAGAGCTATTCGTACACCATCTCCGAGATGGGTCAGATGATCCTGAGCATCGCCCCGCCGGAAGGCATGTCCACCAAAATCAGCGTGTACCGCGGCGATGCGCTTCTGCGAACACTCGACGCGCAGCAGTACGAGTTCACCATCTATCCCAACGACAATTACCGGTTCCTCATCCAGTACTCGTACACGAAGCTCGGCCAGCTGGGCGTCACGAGCGATCCGTCCGGATTGCTGTTCCGCATCATCGGCCCCAAGCGTCTTTCGGGTAAAACCCCCAAGACGTTTACGAACCTGCCCGCCGGCCGGTATTCCATCTACATCGGAAAGACGGACAATTGCTACCAGCCCGCCCCGCAGTCCGCGCAAATCACCGCCGGCGGACGCGTGACCAAGTTGATCACCCTGAACTGCGATGTCGAGAAAGAAGCCGAAGTCCCGGAACGCAATGCGCCCAGCCGCCGCTCGTTGCAGCGTGCCGTGGAAGCGCGCGAAGCCAAGGAGCGCGGCAACCGGAAATAATCAGGCTTTGGCCGCCAGTTTCGCCGCCAGCTTCGTGCTGTCGCCGGCACCCAGCACCACCGCGACGTCGTCCTCCCGCAGCACGGATTCGTTCAGCAGGTGTTCGGCATGTTCCAGGGTCGGGGCGTGCAGCGCCTCCACGTTGCTAGCTTTGGCGATGGCAGCCGTGAGTTTTGGCACGTCGGCGAGTTCGACGTCCTTCTCCGGACGGGCGTCGTAGACCGGCAGCACCACCACAAGGCCGGCGTCCGTGAACGATGCGGCGAAGTCGTCCCATAGCGCCAGCGTTCTGTTATTCGTATGCGGCTGGAAGACGGCAACGATGCGCTTGCCGGCATAGGCCTCTTTGGCACCCTGCAGCGTTGCTTTGATTTCCACCGGATGGTGGCCGTAGTCGTCGATGATGAGGGAGCCGTTCGCGCCATGGCCCTTCACTTCCATGCGGCGCCACGAGCCCGCGTACTGCGAGACGATGTCCTGCGACTTCTTGGCATCCAGCCCCAGGTGCTCCGCCAGGGCCAGCACGAGCTGCGCGTTCTTGCGCATGTGCAGGCCGGGGGTTTTGAGTGCGAGGAGCGGCTGCGTGTCGGCGTCGATGAACGTCTTGCCGGCCTTCTTGATGATGCCTACCACCTGCGCGTCGTTACCGTGCGCGATGACGATGCCGTCGGACGGCAGTTTCTTGAGAAAATCCACGAATGCCTGCTCGTAGTCGGGCAGGTCTTTGAACGCGTCGTAGTGGTCGCCGTCGGCGTTGGTCATCAGCACGATCTTGGGCGACAGATAATGGAACGAACGGCGGTACTCGCATGCCTCCACCGCCCACAGGTCGTTGGCCGCCTTGCGCCAGTTGCGGCCGTCGAGCTCGCGCAGCTTGGTACCCACCACAACGTTCGGGTCCAAGCCGGATTCGATCAGCAGCCGCGACACCATGGCCGTGGTCGAGGATTTGCCGTGCGTTCCGCACATCGCGATCAGGCGCTTTCCGGCGGTCATTTCGCCGAGACCAGCGAAATACGAAATCTGCCGCACTCCCCTCTCCTTGGCCAATGCGCGCTCAGGGGCGGTCGGCGGAACGGCTTCGGAATACACCAGCAGGTCCAGCCCGTCGGGTAGCGCGGAGCCGTCTTGTTTCAGCGAGACGCGGATCCCCTGCTTCGCCAACGATTGGATGAGCGGCGAATCGTTCTTGTCGCTGCCCGAGACATCGTGCCCCGCCGCCTTCATGTGCGAGGCGTAGGCCGAGAGTCCGATGCCGCCGATACCGCTGCAAAAGATGCGCATGATTCGATGATACTGATTCTCGCAGCGGAAGGAAGCCGGAGACGCCGGGGAGTCCGCCGATGGCTTCTCCCTGGACTCTCCGGCTTCCGCGGCGTCCAATGGGTTTTCTCGGCTACCGCCAGCAAAACGATCTCCGTATACTTGGGGTCCATGTCGTACAAGGATGCCGCGCCGTTTCCGAAGCAAATGACGATCGTCATCGGTTTGTGCGTGGTCGGACTGATGGCGTTCGGCTTGGCGCTGTCGTACTACAAGAACGTGCTGTTCGACCAGCAGCTGATCTCCATGCAGGAGCGCAACGCTAAGCTGAAGGCAGAGATTACGGCCGGCTACCAGAACTTCGAATACCTGAAGTCCTCGCAGTACAAAGACAAGTACGCCAAGGAGAGCATCGGGCTTTTGAACCCGGGCGAGAAGGTGCTCATCTTTACCCAGAAGCCCGAAGCCGTGCAGGTGGCCGCCGTCGGCGAACTGACGGAGGAAGAGAAACAAGCCGTGTACGAGGAGAACCTCCGAAACATCCGGGTGCTGGACCACTGGCGCTTGTACCTGTTCAACCGCGACAAGATCGACGATTTGAAGAAGCCGCTGTAAGGGTTTGCAATTTGCGCTGCGCCGCGCGATACTGCGCTTCGCGACGCGGGGTGGAGCAGCTGGTAGCTCGCCAGGCTCATAACCTGGAGGTCACAGGTTCGAATCCTGTCCCCGCAACCAATTCGCAAGCCAACGAAAGCCGCCGCGAGGCGGTTTTTTCGTACCCATTTTCCCCTTGTGCCCATATTTTGGGATCTGTAGACTGCTTGCACTATGGCAACTAAGAAAGCAGGTGGATCTACCAGCAACGGCCGAGATAGTCGGTCCAAGCGCCGCGGCGTAAAGCGCTTCGAGGGCGAAGTCGTGAATGCCGGAGAAGTGCTCGTGCGCCAGAAGGGCTTCTGGTACCGCCCTGGTACGAACGTGTACGCCGCCAAGGACTGGACGCTGCATGCTTCCATTCCGGGTAAGGTCGCTTTCCGCAAGGCGAAGGTCATGAAATTCAACCGCAGCCGCGAAATGGCCACGTTGGTCAGCGTCGAGGCAGCCAAGTAGTTCGGCTTCCCGAGAGTGCAGGGGCTCTTTTTACGGTGTGTGAAGGTGGTAGGTCTTTTGACGTACGGGTCCCAGTAGCTGAGTTGGCCCAGATCGGCTTGCCGGCCGTTTTTCGAAAAGGGACGCGATGGTGAAAGTGTAGTAGCATGCGTCTCAAGGGCCAGTAGCTCAGTTGGTTAGAGCTCAGGACTTATACACCTGCGGTCGGTGGTTCGACTCCACCCTGGCCCACCACTATTGCGGAAAGTTTTTCGTGCACAGTATACTTGTCCACTATGGCAGTTCGCTCCGGAGCCATCGACGACTGGGATGACTTTGACAAGCTCGGCAGCCTGGTAGGCTCGTGCTCCGGCATCAGCAAATACGAAGCCGGCGAGTTGATCCCGAAAGTGCAGCGCCTACTCGAAGCGGGCGTGCGGGGATCGGAAATCGCCGTCAGCCAGCAAGGCGTCTGCATCTACGTCATCGAGCTCGACCGGGCACGCATTGCAGAAATCGTCCGTTCGATCGGCCTCCAGGATCGCGCCAGCATCCTGACGGTCTAAAACTTCTGTTTATCCCACAACTCCCGGAACCGGCCGTTTTTTGCATGCAGCTGGTCGAACGTCCCCTGCTCCACGATCCGGCCATCTTCCAGTACCAGAATGCGGTCCATTTCCTTGATGGTGGAAAGACGATGCGCGATGACGACCGCCGTGACGGTCTGAAAGAACGTATGAAGGGAATCGCGGATCTTCTCCTCGGATTCGACGTCCAAATGCGACGTGGCCTCGTCCAGGAACAGGATCTCGGGCTGCTTGAAGACGGCCCGCGCGATGCCGACGCGTTGTTTCTCCCCACCCGATAGCCGGATGCCCTTCTCACCGATGGCCGTTTCCAGGCCCTGCGGAAGCCTGCCCAAGAAATCCGCCACGTGAGCGGTGGCGACGGCGCGGTCCAGCAGCGCCGTGTCCGCCGCCGCGTCGGGGCGGGCAAGCGTGATGTTCTCGCGCAGCGTGAAGTTGAAGACTTCCGTGTCCTGCAGCACCACTGCCGAATGCCGGAAGTAGGAAGTACGGCTGACGTCCTTCAGCGGCACGCCTCCGACAAGCACCTCGCCCTGGTACCCCTCCTGTTCTTTCAGCAACAGCTTGAACAACGTGGATTTTCCAGCGCCCGAAGCGCCCACGATGCCGATCCTTTCGCCTTTGCGAATGGTGAAGGAAACACCCCGTAGCACGTCGCGGTCTTCGCCGTAGCCGAATGACACGTCGCGCAGCTCGATGTCCTTCCAATCGGCCGGGAACGGCAGTTTCCCCTTCTCACTGTCGATGCCGACGGGTTCGCGGAGCAGCTCGGTCATCCGCATCACGCTGAATTTCGCGATGACGAAATCCAGCACCACGCGCGCCAGTTCTTCGATGTTCTCCCACATTTTGCGGAAGTAATCGATGAACAGGACCAGAAGACCTATTTCATACCGTCCGGCCGCGATGCCGGCGGCCAGGAAGCCGATCACGGTGAGGGAAAACGCGTTGCCATACATGACCATCACCCAGTCACGGGACTGGTACCAGAACACGCGCTTGCCGATGTCCGACATCACCAGATCGGACTTCTTCTCCATTCTGTCCTGCAGCGGCGCGGACATGCCGAGCACCTTCACGCTGCGGATGTTGTTGACGGCCTCGAACGCCAATCCGCTCAATTCCTCTTCCTGCACGTTGACGACGTGCGACAAGGCCGAGGCGCGCCGGGTGAAGAAGCCCGACAGCAGAAGGTAAACGGCCATGAAGCCGAGCATCGCCAGCGCCAGACGCGGCTCGAACGACGCCAAAATGACCGTGATGCCGACGAAGTTGACCGAAACTTCGATGAAGCTGTTGAGCCACATGCGCAGGATGATGGCGATGCTGTCGCCGCCCTTTTGCATGCGTTTGAGCTTGTTGCCAGAGTTCTCCCTCTCGTGCCACGACATGTCCAGCAGGAACAGGTGCCGGAGCGTCTCCAGCTGCGCGTCCAGCGCGAGTCGCTCGGCAAGGCGGAACCCCACGATCTTGGCGGTTTGCCGGCAGGTGATGAACAGCGCGTATGTCAGCCCGGCCAGCGCGATGGCCTGCCATACCGGAGTAAGCGGCATGCCGGCCCCGGCCTGATACTTGCCCAAATACGAAATGATGCCGGCGACGGCGAGCGGCGGATACAACCGGGCGATGTCTCCGGCGAGTCTGGACAGCGTGACGAACGTGAAAACGCCGGCGTTCGGCTTCAGAAAACGCCACAAGTCGCGCGCGAGGGCGATGTTCGAATAGGCCGGTGCTTCGGCGCGCGGTTGCACGGCGGCATTGTACCCCGTGTCAGCCGGAATACAGGATTTCCATCGGCTGAATGGTAAACCGCGGCGCCCCGGTCGGAATCAGCGAGGCGGATGCGCGGTCGTAGACCCATGTGTCGATGGGGTACTTGAGCGCCTGCGGCGGAAGCTTCGCGGGATCCAGCTCCAGGTACCAGCCGGAGAAGGTTCCGCAGCCTTTGAATGCGTCCCATCGCGGCCGGACCGCATGCGTGTAGGCGACCAGCGTCCGTTCCGGTCCGGCCGTGAAGACCACGTCCCAGGCGGCGCATCCGTCCCGAATGGCCCAGCCCGTGACAAGGACGGGCGTGTCGGGCCCCGGCTCCACGGAATCCACCCATGCGGCGTCGCGGTCCTTCACCCGCTTGCCGACGGGTGTATCGGCCGGCAAGACGAACTCCTCAAGTACTCCCAGCCGCTCCATGGCCTCCGCCCGCATGCGGGCCTCTTCGGGAATATTGAACGTCAGGCGTCCTAAGCAGTGGTCGGACGAAATGCGGTGCGTTCTCAGGCATCCGTCGGCAATGGCCAGGTGAATGCGCCGACTCAGCAGGCTTTGCGCTCCCGCGACCAAGAAGCAGCCTTGTACAACGAAGAAGCAGATGAGCCACCACCGGGCACGTTTGCCCTGCAGTTCTTCGATGACGGCGATTGCTCCGAGTGAAACCAGCAGCGGACACAACAGTGTGGTGAAGCGGGAACTGAGCGCGGTCACCGAGCCGTGCTGCGTGCGGCCGAAGGTAATCATCGCGGCGGTCACGATGCACAGCAGCACGATCGAAACCCACGGCAAAAGCTCCTGACGGCGGGGCGAACGCCGCACGCGGCGCAAAAGCGCCAACGTCGCCGCGGATACCGCGATACCGGCGCCGAAAGAAGGCCATGTCCAGTACTGAGCCCAGCCGGCGACGGGCGAGCCGAGCAGCGTGAAAAAGTACAGAACGTATTTGAGCGGCAGAATGCCGCCTTCCTGCGGCGCATGCACCGGCACGTACGTCACGTAGCTGAGCAGAAACATTCCGAACGTCACCGCGGCGGACAGCATCCACGCGATGACCGCGACGCGCCTGAACCGCGGCGTTCCCCTTCCGTCGGCCCAGCACAGGAGCGGCAGCGCGGCCACCCACGTCGCCAACCCGCTGGAGAGCGTGAACGATGCGATGAAGCACAGCGCTGCGGCGGAAGCCACGACCGTGGCCGTATGTTTGCGTAGCGACAGCAGCGTCAGGGCGGACAACGACAGGGCGACCGCCATGGTGAACGCGTACGTCATCGCCGACCATGTTTCCCAATGCGACAGCGAAAAGATCGCGGTGGCGGCGAAGATGGCAAACCACACCCGCGAGGATTCGGGGCGATGGCGCATGGTCGCGCGGGCGAGTTGCAGGATGCAAAAGAGGCTCGCGAACGCGAACACGGGCGTCAACATGGTGAATAACCGGACGCTTCCGACGCTGAGCGCCGGCAGGCCGAAAACGATGCCCGTGAGATGGGCCATCATGGTCGGGAAGAAGACCTGTTGTTCGCGGATCGCAAGCATAGACGTCCGCAGGTCCATGTATCCGTACTGCTGCGCGTTTTCGAGCAGACGCGTGAAGTACATGGTTTCTGCGAACGGAACCGGCACGCCGAACACGTAGGCCACCCACACCGTTGCTGCCAGCAACGTCAGGCAATACGCGCCTGCAATCAGCCAGCCGACGGAAGGACGTCGGGTACTCATGCGTGCCGAAAGAGGCGTTTCCATTCCCGGACCAGTATCGAGTTTTTCAGCAGCGGTATGTGAAGCAGGACGCGTACATGCGGACGGATGCGACCCAAAAATCCGCCGCGTCGCGCCGCTTCGAGCAACGCACGCGCCGCCTCCCGGTCGTTGAACAGCAGGTAGTCGCGGAATTTCCAGCTCCACCACGTCCGGCTATCGCCCAAATGGAACGTCAGGTGCTCATCGGTGAAATCCTTGAACTTCTTCGCGTTGGCGATCATGGAGCAGACAAGCGGAGTGTCCACATGCCCGCAACCGAGCAGCACGTCGCCCAGCACGTACGCCGGGTACGCGTCGCGGCGAAACACGAAGCAGTCGTAACCCGGATGAGGACTCCCCTTCTCGGCATAGAGCCCGGGCAGATCCGCGGGACCGTCGTATGCGGTCGTGACGGTGCGGCGGTTGATGGTGAAGGCGTCGTACCCGGAATCGATGAACCGCTTCACCGACGCATAGAAATGCGGCTGCAACGCGATATCCACGTTGGTGTAGATGAACCACTCGGCGTCGGAAGAGCGATACAACCTATCGAGCACGTCACGCAAAACGGGCAGCGGACGCGGAATGCGGAACGGCCGAAGATCCCCGGCCGAGCGGTCCAGCGGCTTGGTGTGGAGGAAGTCTCCGGGGATGGCGTGCAACTCGCCCGGAAAGGCCGTGGCCAGAATTCGACGGCGATCCCCTCCCCCGCCAGCGACTTGGCGCGGCGCATGCTTTCGAATGTGATCGGCTGCGCGACGGCATGCTCGCTGCCCGGTTTCGCGGCCATCGGTTTGACGATGTGGGCGATCCTCAGCATGGCTTGGCGACGGCTGCGGTGCGTGCGAATTCTTCGAAGATGGCGTCCAGCCCCATTTGCGGCTTCCACTCCGGATAATCGCCGCGGAACTTCCTCGTGTCGGTGATGTAGCACAGGTGATCACCGACCCGGTGCTTCTCCAGGAGTTCCGTGCGGGGCTCGCGGTCGTGCAGCAGCGCGAAACGCTCCAGCGCTTCCAGGACCGACACGCTGTTGGCGCGCCCGCCGCCTAAGTTGTAGACAGCCGCCTGCTTGGGGTTGCAAAAGAACGCGTACGCGGCGGCGCATACGTCTTTGGCATGCAGGTTGTCGCGGACCTGCTTTCCGCCGTATCCGAACACGCGGTACGTCCTTCCTTCCGCCGTGGCGCGGGCCATGTACGCCAAGAAGCCGTGCTGTTCCGCTCCGGCTTGCGCCGAACCGGTAAGGCAGCCGCAACGGAAACACACCGTGGGCATGGCGTAATTGCGCCCGTATTCCTGCACCAGGATGTCCGCGGCCAGCTTGGAAGCGCCCATGAGCGTGTGATGCACGTTGTCGACCGGGCAGGTTTCGTCGATGCCCTGCATGCCGGGAGCGGCGTAGTCGTACCGCAGCGGGAATTCCTTCAGCGGAACGCGGTTCGGGGCGTCGCCGTAGACCTTGTTGGTGCTCAAGTACACGAACGGCGACGCGGGGCAGTACTTGCGCGCCGCCTCCAGCAGGTTGATGGTGCCGACGGCATTGATGTCGAAATCCACCAGAGGCATGTCGCGGGCCAGGTCGTGCGAGGGTTGCGCGGCGGCGTGCACGATCAGCGAAGGGCGCACCACTTCCACGATCTGGTCCATGGCCTTGCGGTCGCGCACGTCGATATCGGTGTGGCGGAAGTCCGGTGCCGCATCCTGCAGGCGGCGCAGGGTCGCGTCGGTGTCGCCGTCCTTGCCGAAGAACTCGGAGCGCATGTTGTTGTCCACCCCGACCGTTTCCCATCCCAGTTCCTGCAAAAAAAGCACCATGCTCGAACCGATCAGCCCGCTGCTACCGGTGATGAGGGCACGTCGGCGCACGGAACGGATTGTACCAGTCAGGACCGGATGAACAACGCGTCGCGCTGCACCGTGTCGCCGGTGAGCAGGTGCCGAATGTCGCCGCAGTGTCCGGCGAAACGGAAGCCCGCGTGCTCCAACATCGTGCGAACGTCCCCCTCCATGGCTTGTTCCTTGTAGAGGCGCTTCGCCGTCAGCTCGATGAGCACCGCGTCCACGGACTTCAGCGTTTCCATTGCGCCTTTCAGCACGCGGTCTTCGTAGCCCTGCACGTCGATTTTCAGCAGGATCTTGCCCGGCAAATGGCGTCCGTAGAGCACGTCGTCGAGCTTGCGGATGCGGATCTTTTCGTCCTTGGAATGAAACGTGTACGGGAACGCTCTCGTCAGAAGCGGTTCGCCGTGCAGCATGGAAGACGCGGGCGTGAACGCGTTGCGGTGGATAACGGCCACGCCGTTTTCCGCTCCCAGCGCGCAGGCGTAGTATTCGCGATGGCGGATGCCGGCGGTATTGGCGTGCCAGGCCTTCTGGCAGGCGCGCAGCGGCTCGAAACCGAGGATGATGGCGTCCGGAAACTGCTTTGCCGCGGCCGCGGCGAACTCGCCGGCGTGCGCCCCGATGTCGATGATCGTGCCGATTCCGCGCGGGATCTTCGAAAACACCTCCGCCCTGTCCCACGATCCCGCCACGGCCGACGGCTCACGGCGCAGCATGTTGGCGGCGACCATGCCGATCTTGCGAAGCGTTCCCGGCATAAGGGTCATTCTCCTCCTTGTAGCGTTTCTTTGACAAGCTGTTTCTTCGAGTCATGTCCACCTGCTGAATTGTCATTTCCAAACAATTGACATGGGTTTGCAAAATCTTAAAATTTCTTCCATGAAGGAAGCAGCAACTCACGAATTGCCGGCTACCTGGCAACCTACTGCAGAGGCAGTCATGCAGTGCGAGGATCCGACTTCGATGCTTCGGGACATTGATCAGCAGGCGGCCGATCGCGTCGACGCACTCTTGCGAACGTCCCGTAGGGGCTGCAGCTTTTTGAAAATGATGGCACTGGAGTTTGAGGCTGCTCGTGCGCTTGTTAACGCTGAAAAGCAAAGCGATCGGGCGTATCTCGATGATCCGCGCTTGATGAGCCGGGCCGTGGCGTACGATTGCATGAATAGCGATGACAATCGGGTGCCTCTGGTCTACATCATGACGGTTCGCGCGGTTCTGCAAGCGCGCATCGCAGAGTCGGCGGAGGACGCGAAGCAGGACTAACGAATGATCGCTTCAAGGGCCTCGGACAACTGGTAGCAGCCCTCGGATGAACTGAAGTGTTTGCCGCCCTTCACCAGTACCTTCTTGGCGCCCAGCGCTTTCTCGAGCCGGTCGAACTGCTGCTGGGAGATATACGGGTCGGCATCGGAGCGGATGCTGATGATGTTTCGCGCCGCCGCTTTGATCTTTTCGAAATCGAACGGCTCGTCCACGAAGTTCGCAACGTCCTCTATCCCCAAGTCCTCGGCGAATCCGGCCACCAAAACGAGTTTGCCCACGCGTTGCCCCGGAGCAAGCGATTCGACGTACCGCAGGATGGCCGTGCAGCCGAGGCTGTGGCCGATCAAGTCGCACGCAGCATCCGGCGTACCGATGACCTTCGTGAGCTCCTCCACCCAGCGGTACCTGTCGGGATGGCGTGTATTCGGCAAGTGCGGCGTGCGCACGGTATAGCCGCGCGTGTTGAGCTCGTTGTTCAGCCACGGTTTCCAGCCGTCGAGCGGCGCGGAATTCCAGCCGTGGATGATGAACGCCCGCTTCATGACTTGCGCTTGAGCAGGAATTCCCTGGCTTCGGCTTTTTTGGTGATGCGCTTGGCCATCTGCTCCTCGTGGAGTTCCTTCAGGACTTTTCCAACTTGTTCGCCGGGCCCGATGCCGAGCAGGGCCATGACTTCGTCGCCGGATAGCAGCGGCTTCTGCGGACGCGGGTGGCTGTCCAAGAAGGCGTTGTAATCGTCGACGATCTTGTCGTACATGCGGAAATCCGACGGGGTCGTTCCCGCGATATCCAGCCAAAACAGCTGCAGGAGTTCCGAGAACCACGGATGGTGGTACCAGTGCGACTTGCGCTTCATGTCGATCTCGAAGAACGTGCCCATCATCATGTGGTGCCGGATCAGCCAGCAGATCTTATCGCGCCGCACGGACGGCATCTGCATGCGGTCCAGCACGCCTTTCGTGATGTCGGCTGATACTTGCGCGTGATGATCGAACCGGATGCGCTCTTTCACGGAAAACGTCTGCACTTTGCCGCAGTCGTGGAACACTCCCGCGATGCGCACGTCGGCGCCGTGGTCATCCGTGAAGCTGCGCGCCAGCTGGCGCGTGTGCGCCCAGACATCGCCTTCCTTGTGGTATTCGATGGGCTGCGGGACGCCTTTGCAGGCATGCAGTTCGGGCAGGATGCGCTCGAGCACGCCGGTTTCCCACAAGTCCTCCAGCGCCCGGTCGGCGTTGGGGCCCATCAGCATCTTCTCGAACTCGGCCAGCTGCCGTCCTCCGGAAAGGCCTTTCGTCAGCTCGGCGGTCTTCTGCAGGGCCTTGAACGTCGCGGGATGGTATTGCCCGTTGAGCAACGCGCGGAACCGGATCGCGCGCAAGGAGCGCAGCGCGTCGTGGCGGATGCGCTGCTCGGCGTCACCGATGAATTTGATCAGCAGTTCTTTCACGTCCATCTCGCCGCCGTGGGGATCGAACAGTTCCACCGTCACCGGGTGCCAGTACACCGCGTTCACGGTCAGGTCGCGGCGCACGGAATCCTCCTGCCGGGTGCCGAATTTCACCGATTCCGGGTGGCGGCCGTCCGAAGCCGCGTCGTCCTGGCGGAACGTGGTGATTTCGAAGCGCATGCCTTTGTGGCTCACCACCACCGCCCCGAGCGCGGAAGCCGAATCATCGGATTTGGGAAACAGCTTCACGACGTCGGCCGGCATTGCGGAGGTGGCGATATCGATGTCGTTCGGCAGCTTGCCCAGCAGCATGTCGCGGACGCCGCCGCCCACCCACCATGCTTCGTGCCCCGCGTCCGTCAGCATGACCACGACTTCGTAACCGGCCTCGCCCAACGTGGACGCGATGGTCCGGTCGATGATGTCGCGGGCGATTGGCACACGCCGATTCTAGCATCTACAATGCGCACCATGCTGCATTTCGCCGTCGCCGGAGTTCCGCTGTCCACCCCCAAGCCCGGCGGCACGGTGGAAGGATTGAAGCACGCCAGCAAAAAACTCGGCATCACCGCGATGGAAATGGAATGGGTGCAGCGCGTGCCGGTGAACCCCGAGCGCATGGCGCTGATCCGGGAGACGGCGGAGGAGCTGGGCATGTACCTGACCGTCCATGCGCCGTATTTCATCAATCTGAACACGTCCGAGCCCGAAAAGATGGCGGCCAGCAAGCGCCGTATTTTGGACGCGCTCGCCATGGCGCAACTCGCAGGGGCAAAGTCCGTGTGCGTCCACGCCGCGTTCTATCTCGGCGGCGACCCGAAGAAGGCCCACGACAACGTCCGCCGTGCGACCGAGGACATCATGAAACAGAAGAAGCGCTTCTTTCCTGACGTGAACTTGGGCTACGAGACGATGGGCAAGCCCACCCAATACGGCACGCTGGAAGAGGTGCTGAAGGTCAGCAAGGAGTTCGGTATCTACCCGGTGCTGGACCCGGCGCACATGCACGCCCGCACCAACGGGGCCATCAACACGGCCAAAGAATGGAACGAGATGTTCGACGCCTACCAAACATACCTGGGCAAAGACGCCCTGAAGCATGTTCACATGCATTTCTCGGGAATCGCGTATGGGCCGAAAGGAGAGAAGCACCATCTGCCGCTGAAAGAAAGCGACGCGCGCTGGCAGGACTTCCTCGCCGTGCTCAAACGCCGCAAGATCCAGGGCACGGTCGTCTGCGAGTCCCCTCTCCTCGAGAAGGACACGATCCTGATGCGCGACACCTACGCGAAGCTCAAGTAGACCTACTCACAACGGATGTTCGCGTCGTCTTTGTTGTTGTCTCGGTTGTCTTTGTCCCACGGGGTGGCGCGCGCCACGGCTTCGGCCTGCATGTCGCCCGAGCAGTCCGCCCACTCCGACACCTGCGCGGGGAGATCGATGTTCACGGTTTCGCCGGGCGAGAACGACGGCAGCGTGCACACGACGTCCGAACTGACACCCAGTCGACGGCAGCGGGAGTCCATTTGATCGAACAGGAACCACGAGTCGCGGGCGGGCTTCGCGAGAATCTGCAGGTTGCTGGCGTTGTCCGGGCCTTCGTTCTTGGCCGAGATGCCGTAGGTGACTGTTTCGTTGCGCTTCACCACTTCCGCAGCGGCATCCAGCGTCACGGAAACGTCGGCGGTCTGCGAGCACTCAACCATCACGGAGGCCTCTGAAGCGTTGTTGAACGAGCGCGGGTCGCCGGCCTGCTCCGGAACGGGCAGGAGCGAGACGCGCGTCCTGGCGTTTTTGCCGCAGTCGTCCGGTACGTCTTCAAACACGCCGATGAACGAGACGGTCGCGGTTTGCCCGCTCTCCAGTCCCGCGGGAACCATGCAGGTTTCACCGTTGCACCCCGGCGTGCTCTCGCCGCTGAACAGCGTAAAGTTCTGCGAGTCGTCGCCGAGCTTCTCGATGCGCAGGCTCGCTTCGCGCGGCAGCGCGTCGGGCCCGTTGTTGGTGACGTTGACTGCGTAGAAGACCATTCGCCCGTTCGGTGACGTCGCCGAAACGTCGGGTACGAGGTTCACCGAAAGGTCGGAAAGCTGGCCGCAGTGCACGTTCAAGCCGGCGGACGCCGAATTATTCTCTCCATTGGGATCGTAGGGGCTACCGGACACCGTCGTCGCCGTGGCTGCCAGCGCAATGCCGCACTCTGCGTCGGTCTGGACTGCGGCGGCGATCGAGTACCCTTTCTTTTCGCCGTTTTGCAGGCGGGCCGAGCGGCAGGTGACCTGCGTGCGGTCGGCGCTGGCGGAGCAGCGGTTCTCGGGCTGCCTTGCGTCCGCCAACAGGCCCGGAGACAGCCGGACGGTCAGCGACGTGTCAGCGGCGGTTTCAGTTCCAGCATTACCGATTCCCGCCAGGAACGTGACGTTGTCGCCGGGACGCGCGAGCTCCACGGGGGAAACCGACTGCGCGTACAAATCCGCTGCCGGAGGAGGCAGGGCCACGAGCAAGACCGCGTCGGCGAAGACACGGCCGTTGGCATCGTTGCTCAGCTCCACGGTCAGCATGGTCTGTGCTTCATGGATTCCCAGCGATTGCCAGGCAAGACCCGCATAGGCGTTCGATGCGTCTTCCGCGGCTTGCGGCGCACTGCGCTGGTCCACGGTAACCGCTTTGTTCCTCAGTCCCTGAACGGTGTAGCGCGCGTTGGAAGCGGCGGCTTCATCCGGGCTCCAGGTCACCCATACTTCGTAGCGGCCAGGCGTAAGGTTGCGAAACGACCACGTGGCCTTGGCCTTCTTACCCGGGGCCGCCACTCGCTCGCGCATGGCATGTCCTTTGGCGATGTTGGACCAAGCACCCGTCTCGGAGTATTTCGGCGTCCGGTACGCGTCGTCGATGAACAGCGGGTTCTGATCCGGGTTGCCGGTGAGCAAGTCGGCCTTGAAACCGCCGGGCGACATCGTCGCCGCTACTCCGATCAACAATGCTCCCACGAGCAGTCCGGCGGCGCGGATATTCCGTTTCGTCATCTGCATGGTGTTTGTGTGTATGTCACTATTCTAGCGTACTTGTCTAAATTAGTAAAATGTTCTACAATATACTAAACAGCAATACCCACTCCATCTGGTACGACTCGCGGACTTGACCGGATTGTGACCGGATTGCCGTCTGAAACTGCTACACTCACAGACAATTCTTTCCTTCCCATTTCCGTATGAATCTCGCGATTAACGGCTTCGGCCGCATCGGACGCCAGGCTCTTCGCATTATCCTGGAGAAGCATCCGTCCATGAAGGTCGTTCTCATCAACGATCTCACCGATGGCGAAACGCTGGCGCACTTGTTCGAGTTCGACTCGACCTACGGCCGCTTCAACGGAAAGGCCTCTCATACCAAGGACAAGCTGATGATTGGCGGTTACGGAGAGATCCTGCTCACCGCACAGAAAGACCCCTCCCTGCTCCCCCACAAGGATATGAAGGTGGACGTTGTGCTGGAGTGCACCGGTTTCTTCACCGGTCGCGAGGCTGCCGCCGCCCACCTGAAAGCCGGTGCCAAGAAAGTCATCATCTCCGCCCCGTGCAAGGACAAGGCCGACGGCACATTCTGCATCGGCGTGAACCACGAGACGTACGATCCCAAGACCATGCACGTCATCTCCAACGCTTCCTGCACGACCAACTGTCTGGCCCCCATGGCCAAGGTGCTGCACGAGTCGTTCGGCATCGAGTACGGCCTGATGAACACCATCCACAGCTACACCAACGACCAGAACCTGCTCGACCTCCCCCACAAAGACCTGCGCCGCGCCCGCGCCGCAGCCATCAACATCGTTCCCAGCTCCACCGGCGCGGCCAAGGCGATCGGCCTCGTCATCCCCGAGCTCAATGGCAAGATGAACGGTATTTCCCTGCGCGTGCCGACTCCGACGGGTAGCATCACCGATCTCACGGTCATCGTCAGCAAGCCGACGACCGTGGAGGCCGTGAACGCCGCGTTCAAGAAAGCCGCCGAAGGTACAATGAAGGGTATTCTCGGTTACGAGGAGCGCCCGCTGGTCCAGAAGGACTACGTCGGCGACCCGCGCAGCTCCATCATCGACGCCCCGCTGACCCAGGTGGCCGGCGACGGCAAGATGGTGAAGGCCTTCTCGTGGTACGACAACGAGTGGGGTTACAGCAACCGCCTCGTCGAGTTGGCCGAGTTCGTCGGCAAGAAGCTCTAATTCCTCCACCCCGAGCGCACATGCCCACCGACAACACGCTGTATCTCGTCGCCGAGGAAATCGAGCTGTTTCAGAAGCTTCCCGCCGACATGACCAAGAAATGGAAGCCTGCTCTCAAAACCGAGACGATCGACGCCTACGAAGACGCCGAGACGATCAAGAAGAACATCCAGCAATCGCGCTTCGAAATGCCCGGCATGCAGGAATTCATGCGCAAGTCGGCCGTCGGCGACAAAACGGCCAAAGTCCCGGATCCGACCAAAATCTCCGAAGAGTCCTGGGCGGAATACTTCGCGACCATCGGCGCCAGCGGCGCTTCCGCGCTTATTCAGATCTGGCTGCAGTCTGACGAAATGTCGGCCGAGCAACTCGACGGCGTCGCCGCCGTGTCGCGCATCCGCCACGAGATCCTGAAGTCGAACCTCGAGAAAAAGAAGCGTTAATTTCCCTCCTCCATCATGTACGCATTCCGTGGAACAGCCCCTGAAACCCCCGCAGAGAACACCGGCGATGACGATGTGATCATCGTCCGGCGCGGCAACAGGAACTCTGCGCGCCCGGCGCAAGGCGGCCGTCCCGCACCTGCCGAACGCCAGCAGCCCCGTGGAGAAAGTCTTACCGCCCGCATCCTGAAAGCTCCCGGCCGCGCTCTCGGGCGCTTTGCCGGCAACATTGCCCGCCATCCCATCCAGAGCGTTTCCACGTTCCTCGGGGCCACCACGCTGCTGTCCATTGGGCACCACACCGGTTTCAACCAAATGCTCGTGGGTTCGTTCACATCCCCCGGCGCCTTCCGCGACGTGCTGAATACTCCGGGCCGCCTGTCGCACCAAATGTGGGGCACGATCGGAGGACGGGTCGGCGAGAACCTCCCTGGCGTTATCACCGGGCCCGCGCAGGTGTTCCTGAAGGCCACGCGCGACATCATGGGCCCGCCGACCGGACGCTAGGCTGGA
>CAYSWB010000004.1:0-49142 GCA_964434575.1 uncultured Candidatus Peribacteria bacterium | reverse complement strand
CGGCCTACTTCTTCTTTTTCGGCTTACCGTCTTTGTCATCGGCCTTCTTGTCGTCGACCACTTCCGCGTCCACGACGCCGTCTTTGCCCTTGCCGGCCTCTTCCTCCTTGGCTTTCTTCTGGGCTTCTTCGTAAACGAGCTTGCCGATTTCCTGCGCCTCCTTCGCCAGTTCTTCGGTCGCTTTCTTGATGTCGTCGACGGAAGAATCGTCTTTCTTCAACACATCGCGCAGGTCGTTCATCTTCGTGTTGACCTTCTTCTTCACGTCGTCGGAAATCTTCGCGTCGTGCTCGCGCATCTGCTTTTCCAGGTTGAAGACGAGGGCATCGGCCGTGTTCTTGGCGTCGATGCGCTCGCGCTTCTTCTTGTCCTCTTCGGCGTTCATTTCGGCGTCTTTCTTCATCTTCTCCACCTCGTCCTTGCTCAGACCTGTGGAGCCCTGGATGGAGATGTGCTGCTCTTTGCCCGTGCCTTTGTCCTTGGCCTTCACGTGCAGCAGACCGCTGGTGTCGATATCGAACGTGACCTCGATCTGCGGCAGGCCGCGCGGGGCGGAGAGGATGCCGTCCAGGATGAAGCGTCCGAGCGACTTGTTGTCGGAGGCCATCTCGCGCTCGCCCTGCACGACGTTGATTTCCACCGACGTCTGGTTGTCCGCGGCGGTGGAGAAGATCTGGCTCTTGCTGGTCGGGATGCGCGTGTTGCGCTCGATGAGCTTGGTGGCCACGCCGCCGAGCGTTTCGATGCCGACCGACAGCGGAATGACGTCGACGATGGTGATGTCGCGGTTGATGTCGCCGCCGATCTGGCCGGCCTGGATGGCCGCGCCGATCGCCACGACTTCGTCCGGGTTCACGCCTTTGTGCGGCTCCTTGCCGAACAATTCCTTCACTTTGGCCTGCACGGCCGGCATGCGCGTCATGCCGCCCACCAGCACCACTTCGTTGATGTCGCCCTTGGACAGGCCGGCATCCTTCAGCGCTGCCAAGCACGGCTTGGCGGTGCGCTCGATGAGATCGCCCACCAGCGCTTCCAGCTTGGCGCGGGACAGCTTGGTGTTCAGGTGCTTCGGACCGGTGGCGTCGGCGGTGATGAAGGGCAGGTTGATTTCGGTCTCGTTGGTCGAACTAAGCTCGATCTTGGCCTTCTCGGCGGACTCGCGCAGGCGCTGCAACGCGATCTTGTCGCCGGAGAGGTCGATGCCCTGGTCTTTCTTGAATTCGGACAAGAGCCACTCCACGATCACCTGGTCGAAGTCGTCGCCGCCCAAGTGCGTGTCGCCGTTGGTGGATTGGACCTCGAAGTGGCCGTCGCCGGAGATCTCCAGCACCGTCACGTCGAACGTGCCGCCTCCCAGGTCGTACACGATCACCTTCTCTTCTTTTTTCTTGTCCAAGCCGTAGGCCAGCGTGGCGGCGGTCGGCTCGTTGATGATGCGGACCACTTCCAGACCGGCGATTTCACCGGCCTCCTTGGTGGCCTGTCGCTGGTTGTCGTCGAAGTACGCCGGGACCGTGATCACGGCCTTGGTGACGGGCTGGCCCAGGTACGCCTCGGCGTCTTTCTTGAGCTTGATGAGAACCTTGGCGCTGATTTCCTGCGGGAACATGTCCTTGCCGTTTACGGAAACGACTGCGCGGCCCTCTTTGCCCGCCTTCACTTCGTACGGGACGTGCTTGGCGTCCTGCTTCACTTCATCGGCGCGCTTGCCGATGAAACGCTTGGCCGAGAAGACGGTGTTTTTGGGGTTGGTGACGGCCTGGCGCTTGGCGGCGATGCCGACGATGACCTCGCTGTCCTTGAAGCCGACGACGGACGGAGTCGTGTTGCTGCCCTCGCTGTTGGGGATGACTTGGGGTTGGCCTCCTTCGATGACGGCGACGCACGAGTTGGTTGTGCCGAGGTCGATACCGATGATCTTGGACATGGTTGTGTGGTTACGGGAATTAGCACTCTCTAGTGTAGAGTGCCAAATGCCGGGAGTCAAGTTGCAGTCCGGCTGCATTGCTGGCCCAAAACCTTTCTTCTATACTCCCCGAACAATGTTTATCGACGAAGTCATCATCGACATCCAGGGCGGCAAGGGCGGCGACGGTTGCGTCGCGTGGCGCCGCGAGAAGGGCGAGCCGCGCGGCGGTCCGTTCGGCGGAGACGGCGGACGCGGCGGCAACGTCATTCTGCTCGCGGACGAGAACACCGACACGCTCTCGGACTTCGCCAGCAAGAAACGTTTCGCCGCCAAAAACGGAGAACACGGCTCCGGCAAGTGCTTGAACGGCCACGCGGCCGAGGACCTCATCCTGCGCGTGCCGCCCGGAACCATCGTTGCCGAATACGACCGCACGACCGGGCAACGCATCGGCAAGCCCATCGCGGACCTCCAGCGTCACGGAGACCAGATCGTCATCGCCCATGGCGGCAAAGGCGGTTACGGCAACGCCCACTTCAAGTCATCCACCCGTCAGGCGCCGGATTTCGCCGAGCTCGGCGAGCCGGGCGAGAAGCGGTCCGTGGCCATGGAGCTGAAGCTCGTCGCAGACGTGGGCATCATCGGGTACCCCAGCGTCGGTAAGTCGTCGCTCATCGCCGCCGTATCGTCGGCCCGCCCCAAAATCGCCGAGTACCACTTCACCACGCTGGTCCCCAACCTGGGAGTCGTGAAGGTGTTCGACCGCGAATTCGTGCTTTGCGACGTGCCCGGTCTCATCGAGGGTGCCAGTGAAGGCAAGGGCCTGGGTGACAAGTTCCTCAAGCACATCGAACGTTGCGGCATCCTCATTCATCTGCTGGATATCGACCACGACGACCTGGTCGCCGACTACAAAGCCATCCGCAACGAGCTGAAGGCCTACTCCCCCACCCTGACCAAGAAGAAAGAATTCGTGGTGCTTAACAAAGTCGACCTGGTCGGCGGCGACGCCTCCGAGTGGGAGAAATTGCTGAAGAAAGCCAAAATCAAGGTATTCGCGTCCGTCTCGGCCGCCGCGCACCGCGGTACCGATGACCTGATGAAAGCGCTGCTGCCGGAAGTGCTGGCCGAGCGCGAGAAGCGCCTGACCGCCGAGCAGGAGGAAACCGCAGAGGACCTTGAGCGCGAAGCAAAACTGACGGTGCTCAAGCCCCACCTGCTGTCCGAGCGGATGGGTTCGTACCGCGTCGAGCAGCGCGAAGACGGTTCGGTTCTGGTCACCGGCCGCCGCCTGGAACAATTCGTCCGCATGACCGATTTCAAGAACCAGGGCGCGGTGTTGCGCTTCGCCGACGTGCTCAAGCGCATCGGACTCCAGAAGGCACTCGAGAAATTGGGCGGCGGCACGGGCACCAAAGTCTTCATCGGTTCCGTCGACGTTTCGGACCATCTATAATCCGGGCATGCCGGACCAAGCATTCCACCCAGGCGCCGCAGCGTTCGATGATTTCACGAACGTCTGCATGCACCGCGACAGCGTCCGCTTCTTCGGCGCGAAGGAGGTCTCCGACGACCTGATCCTGCGGTTGCTTGCGGTTGCCGGCCACGCCCCGAGCGTCAAAAACCTGCAACCGTGGCATTTTCACGTCATCAAGGGCCGCAAGCTGCGCAGCGCATTGATGGAATCCTCGTGCTACGGGAACTTCGTGGAGGGAGCCGGCGCATTCATTGTGGTCACCTGCGACACGGCCGCCTCGGCCGGCACGCAGGACGTGGTCTGGAATCCCCGCGAGCTGGAATATTCGTGCGTGGTCGCCATGACGCACGTCCTCCTGGGCGCATCCGCGCTGGGCTTGGGATCGTGCTGGGTATCGCTGCATGAGGAAGGCGTGCGCAAAACGCTTGGGTTGAAAAAAGGTCACACGGTTGTCGGTGGCATCATGCTGGGCTACGCCCAGCGGCTCGAGAGCCGCGAAATCGTCATGCCGCGTTCCATCAAGCCGATCAAAGAAACATACACCATGTACGCATGATGCGGCGTTCTTTCTTTGCATTCGCTGCAATGCTCGCGCTCGCGACGCCCGTTTTGGCGTCGGCGGTCGGCATAGAAGTCGGTTCGTTCCGCGTGGACTATCCCTCGAACTGGCAGGTGCAGTACCTCGCCGACTTCACCGGCGCGCCGAACCAGAACATCGCGGAGTTCAGGGGCGGATCCGGCTTCAAGCGCACCGCATGGGCAGAGGCGCACGACATCCTCACGTTCCAGGACGGCATCGATATCCTCACGCGTTACTGCAACGCAGACGGCGGATATTCTCGCTACAGCTGCCCGACGGCAAAGGTCACCGCAGAATTCACGACGAAATCCGGATTGAAAGGCGCCGAGATCACCATGGTCCTGCAGCGTCAGGTCCAGCTGAAGATCGAGCGCAAGCGCTTCCGCGCCTACGTGCTGCACGACGGCAAGCACGCGGGACTCCTGGTGCATGCCGTGTATACCGAGGGCATCACGGGAGGCAACGGCGACATCCGCGGCATCGCCAAGAAGATCATCGACGGTACGACACATACCCATGACTGACAAGGATTTCGATGTCGGACCGTACCTCACACGCATCGAGCACGAGTTTCCCGATCTGCGCTCCGCCGCGTTCCGCGTGCCCACGCAAGGCCTGGACCACGTGGCGATCATCCTCAATGAAGAGTGGGTGTTCCGCTTCCCCAAACTGCCCGAGTACATCGGGCTCTTTCCGAAGGAGATCGCGCTACTGGACGAACTGCACTCCCGCATCACGCTGCGCATCCCCAGCTACACGCGTATCGCGAGCGACATGACGTTCGGCGGCTACCGCATGATCCGCGGCCGGGAATTGTTTCCCGAGGTTTTCGATCCGCTGCCGGCGGGCACGAAGGACTACATCGCCGCCGAATTGGCGCGCTTCCTCACCGAACTGCATGCGTTCCCGCTCGACGAAGCCATACGTTTGGGCGTGAACGAATCCAAGGGCCGGGCGTACTGGTCCGGGCGGCAACGTGAGGACTACGACCTGTACCTGGCGAAAACGCTCTCCGAGGAGGACCGCGCGAAGTGCGAGCGGCACTATGCCGAGGTCGCGTCGCATGCGCTTCCGCGCAGCCCGGTGCTCACGCACGGAGACTTCGCATGGTGGCACATCCTGCTGGGCGACGACCGTGATCGCCTTGCCGGCGTCATCGATTTTGGCGACCGCAGCATCGCCGATCCGGCCAATGATTTCGGCGCGCTGTTCGTGTACGGCGCCGACTTCGTGAAAGCCGTCTACGAGCGCTACCAGGGACCGAAGGATCCCGACTTTCTGCGCCGCGCCCGGCAAGGACTGACGTACGTCGCCATCAGCGAGATGATTCATGGCGAACGCCGCACATTCGGAACACGGGAAGCCGCGCTCCCCGTCTTCCGAAGGGCGATGGACCTGCCGCTAGACGTTTAAGATGCCGAACGTGCGCAGCAACATGACGACGGCCACGATGCCGATGACGATGTAACCGATGTGCTTGATGCGGCCGTCCATGGGGATGTAGCTGAAGATGAGGCCGATGATCAGCAGGATGATAAAGGGGGCGATGGCACCCATGTCTAAATGGGGAAAGAATCAAGGTGTCTACAGTACGTGACGAGCGGGACGCCGTATTCTTACGCAAACACGCCGACGTGCCGCGTGCTACCATGCGGACATGGAAACCTTTGCGTGGTACCAGGAGCTCATCAAGCCGTCGTGGGCTCCCCCTGCGTCCGTCTTCGGTCCGGTCTGGACCGTTCTGTATGTCGGCATCATCATTTCGTTCGGCGCCGTCTTCGTGATGGCTGGCGAAAAGAAGATCGGCTGGCTGGTCGTTTTGCCGTTTGTGCTCAACATCGTCTTCAACTTGGCGTTTACGCCGCTGCAGTTCGGATTGAGAAGCAACATCCTCGCGAGCGTCGATATCGTTCTTGTCCTTGCGACGTTGGTCTGGGCCATTCGGAGTATCTTCCCGTATGCCCCGTTGATCGCGTACGCGCAGATTCCATACCTACTGTGGGTGTCGTTCGCGACGTGCCTGCAGATGGCGATCACCTACCTCAATCACCGCTGAAACCATGTTTCTGAAGCTCTACAGCATTGCGCTCCCGGTCTTCGTCGCGCTGGACTTGGCGTGGCTCGGGCTGGTTGCCAGACGTTTCTACCAAGACCAAATCGGCCACCTGTTGCGGACGGAGATCAATTGGGTCGCAGCCTTTGCGTTCTATCTGGTGTTCCTGGCGGGCCTCGTCTTCTTCGTCATCAGGCCTGCGGTGCGAAGGGGTTCAACGTCCGATGCGCTGCTGCACGGCGCGTTCTTCGGTCTTGTGACGTACGCCGCGTACGATCTGACAAATCTCGCGGTCGCCAAAGACTGGACCCTCCTCGTAACCGTCGTGGACATGGCGTGGGGGGCGGCGCTTGGCGCTGGCGTGGCATTCATGACGTTCTTCCTCGCCGGGAGAATCTCTCTGCGAAACAGCCAGCGGCGCTGAACCACGCCGCGGTTTGGATATTGGTGGAGCTGAAGAGAATCGAACTCTCGGCCTCTACAATGCGAATGTAGCGCTCTACCAGCTGAGCTACAGCCCCACGCCGCGAATAATACGATCATCCCGCCTACCTGGAAAGACTTCCATCGCAGAAACCGAAATGGTACATTCTTGCGGCCCCGAGAGCTTTCGAGGGGTCATGACATCAGCGTAGGTAAGGCCCTGTAGCTCATCGGTAGAGCGCTGCCCTGAAGAGGCAGGCGTAGCCAGTTCAATTCTGGCCGGGGCCACCATTTATCACACGTCTTTGACGATATTTGTATTTGTGATCCAATGTTAGGTCGAGTAGACTTTACGGTTGATGGAAGCCCTTGATTTCACGGACTGTCTGCCGGCATTTGCGCAAGAGCTGCACGAGCATGGCGACGTGCTGCTGGTATTGCCGGAGCAAGAGGGCGCGCAGGAAATGGTTCGCGTCGTAAAAGACGGGTTCGAAAGGGTGTATAGGGACATGTTTGGAGCGGTGCCGGTGATGCACGTGTTCCGCAAAGACGGCGACAACCTCGTTTTGGTATACCACCGGCCGGAGGTGGACATGGCCGGCTGATCCCGCAAGTAGCGACCGGATTTCTTGCTTTCTTTTCGCCCGCGGCTACTCTGCGGCGTCAATTCATGGTACAATAAGCAGATTTCTCCCCATTTGCATGGTCAACACCCCAGAAGAACTCGTCGGAAAGTACCTGGTTCTCCCCGACACGGTGGAGAACAAAGAAGCCAAGGTTCAGGGCCGCGTGGCGCATATCATCGGCGTGGTTGATGGCAAACTAAAAGTGATCGTCGGCGCCCGCGAAGAGCACGTGTTGTCGGTCGCAAACGTAACCGGTACGGAACAGCTGTCTTTGCCCGCGCACCGGGAAGACGGGTCTGGGGAAAAATAAATCGAGGCATGCTATTCTTTGCCTATGCCGAAGATCGTATTCGTCGAAGCCGACCCGGAAGATGCAAAGCGCATCAAAGACCATTTCCCGGGTGCGAAACTCATTCCGGAGACGCTGCATGAAGACTCCATCCCCGCGGATTGCAAGGATGCCGAGGTTCTTTCCTGCTTCGTCAACAGCCGCATCACGAAAGCCGTGATCGCCGCCCTGCCGAAACTGAAGCTGATTTGCACGCGTTCGGTTGGCTACGACCACATCGACATGGGTGCCTGCAAGGAACGCGGCGTCGTCGTCTGCAACGTCCCCGACTACGGTTCGCACGTCATCGCCGAGCACGTCTTCGCGCTGCTCTTGAGCACCCTGCGCCACATCCCGGCCGCCAGCGAGCGGGTGGAGGGCGGGACGTTCGATTACCGCGGCCTACGGGGCATGGCCCTGCGCGGCAAGACCATCGGCATCGTGGGAACGGGCAAGATCGGCAGGCGCGTGGCGCAGATCGCGCACGGCTTCGGCATGCGCATCGTCTTGTTCGACATGTGCCGCGTGGTGGAGCTCACCGACCTGCTTGGCGCCAAGTACGTGTCGTTCGACGAACTTCTGGCCGAAAGCGACATCATCACGCTCCATATCCCGGGCACCAAGGCCACCGAGCACATGATCGACAAGAAGGCCTTCGCCAAAATGAAGGACGGCGTGGTGCTCGTGAACACCGCCCGCGGATCGCTGATCCATTCCGGTGACCTGCTCAAGGCGCTCGAATCGGGCAAAGTGGGTCACGCGCTGCTGGACGTGCTGGAGCATGAAACGAACTTCGAGGAAAACCGCACGCTCGTCTCACACCCGAACGTCATCGCCACGCCGCATATCGCGTTCTATGCCGACGATAGCGTGTCCGCCATGTTCAGCGATTGTTTCCTGAGCATCGACCAGTGGTCTCGTGGCGAAACGCCGACGCACGAGGTAAAGCCCGTCAGCGTCGTCTGCGACCTTCCGGCATTCAAGAAAAAGTGATCACGCCTGCGGCGGCAACCCCGCGCGGCGCGACCGCATGATCAGCAGGCCGATGCCCGCTCCCACGCACACCAGGAGCGCGACGGCGTAGATGCCGATTTCGACGATGTTGAGCGGCGTGACCAGGCCGGTCGGCGGCAAGGCATTGGCCACCGTCACCACGAAGCGGTGCTCGGCGAACTTCTCGCCTCCCCTGTAGAACGCCACGTTTAAGCCGTACTGCCCGGAAGTCGGGAACACCACGCTCATCGCCGTCAGCGATTCGTTGCGCGGGATCTGACGGTTGAACACCGTCGTGCTGTTGAGAATGACGTCGAACGACACCTCGCCGTAATCCGCCTTTTCCTGCAGCCCGTCGCGGCGGAAGTTGTACAGATTGAAGTCGAAGAGGATTTCTTCGTTGGCGACCAGCTGCTGGTTGTACCCGATGTCGATGAGATACTCCCCCACCCGCTCTTCCAGCGAAAGCTCTTGCGCATGGGCGAGAGCCGGCACGGCGAAGGACGCGTACACGAGCAGGGAGCACACGAAGGCGAAGATGCGGCGCATGAACCCATTCTTGCAGGTTCCGAACCCGTTGCAAAGGTTGGCGCCTAGCACGCGCAGGAATCCACGCCGCACAACGGACAGGTCTCCACGGCGACGTCGCCGCTCATCCACGCGCGGACGGCCTCGAACGGGCTTAACATGCTCAGGAACACCTTCAGGTCGGCTGCCCGGCGCATCCACCAGCCCAAACGGCCATAGACGCGCAGCGGACCGAACGCCACGGCGGCCCATCCCGGTCCGACCGGAATGGCGAACGCAGACGGGTGGTTCTCGCACGGAACGAGCGGTTCGCCCTGCAGGTCGCGCGAGATGGCGTCGGCAACGTATCCTCCGTCGCGTACCGCTGTCTGCGCGGTGCCGGAGTACTGCGACGCGGCGGCGTCGCCGATCACGAAGACCTCCGGGTGGAACTTGGCGCGGCGGTGTTCATCGACCTCGGCGCGGCCGCGGCGGTCCAACTGCAGGCCCTCGATCTTTGCGAGCATGGAGTTGGCTTTCACGCCGGCGGTCCACACGACGGTCTTGGTCTTCATCTGCATGTCTTTCAGGTACACCTGCTCAGCCTCCTCCTTGGTGACGCTGCGGCCCAGCAGCACGTTCACGCCAAGGGCGTGGAGGCGCTGCAGCACGCGGTCGGACATTTCCTGCTCCAGGGTCGGCAACACGCGCGACATGGCCTCGACGAGATCGATGCTCACCAGCGACGGGCTGATGCCATGCTGTTTGGCGAGCTTGCGGGCGTACACGGCCAGTTCTCCGGCCAGCTCCACGCCGGACGGTCCGGCGCCGATGACCACGATGTGCGCTGCCTGCGAACGCTCGGAAGAGTCGCGGGCGGTGCGGGCCTCGTTGAAGACCTCATGCAGGTGGCGCTTGAGTTCCAGCGCCTCGTGCGCCGACTTCATGCCGTACGACAGCTCCTGCATGCCGGGAATGCCGAAGTACGCCGTTTCGCTGCCCACGGCGAGCACCAGATAGTCGTAGCCGTAATGCGCTCCGGATTCGCCACGGACGACGCGGTGCGCCAAATCCACGCCGTTCACCACGTCCTTGACCACTTCCACGTTCTTGCCCTTGAAAATGCGGGCGTACGGCACGCAGACTTCCGTCGGGGAACGCCCCGCCACCACGCGGTACAGCGCTGCGTAATACTCCAGGTACGATCGGCCGTCGATAAGCGTGATCTTCGCATCCACGTTCTTCGCGGACAGATCCAGTGCTGCTCGGACGCCTCCGAAGCCGCCGCCGACGATCAGAATTCGCTTTCGGTTGGAAACGGGAACCATCATAGATGTGGGTGAATGTTTCTTTTTAGTGTACCAGAAGCGGAAATAAACATCAATTCTCCTTGCGCGACACGGGGACGTACGGCTTGCTTCCGTACCGCGGACAGAAGTACGTGTTTTTAAACTCTTCGAACGTGATGTCGCGCCGGATGATCTTTGGAAAGCGCATCGTCATGTCGCGCAGCAGGTCCACGCGCATCACTTCTTTGGATTTCGGCGAATACGCGAGGTATTCCATGCCGTCGCGGATGACGGCGATGGCGGAGTTGGCGTTGCTCAGCACATGACAGGGTTCATGCACCGAGTCGCTGCGGGCCTGGCCCTTGAGCATGGGAGCGAGCGACTGGGGGTGCGAGCGGCCCCCCAGAAGCTCCACATACGTGGGCAGCACGTCTTCGGTGGCGGCCATGACCGAGGCCGGGATCGTCGTTCCGACGGCGAATTCAGCGGCGCGCGAGGGCGGCGGAATGTAGAGATACGGGATGAAGAACATCTCGACGGTCGAGCCTTTCAGGTACGCGCCACGCTCCGGTTTCAGCGCGCCTATTGGAAAACCGTGGTCGGCGTGGATCGCAAGGTGCGTCCGGTCGTCGGCCGTTCGCTCAAACTCTTCGTGGAACGTGGCCAGGCAGGAATCCTGCGTCCAAGCCGAGTTGATGTAATTCTTGAACTTTGTCCGCGAGTCCGTGATGGGATAGCGGTCGCGATACTCCCGTTTCGGCTGAAACGGCCAGTGATGAGAGCTGACCTCGAAATACACGTACAGCTTTTCGCCGTCGGCCCTGGTGTCGCGCAGGTATTCGAACGCCCGCTTGTAGAAGGTGCAGTCATCGTATCCCCACGGGTATTTCACGTCTTCGGGACGCATGATGTCGCTGTGGTGGACTTCAGAGAAGCCCACGTTGCGCAGCCAGCCGCCCATGTTTTCGAACTCCAGCGTGTCGGAACGGAACGCGATGGTTCGGTAACCGGCCTTGGAAAGCAATGCCGGCAAACATGTCTTGGGAACACTGTCCGGCCGCTTGGACATGACTTTCGAGAAGTTTCCCGCCACGCCGCAGTGCAGTGACTCCTGCGCGCGGGCAGTGGGTGCCTGGCTCGCCAGGAAAAACGGGAAGAACACGCCTTTCTGCGCCAGAGAGGTCATGACGGGCAAGTAGTCGCCGGTGTACTCCATGCCGGCGGACTTAAAGCTGCGCAGCAACGTCATCGACGACAGCGATTCGAGTTGCAGGACGAAGAGGCTTTCGCCGGAATCCAGCGTCTCCTCCGAGTAATCCTGGTACACGCCCTGGTTATCCAGCGACTCTTTCGCGGACAGTACGGAGCCCGAAATGGAAACCGTGATGGGCTCGCTGGAAGCAATGCCTCCAGTCATCAGAAACAGGCTGGTGAGCACCCCGATGGAAACGTTTCGAACGCTCGTCAGTCCGGTGCTTGGCTGGTTGGCTTTACGGCCGAGACGAAGGAACAGGACGTAGAACATCGCCCATGCGCACAGGATGCCCGCGGTGGCGAGAACGACGCTATGCGTTCCGAACAGCGTTCTCGTCGCGGGGAGAAATTCATCGGCGTATTCGACCAAGAAGCCGAGAGTGAAGTCTTTGCTCCAAGGCGTCAGGCCGTAGCCTAATACCAGGATGAGTAGCGAGTAGTAGGCGGCCGCTCCGGCGCAGCACAGCCATTTCAGCGGCCCGAAGCCCACGTATTCCGCAAGGATGACCAGAGTCACCAGAAACGCGAACATCGCGCATACGCCGAACACCGCGTGTGGTTCGGTGCCGGAGAGCACGGCCATGGCCATCGGCAGCGCCAGACACAGCAAAAAAGCGGCAAGCGTGCTTGTAGGGCGCCAAAGACGAGCATGTCGACAAAACATGGATGTGTGTTTTACATCCTATTTTACCACATTATTGCTAGTTTTGCACTATTGTAGTACTTCGATCCGTAGGGTCTTTGCCACTCCGCCCGCTGAAATGCCCACGACGTGCTGGCCGGCACTCGGAGCCCACTCAAAGCGAAAATCCGGTGCCTTCGCGACGCCGACCGCCGTGCCATCGACGGTCCACTGGGCCGTACGGACGTCGTCGCTGGCCCTTGCCTCGAAAATGACCTTCTCATGCTCGTTGGGAATCAGCGGATCGAGTTTGAAAGAGTCGCCTGGACCAGGCCGCGTGATGTCCAGCCACGTTTCGTCGCGGGAAGTCGCCGAACCGTTGCAGAGCGGAGACGGTTCCGACGGCGCCTGTTGCCAGCCGTTTTCACGCGCCCACTTGCGCAGTTCGGCAGGAAACACGGCGAAAACCCGTTCCTCGACGACCGCCTGCGGACAACCGGAGTCCGCGAGCAAGCCGTTACGGGTGTCGATCCGAAACAAGCGGTATACATCGTCTTTCGCGTCCGGAACCGTTCCGGCGACGAATCGCTCTTTCACAGTCGAGGGGCAAAGCGGCGTCGGCAGCATGCCCGACAACCGGCAAACATTCGCTTCCACGATGCCGGCCGGCCGCGGAAATGACTCGGGCTTCAGGTCGGCCATCGCGGCGAGCATGACGTCGTGGTATATCGGGCCCGCGCCCGTAACGCCGGACGTGCCGCGCATGGGGGTGTTGTCCGCGTTGCCGACCCACACGCCCACGATGCGCCTGGTGGTGAACCCCACCGTCCAGTTGTCGCGCGAATTCCGCGTGGTGCCCGTCTTGGCGCCGGACGGAAACGGCAGTAGAAGCGGGCTTGCGGCGCCGAACTCGGCGAGTCGCGCGTCGTTATCCGACAGGATGTCGGCGATGAGCCACGCGACCTTGTCGTCGAGGATGCGTTTCGGGGCTTCCGTATCGGCACCAAGCAGGCCTCTGGAGGCCAACGTCCGTCCGCCTCGCGGGAAGATGCCGTACGCTTCGGAGAGCTCCAGCAGCCGCACCTCCGCGTCGCCCAGCGCCAGGGCCAGTCCGTAGTGCTCGGGCGTCTGCGTGAGCGTCGTTACGCCGGCATCGGTGAGGAAGTCCATGAGTTTGAGCACGCCGACCTTCTCCAGCGTCTTCACCGCCGCGATGTTGTAAGAGTTCGCCAGCGCCTCGCGGTAACGGACCAGGCCGTGGTAGCCATAGTCGTAGTTCCTGGGGATGTAGGGATTTCCTTGCTGCGTGAAGAACTGCGTCTCGATGTCGGCGACGGTGGTCGCGGGGGTATCGCCCTGCGCCATCGCAAGGGCGTAGACGAACGGCTTGAGCGCGGAACCCGGCTGGCGAGCCGCCACCGCCACGTTCACCGCGCCGTCATGCGCGTCGTCGAAATAGTCACGCGAGCCGACCATGGCCAGGATGTCGCCGTTTTCCGCGTCCAGCACGACCACGGCGGCGGACGTGACGTTGGCCTCGGCAAGCTTGTCGACGTTGTACTCGACGATGCGTTCGACTTCGCGCTGCAATCCCAAATCCAGCGTGGTGCGCACGGGTCGTCCCACGGCGGCGATCTCCGGATGCTTGGCAAGCAGCCAAAACACGAAGTGCGGCGCCTCGATGGCGGTCTTGCCGCGACTGAGCGTGATCGGCTCCTCGAGCGCTTCCGTCCGTCGCGCGTCATCGATGATTCCCGCGTCCACCATGGCCTGCAACACGCGCTTCTGTCGCTCTTTGGCGGCGGAGAAATTCTTGAACGGATCATAGGCCGACGGCGATTGCGGCAGGCCGGCGAGCATCGCGTTTTCTGCCAGCGAAAGTTCCGACGGCGTCTTGCCGAAGAACGTTGTGGCGGCCGACTTGATGCCGTACGACTGGTGGCCGAAGTACGCGGTGTTCAGGTATTCCTCCAAGATATCGTCTTTCGACAACTTGAGCTCCAGCCGCAGCGCCAGGTAGGCCTCGTACAGTTTGTAGGCGACGTCGCGCCGCTTCGAGCCGAGAAGGTTGCGCACCAACTGCTGCGTGATGCCGCTGCCGCCCGAAACCACGCGACCGGTCGTCAGGTTTTGCCACGCCGCGCGCAGCGTTCCGCGGGGGTTGATGCCGGGGTGCCTGTAAAAATCGCGGTCCTCGACGGCGATGACGGCGTCCAGCAGGGTTTGCGGAATCTGCGACAGCGGGATTCTGTTCTTCAGCCCCAGAGTGGGTTTGCGGACTTCGTAGAGTACGTCTCCATGGCGGTCCAGGATGGTCGTGGAGCGCTCGGAATCGCTCTCCAGCAACGCGTCGGGCAGCGGCCACGCCAAAAAAACGATCACCAAAGCCGCCGCGGAGACCGAGGCGACCCTGATGATGCGTTTCGTCGTTGGCTTCATGCGGCAGGAAGGCTGGGAGGGAACAGAAGTCTATCCCCTCCCCCGCCGTTCGTCATTCGTTGATCGTCATCCATTCGCCGGACGTCTGTCCGAAGGTTTCCGGGTAGTACATCTCCCAGACGCGCGCCGGGCGCAGGTGGAACTTGCCCGGAGTCGTGGCGCGCACCAGATACTCGTACTCGTACACGCCGGCCTCGAGATCGTCCGCGAACAAGAACACCTGGTCGTCGCGGAACTCGATGTGGCGGAAGCGCCACAGGCCGTTCCAGTAGTAGTCCCACGACCACTGGCCCTCGCGGGGCTGGTTCACCTCGTCGGCCAGATCCTGCTGCGTGGTGCGCAGACGGAAATCGATGGCTTCCATGCCGGCCGGCAGCGGGCTCTCCACGGCGACGAAGTTGCGCCATTCCGGCACGGTGATGGTGAGCTTCACCTTGTGGGTGGTGCCCACGGCCATGGAAGCGTCCTTGGGCGTCAGCGGAGTCATCTCGCGCAGGATGCCGATGCCTTCCTCGGCCGGCTCGATTTCATCCGGCGTGTAGATGTACTTCATCACCACGTCGTAATACAGCAGTCCCTGGCCGTCCTTGCCGATCTTCACCTCGGTCTCCTTGCCGCGGGCCAGATCCTTGAGGGCGGTTGCGACTTCCTTGCGCTGCAGGACGTTGGACGAGTCGAACTTCTGGTCCATGACCTTCTTGCCGGCGATTTCGATGCCGGACGTGAAGTTGGCATCGAGTTCCTTGGTGGCGCTCAAGTATTCGGCGAACGCCAGCAGCGTGATGGAAGTGGACTGCGTAGTATCCCAACGCCCGTTCTGGCGGATGTCGAGCAGGTAGCGGACCAGCTTCGGCAACGTGGGATTCTCGGGCTGAATGCGCACCAGCGCCTGCATCACGGTGGACGTGGTGAGCGTGTCGGTGTGCATCATCCAACCGTAGTTGCGGGACGAATCCTCCTCGAAGTGCGCTCCGCGCGGGTCGATGCGGACGGAATTCATCACCTCGGCCACGATCTCTTCGGCTTTCTTCTGCTGTCCGGCTTTGGCAAGCGCCATTGCCAGCTGTGCCTTGGAGAAGAGCGCCAGGCCCTTGCGCTTGTCGGCCAGGTTGGTCAGCAGGCTCACGTCGGCGCTGCGGCCCGCCTCGCCGAGAACGAACAGCACGTACGCGCGCGTGTTGTCATCCATGTACGGCATCGTCGGCGAGCGCAATTCTCCGTTCAGATACGACACCGAACGGTCGATGACGGATGCATCCACGGTGTAGCCGTTCTTCTTCGTCAGCTGCAGGGCGTAGAGGATGTAGGCGGTGAGGTACGGGTAGCTCCTGTCCGATCCTTCCCAGTAGCCGAATCCGCCGTCGCTGCGTTGGAAGCCGTACAGGCGCTGCAAACCGGCGCCGATGTTGCGCTCCAGGGTCTTGTCATCGACCAACGAGAACGCCTCGAAGCCCTGCAGGCGCGACAACGCGACGTTGGGCAGGAAGCTCGACGTGGTCTGTTCCGCGCAGCCGTAGGGATACGTGGCAAGGTACGAGAGTCCTTCGGGCAGGTACGTGGCGATGGTCGGCGACACGGAAACCTCCAGCGAGCCGAACTGCGCGTCCTCGGCGGTCGGAACCAACACTTTTTCGGTCGCGACGTTTTCGGTCACGCCGGACGTGGCGTTCGCCTGGGGAACGCCGAACTTGTACACCGGGATCTTTTCCTCGATTTCATCGACGGCGTTGGCGTTCTGCGCCTTGAAGGTGAACAACGCGTCGTCTCCGGCACCGATTTTCACCGGGAACGTCACCTTCACCTGTCCGTCCTTGGCGACGATGACGTCGCGGCTGGACTCGCCCAGATGCGTGAAGCCGCTGCCCGTGAGCGTGACCTTGAAGCGCTGCTCCTCGGCGGTGAAGTTGTGCACGATGGCCCCGAGCTTCACCTCGTCGTCCGTGAGGGCGAAGCGCGGGCGGACCGGGCGCAGGATCACCTTCTTGGTTTCCAGGATTTCGATGGCCTCGGCGCCGAACGTGTTTTCCTGCGTGGAGCCGATCGCGAGCAGCTGCCATGTCGTCAGGTTGTCCGGCAGTTCGAACGTCACGGTGGCCATGCCCTCGGCATTCGTCACGACGCTCGGCAGCCAGTGGGCGGTGTCCTTGAAGTTGCCCCGCTTCACGGTCTCCGGATCGCTGCCTCCGCCTCCGCCCTTGGAACCCGGCTTGAAGCGTTCCACGAGCTGCGACAGCATTTGGGACGTGGAAACGCCCAGTCCGCGCTGCGCGTAGAATATCGACACCAGGTCCGGCTTCTCGAAGCCGGTGAGGGCCAGCAGGCTCAGGTCCACCACGCCCAGCGACGCCTCGGCTGGCACGGGCTTGCCGGCGGCATCGGTGGTCTTGATCGTCACGGTGACCTTTTCTCGCGGACCGTAGCGATCCTTGTCGGTCTTCATGGAGATCTTGAGCTCCTTGGGCGCCGTCTCGACGCGCAGCGATACGTAGCCGACCTTGAACGCCGGCATGCCGGTGTCCAAGCCGAACTCGTTGAACGTCTCGCCGACGCGGGGCTTCACGATGACCACCGAAACGTAGGCGTTCGGCATCAGCTCGGACGTGATCGGCACCTCGATCGGCATGGCGTTGCTGGTGACGTCCAGCACCTGCTTCGTGATGATGTTCTCGCGCTCCACGGTCACCAGCGCCTTCACGCCCTTGCCCTGGAACGGCGACTTCACCAAGAGCTTGGCCGTGTCGCCCACCTTGTACTCGGGCTTGTCGGCGACCACGTCGATGCGGTCGTTGTTGTCATGCGCCCAGTTCACGTACGTGCTGGACCAGGCGTAGACGCTGGTTCCCGCCTTGGACTGGCGGCCGTCGTTGTCGGTGGCCGTGGCGACCACGCGATGCTCGCCGCCGGTCGGCACCGGCACGTCGGCCGTTGCCTTGCCGTCGGAGCCGGTGGTCACGCTCAGCTCCTTCTCCAGCGTGTCTTTGGCTTCGTTGTCGTAGTAGTACTCTCCGTCCACGCCCTTCTTGCGGATGGTGTTCCACTCGCGCAGGAACACCTGCAGTTTCACGGTGTGGTTCGGCACCGGCTTACCTTCGGTATCCAGCGTGATGACGCGCATCTTGGCGGTCTTGCCGGGAGTGACGACATAGTCGTCGGACGCGATGCCGGCGTAGATCTTGGACTTGTGGACGATCACCGACGAGCGCGTGGAAACGACCTGATTGTTCTGGTCGGTCACGTCCACGTCGATGCTCACGACCTGGCTCACGCCCTTGGCGTCGATGTTCACCGGGAAGGAAATGTCCGCCCGCCCGTCCACGCCAAGTTTGCCGTCGCCGGACGCGATCATCTCCTCGCCGCGCTCGCAGTCGTACCAGCACCAGGCGTCCTCGAGGCCGAAGGAATACCAGCCGTCACCGTCGTATTTGTTGAAGAAGTAATCCGTGGTCTGCACGCGCCAGTTCATGGCGGAGTTGCTCATCGGGGCGCCGAAGTAGTACGCGCCTTCCACGCCCGCTTTCACGGTGCCTCCATTGAAGTAGTCCTGCGTCTCTGGCGTCACGTCGACGCGGTATTCAGGCTTCCTGTACGCCAGGACCGCGAAGCTCGTTCCCGCGTACTGGTTCGGAACGTCATCTTCCGGAATCACCCGGGCGCTCAGGTAGTAGTCGCCGAGCGACGCATCGGCGGACGTCACGAAGTCGCCGTTGAACGTGCCGTACGCGCTGATCTTCTTGGTCGAATTGTAGACCTCGCGGCCCTGCGAATCCTGGATGGTCACGACGACCTGGCGTGACTGGTTGGGCAGCTGCATCTTTCCGTCCCAATCGAGGAACCGGAGGATACCCTTGAAGTACACGGTGTCGCCGGCGCGGTAGATGGGGCGCTCGGTGTACACGTACGACTGCAGGCGGTACTTGCTGGAGTCCGTGTAACGCATCTCCTCGTAAATGCCGCCGAAGTGGTAAGGCTTGTAGCCTTCGTTCCAGTCGCTGCTGACGAACGCGAAATCGTCGCCCTTGCTGGCCGTCACCCAGAACTCGGTGTTCCAGTCGTTGCCGACCGTCGAGAACTTGTCGATGCCGAAGGCGGTTTCGAAGAAACCCTGCGCATCGGTCTTTCCGGCCAGGACTTCCTTGCCGGACAGGCTGTAGAACGTGATGTTCGCGCCCGGGACGGCCTCACCGGTCTGCATGTTCGTGACCCAGACCGTCGCCTTGGTGGCGGAGTGCTTGAGGGTGATGGCCATGTCGGTCAGCGCGAAGAACTGATACTGCGTGACCGGGCCGTAATCGCCCCACGTTTCCTTGTATTCCGGAGCGCTCATCGACATCGCGTAAATGCCGGAGCCGAGCTTCTTGCCGGCCTTGGCCTGCACGTCGAACGGGATGGATTCCCACGCATCGGCCTTGCCCTTGGGCTTCACGGTCCAGTTCTGGACCTCCGTGCCCTCGGACAGCGCGGGCGTGTACTCGTAGTTCTGTCGGCGCTGATCGCGGATGGCCAGAAACTGCGGGAACGACAGCTTTGCAAACTGCAGATTGAGGACGCTGACGTTGACGGCGTTGAGATAGTAGACGGGTGCCTTGTCGCGCTCGAAGATGCCGAATTCACCCTTGGAGTGGATGAACGCTTCCGGAGCCAGCGGGTCGGTTTTGAAGGTGTACACGTAATCCTCGGCCAGCGTTTGGCCGTACGCGTCTTTGACGCCCTTCTTCACCGTCACTTTGTACGACGTGCTCGGCTCGAGCGCGGGGTACAGGCTCAGGTTCTTGAAGTTGTCCCATTCGTTCACGTCCACCGACAAGTCGCTCCAGCCCTTCACGGGGGGCTCGAAGGCGATGTGGGACTTCAGCGACTTGCCGTCCATCGGGTTGCTGAAGCTGATGTTCACGTTGCCGTAGTTGTAGTTCGCGCCGGTGACCGTCAGGTCGCCCACCGTGCGGAAGGAGGAATTGAATTCGGCAAGCGTGCCGAGGTCGCCCTGCGCTCCGCGGGTGCCTTCGACCAGCGTCACGCCGTATTGGGTCTTGAATTCCAGTTTGGCCGCGGGAATCAGCACGACCAGCGAGCGGTCGGTGACGAGCTTGCCGGCCTCGTTCTCGGACTTGCCGTGCACGACGGACTTGAGCGCGAGCTGGTTGGAATCCGATGTCATGCCAGCGTTCTCCATGCGCTCATCCCGGCGCTGCTCGGCCGTGCTGCCGATGCGGTAGAACTTCACGTTCTGGCGGATGACATCCACATCGACGTCCTGGTTGAAACGCAGCACGATTTCGGTGCCCGGGCCCGAAGTGTCGCTGCCGAAGACCGGATCGATGCCCTGGACTTCCAGACGCTGGGTTTCAAAGCTCCAGGAAAAGTCCTTCTCCGTGATGTCACCCGACACGGTCTTGATGCCTGCCGGTACGTTGACGGTGTACTTGGTGGCCAGCTGCAGGCCCTTTTCCGGAATGAACTCCACGGTCGTAGTGCCAAGCCAGCGCCAACGGCCCGCAAGCGCCGGCGAAATGGTCACCGGCCAGTCCGCCATCTTGGCATTCGCGTTCTTGCCCTGCACCTGCGTCAGCGGAACCATCGGGCGGTCGAAGATCAGCGTGATCTTGGACTCGGACGGGATCATGGTCGAATCACGGGCCGGGACGTGCGTGGTGAGCGCGGGGGCGCCGGCCACGTAGAACTTGAACTCCAAATCGCGACCCAGCTGCTCGCCGTCGGCCTTCAGCGCGCGGCGGCCCAGACGGAACACGTATGTCTTTTCGGATTCCAGTCGCTGTGCCGGCGTGTAAATGAGCGTTTCGCCGTCCCAACGCTTCTGGGCCTGGAAATCGGCCGGAGGCGTGAGGTGTTCCTCCACGCTGGCATGGTCCATGACCTCGGGGAAGACCAGCCGCAGCTCCGACGTGGCGGAAACGCGCTGGTTCTGCGTGAATTCGAAGCCGGATTTCATCACCCCGCTCATCGTGATGCCGATGGCGGTGGCGACGCCGACGGTCAGCAACACGCCGATCGCGGTGATGCCGCGCATGCCAAGCGGCTGGAGAAACTTGGGAAGACCGGAACCGGTGGGCGAAGCCATACGTAAAGGGAAGGAAGTTGGTCGGAATACTACCCCAACGCCGAAACGTGTACAGATTAAGAATCGGTTAAGAAGCGCGCCTGCGCATGTTGCCGACGCGGCTTTTGAGGGTATACTCCGGTCCACACATTTCCTTCCCACACCCGCCCGTATGGCATCCAGTGATAATCAGAATGTTTGGTTCGGTATTTCCATGGGTCTCATGGGCCTGATCGTCGGCTTCGTGCTGGCCACTTTCATGAACGGCTCCGTCGCCCTCCAGCCCGCAGGACAGGGAGCCGCACAGGCTTCTGTTCCCAAGGCCCCGACTGCGGCTTCCCAGCCCGCCGCCCAGCCGACCGCCGCGAAGACGGTGGTGCCGGTGAACCCCCAGACCGACCACATCCGCGGTAACAAGGATGCCAAACTGGTGCTGATCGAGTACTCGGACTTCGAGTGCCCCTTCTGCGCCCGCGTCCACCCGACCATCAAGCAGATCATGGAGAAGTACCCCAACGACGTCGCCTGGGTGTACCGCCACTTCCCGCTGTCGTTCCACCCGAAGGCCATGCCGGCCGCCGTCGCCTCCGAGTGCGCGGCTCAGCTTGGCGGCAACGACGCGTTCTGGAAGTTCGCCGACATCCTGTTCGAGGCGAAGAACTTCGATTACCCCGCTGTTGCCAAGCAGATCGGCCTTGATGAGGCGAAGTTCAAGGCCTGCATCGACGACAGCGCCGACTTGGTCGAGCTGGTGAACCAGCAGATGAAGGAGGGCTCGCTCGCCGGCGTCACCGGCACCCCGGGCAACATCCTGTACAACCCGAAGACCAAGGAGTCCCGCCTGATCCCCGGCGCCCGTCCGTTCGAAATGTTCGACGCCGACGTCCAGGACATGCTCAAGTCCGCCAAGTAAGCGGATATCCCACCGATACTGAAAAGCGGCCGCAAGGCCGCTTTTTTGTGTCCGGCAACAGCGTGTCAGGTCCTACAGCGTGAACATGCCGTCCTTGAAAATCACCTTCTTTGCTCCGTTCGGCAGCGTGGCGGTGACGGTGCGGTCTTCGGTCGAAATGATGTCCGTGTGCTCGGGCGAGTCGTTGTAGCCCCATGCCTCCCAGTCGCTCTCGCTGGGCTTGGACATGTCGCCGGGGTAACTGTCCTTGTACGCGCGGCCAAGCGCCAGGTGGGTGTTGCCGAACTCGCCGCCGATGTTTTCGTCGTAGAGCGTGTTGGCCATGAACTTCGTGATGCGCGAGAAACGCTTGTCGGTCAGCGAGTACTCGCCGATCTTATTGGCGTTGTGGCGCTCGAGCATGCTGTCGAGCACGGCTTGGCCCTCCTTGGCGGACGCCTTCACGACGAGGCCGTCTTTGAACTCCAGCTCGATGTCGCGCAGGATGTTGCCGTAACGATACAGGGGCTGATTGAAGTAGATCTTGCCCTGCGTGCCGTGCCAGTCGGGTGAAATAAACAGCTCGTAGCTGGGGATGTTGCGGCCGCTTCCGCCCAGCCAGCGGCGGTTGGGGCCGAGTTTGACGATGAGGTCGATGTTCTTGCCCTCCACGTGGACGTGCTCGATCTGCAAAGCATCCAGCGCCGCTTTGATGCGCTCCTGCTCGGCAAAGAGCTTTTTCCACTCGGCGATGGGATCCTCGGCGTCCAGGTAGCAGCCGGTGATGACCTCCTGCCAGTACTGCTCCAGAGTCATGCCGGCTTCTTTGGCCATGGCTTCCGTGGGGTACAAAGCCAACGTCCAGGTGAATTTGCCCTCCTGCTCCTTTTGGAAGAGCCAGTCGCGGAATTTACGCCGAGCATCCATGGCCTTGAACATGCGCTTGGGATCGACCTCTTTCAGCTCCGACGGGTCGGCGTCCGCCAGAATGGAGATCTGATGGTCGATCAAATCCGCCTCGGCCTTCTTGAATGCCTCCGGGAAAAAGACCAACTGGTCGTCGTTGGCTTTCTGGAAGAAAATCTTGTCCGTCTGCGTAGGGATCATTTGCAGCTTGGGGAACGCTTCGGCTTCCAGGATGGACTCGAGCAGCGCTGCGTACAGCGGCTTCGCCACATCGGGGATGTTAACCTGCACGACTTGCTTGGGACGGACGCCCGTACCGCCGTTTAGGGCGAATTTGACCAGCAAATCGGCGTATTTTTTGAGAATGGAGGGAGATGGTGCGTACATGCGCGCACTGTACAGCAATCGTCGCGGATTGGCATCCGGCCCCTGCGGACGTATACTGCTGGCCTCTCATCCAACGTCTTCCTTCCACGACACCACCATGTCCAAGCGCACCCTGCTTCTTACCGCGGCCGTTCTCCTCGTCGCCGCGGGTTGCACCCCCCAGACCCCGAGCGGCGACGGCACGTCCAGCTCGTCGGCCATGATGGACAGCTCCAGCAGCGAGTCGCTGCCGGAAACCAGCAACGTCACGTATACCGGCGTGGTCTCCGCCCTGCTGGGTTCCACGGCCACCGACGCCACCCACACCCTGCTCTTGGACAGCGGCCGTTCGTTGCTGCTGGTCAGCACCGACTTGAACCTCCAGTTGGGTTCGTACATGGGCAAGCGCGTGGACGTCCGCGGCTCCACCAAGGTGTCGGGCACGGAAAGCGTCTTGCGCGTTACGGAGGTCGTGGTCCTGCAACAAGCCTCTTCCGCGTCCGCCGCCAAGATGTGCGGCGGCATCGCCGGCATCGCGTGTGAAGCCGGCATGACCTGTGTGGATGATCCAAGCGACAGCTGCGATCCGATGAACGGCGGAGCCGATTGCTCCGGCATTTGCGTTGCGGGCAGTTCTTCTTCCAGCGCTTCCGTTGCGTCCTCGTCCAGCTCCAGTTCCAGCGTCGCGCCGGCCAGCAGCGCCCCCGCCGCCGTGTCTTCCTCCTCCTCGTCCAAGCCTGCCGTTTCGTCGTCTTCCAGCAGCGCGGCTTCCGTTTCCGCCAGCGAGTCAGAAATCGCCACCATGGCCAAGCAGAACTACGCCACGCCGGGTCTATGGTCCCAGAAGTACTGCACCAGCCACATCGGCTTCTGCGTGCCGGTCCACAAAAACTGGTACTACAAGTCGTTCGGTGCCACCACGTCCACGCTGTGGCACGTTGAGTTCGGCATGAGCGACATCCAGGCTTTGGGCCAAGGCGCCATTTCACTGAACCTGATCTCCGGCACGTCGGCTGAAGCCGGCGGAACCGACGGCCAGGCCATCGCCAAAGGCGGACTGATCATCGCCTACAAAGATTGGGAAGGCGGACGCCACCTGGAAATCGCCGCCGACGGCCGTCTCACCGAGGCGGTGACGTACATGCTGAGCAAACTGGAGCAGTTCGCTCCGGCCGAGTAAGCGCGTTCGCACCGATGGAAAGCCGTGGTATGCTCGTTTCCGCATGCCGACGTTCTCCTACAAGGCCGTCAACGAGGAAGGAAAGCCCGTCCGCGGAACCATCGAGGCGGAGAGCATGGATGCGGCGCGCGCCGCCCTTGAGCAGACCAAATTGACCGACGTCTCCGTGACGGAGGCCATGCGCCTTCGCAAAGGCGCGCCCAAGAACCCGGACGCCGGCCCCGCTTCGTATGCGTTCGAGGGTACGGGCACGGACGGAACGATCCGGCGCGGCACCATCCAGGCGGAATCCAAGCGCCACGCTTTCGACAGGCTGCGTTCGGAGCAGAAACTCAACCTCACCATGCTCTCGCCGGTGGGAGTGACGCCCCAGTACAAAGATGAAGACCTGCTGCGGTGGCAGAAAGGCGGCGACCAGGCGGCCGCCGTCGCCGAAGCTCAGAAGGGCGCAGCCGTCCCCGTGCGGGCCGCTCAAAAGCCGGCCGAGAAGCCGGTGGAGCCCGTCGCGGAGTTCCACGATATTGAAAAGCAGCTTGAAACCGTTTCAGCCGCTCCGGCGGTGAAAAGCAGCGCCCCGGAAGCTTCCCGCAAGTACTACCCGCTGGTCGACACGCTCCGACTGTATGCCGGCTGGCTGCTGGCCTGGTACCTGCTGTTCGTGGCGCTCGGCTACTACGCCTTCGAGCGTGAAATGCCGTTCGAAATCCCGATTGTCGAAGGCTTCTTTTTCTCGCCGCTCATCTTCCGCTTCATCACCGCGATTTTCCTGTTCCTGGCATTCAGCTCGTTGCACAAACTGATGCGCGGCAAGCTGCTCAGCGGCTTGCTGTTCATCGTCATCGGGGCGGCTGCGTACGCCGCCACGCTGATCTACGGTTAGGCCTTACAGACCCAGCTGCTTGCGGATTTCGTCAGCCTGGTTCTTTTCGGCTTCCTTGGCGCCCTGCTGGACGTACAGCGACTGCAGGTCCTTCCAGTCCTCGCCGTGCTTACGCTCCAACTGGAGCAGGTGGCGCAGGTGCTTGGGCGACAGCTGAGAGAACTTCGCGCGCTCCTCCTGCAGGATCTTCTGCAACTCGTCGATCTGGAACTGGCTGAGCTTGGGAATGGCCTGGATGATGCGCCACTTCTCGTCGCGGGTCAGCGAAATGGAACCGCGAAGCAGCGTGAGGAACACCTGCTCATCGAACTTGGTTTCAGGGTGGACCGGCACGTTGATCTTCTCGTTGTTCAGCGTGGCGGTGATGGCGCCGAATCGGTACGTTCCAACCTCGGCAAGGATCTTGATGTCTTCGTCGTCATAGCCCATTTCCTTCGTGGCGACCGTGCCGACCGGTGGAGGCGGCGGGCTGGTGTCCTGTACGGGAGGCGGCGCGCCCGCACCCTGGGCTGCAGCGGCGCCACCGCCTGCCGGAGCGGCACCCTGAGGCGCACGCGGCGGAGGCATGGGAGCGGAACCAAAGACCTGCGAAGGATCCAAACCGCCCGTGGGCACCGGATCGCCGGGACGCGGGGGGTTCTGGCCTGCGGGAGTGGGATCAGCCATACGAAATCTGAATGGAAAAGGCTAAAGAAGTGTACCACAAAAACGCCATCGGACAAGGAATCTCCGCTACGCTGCTGGCTTCCGCAAGCTAAACAACGCGATGCCGGCGGCCACGGACACGTTCAGCGATTCCTTCTTTCCCTGCATGGGAATGTGCACCACGGCGTCGCACAATTGGAGCAGTTCCTTTGGAACGCCGAGGATTTCGTGGCCCAAAATGAGGCATTGGGGACCTTTCGGAGCGTAATCATGCAGCGAGACGCTGCCGGGAGCGATCTCCAGTCCGACGATAGAGAAACCCTCGGATTTGAGCCTCTGCAGAATGCCATTTGGGTCTTTGGCATGCTCCCAGGGAACCCAGGATTCGGCGCCGAGCGCCGTCTTGGTGATTTCCTTGCGGGGAGGAGTCGCCGAATAGCCTGTGAGGTAGACCTTGTCGATGCCGAGCGCATCGCACGAACGAAACAGCGCCCCGATGTTCCAGAGCGACCGGATGTTGTGCGCGACCACGACGACGGGGTGTTTGCCGGGCATCACTGCATGCGGAACAGCGACGAAGCGTGCGGGTTGCCGAACACCTCGAGCAGTTCCTTGGACTTCAGCGCGTCTTCGCCGACGCCGCGGCAGTCATAGCAAATACCCGTGTCGCTGCCTTCCCCGAACGCGCCAGCACCGGTGTCGGGCTCGTTGATGCGCAGCAGGGCCAGACCCTTGAACAGGCCTCCGTCGCGCTTCTCCATGGTTTTCTTCTCGCCGTTCCAGCGGAAGAATTGGCCGCGCTCACGGACGTACGCGATTTCCTTGTTGCCATTGAAGGTCGACAAACTCGACAAGGCCGCCTCACACGCCTCGCGGTCGCGCATGCCGATGTAACGGTACTGCTTGAGCTTCAATTCCGGGCGCACGCGGTGGGCCGCCTGCTCCACGGTGCGCTCCTCGTTGTTGGTGATGATGGTGTCGATGAACAGCTCCACGGGCTTCGGAGCGCGGTTTTTTACCGCCTGTGCTTCGATGGCCTTCGCATACGTGGCCTCGGTGGCCTTCCAGCGCTTCTTGTTGATCCAGTTCAGCACCGAGATGAAGTATGCATCGCCAAGTTCGGTTCGCTCCGGGTGCGGCATGATCGCCACCACGTTGCCCGCCGGGTTGCACACGCCGGCGATGCCACCGGTGGAGCCGTTGGGGGTCACCGACGGATCCGTGGACGAAACGCCTTTTGCGTCGCAGTAGCGGAACGCCACCTGGTTGTTCTTTTCCAGCTCCTTGATGATGTCTGGATCCTTGGTCACGAAACGGCCCTCGCCGTGGGCGATGGGAATGTGCATGGCACCCTCCCAGTCCGATGTCGCGCAGCGGTCGCGGCCGCACGCCGGCGTGATCCACACCCACTCGTTGAGGAATCCCGGCGACACCCACTTGTCGTCCTGGCGGATGGCATTGTGAGCCAGCGACATGCGCAGGCCGTCGCCCAGCGGCACCAGGCCGCTTTCGATCAGCACCTGGGCTCCATTGCAGTTGCCGACGATCACCTTCCCGCGCTTGGCCTCCTCGTGCATGTGTTTAAAGAGCGGATCGCGCGCGGCCACCATGCCCGAACGGCCGCGGTCCTCGTAGCTGAAACCGGCGCCGAAGAAGTACCCGTCGACGTCCTTGAGCTTCTCCAGCGAGTCGTTCCAGCGGAAGACGAAACAGTCGAAGCCGCAGCGGCGAAGCACGCGCATGTTGTCCACTTCTCCGTTGCTTCCCGGAAAGCTGGGTATGGCGATGAGCGGCTTCTTCTTGGGCATGTGCGGAAGGCGGGATCAAACGGTCATGACTTCTTTTTCCTTCTTGGCGGCGGCATCCACGATCTTGGCGTTGGCGTCGTCCACCAGCTTCTGAAGCTCCTTCTGCGCTCGCTCCTTCTCGTCCTCGTCGGCCTCGGTCTTGATGGAATCGTTGGCGACCTGGCGGTCCTTGCGCACGCGGATCTTGGCGTCCTCTGCCAGCTGGCCGACGACCTTCACGATGTGCTTGCGGCGCTCCTCGGTCATCGGCGGGAAGTTCAGGCGCACGACGACGCCGTCGTTGACCGGGTTCACGCCGAGCTCGGTCATCTGGATCGCCTTTTCGATGGCGCCGAGCACGGACTTATCCCAGGGCTGGATGACGATGGAACGGGCGTCCTGCACCGAAATGCTGGCGACCGCTTTCAGTTCCATGCGCTGCCCGTAGGCTTCGACGGAAATGCCTTCCACCGCCGCAGCATTCGCGCGACCCGTCTGAAGTTTGGCAAATTCCTGATGCAGATGGTCGAGCGTCTTTTTGACGTGGTCCTGGAACGTCGCGATTGCGGGGTGAGCCATATGCCGCGATGCTATCACACCTGTCTCCCGCGACCAATCCCCTCCCCTATCCCTTTACCACCGTGCCGATGCTTTTGCCGAGCGCTGCTCCGAGCAACGCGTCCTTCTTGTTGAAGTTAAACACGACGATCGGCAGGTTACCGTCGCGGCACAGGCTGAACGCGGACTGGTCCATGACCTTCAGGTTTTTCTCGATGACTTCCTGGAACGTCACGGTGCCGTACTTCTTGGCGTCTTTGTGCTTGTTGGGATCCTTGTCGTAAATGCCATCCACGTTGGAGGCCTTCAGCAGCACGTCGCACTCCAGCTCCAGGGCGCGAAGCGCCGCGGCGGAATCCGTGGTGAAGAACGGGTTGCCGGTTCCACCCGCGCAAATGACGACGCGCTTCTTTTCCAAATGGCGCTCGGCCCGGCGGCGCAGGTACGGCTCGGCGAGCTGCGGCACGTTGATGGCGGAACAGACGCGCGTGAAGCAGCCGATCTTCTCCAGGGCGGACTGCAGGGCGACGGCGTTCATGATGGTCGCCAGCATGCCCATGGCGTCGCTGGCCGTACGCTCGATGCCGGATTCTGTGGTGTCGCGGTAGCGCCAGATGTTGCCGCCGCCGATGACGATGACGACCTGGACGCCGTTCTCCGTGACCTGCTTCACCTGCAGGGCGATGTCATGCAATTTGCCGTAATCAAAACCGAAGTCTCCGTTGGACAGCGCTTCTCCGGAGATCTTCAGCAGAATTCGGTCGTAGGCTTTCGGCATCGGCCCAAGCTTACGGCTTGGGTGCCGTGTTGTCGAGCGGCGAGGCAGGCTGGGCTGCAGGGGCGTTCTCGGAAGGCTTCGGCGCAGTGGGAGCGCTCTGCGGGACCGCGGACTCGGCCGGCTTGGGGGCCGCGGTTGGAGCGGCTGCCGGAGCAGCATCCTTCTTCATGTCTGCCTTCTTTTCATCATGATGCGCAGGTTTCTTGAGCAGCTGCGACAGCACGACCATGAGCTTGTCCATGTACGGCTTGGCTTGCTTCCATACGTCCTTGGGCTTGGTCTTGCCGCTGGCCAAATCACCGATAATCGGAATGTCCTCACGGCGGCCGTTTGCGGCGTTGATGAAGCCCAGAAGGTTGCCGGCCAGCACGATGAACACCAGGTAGCGGCCCAGGAACGGGATGATGGCGACGGGAATACTCAGAATGAACAGGATCAGCGCCTGTTTCGCGTGGTACTGGACGAACGGCGAATCGCGGCGGCTGGCAAACACCACCACCGACATGATCCACACGTAGCTGAATGCGGCGACATCCTTGTTCAGGCGAATATCGCGCTGTTCGGGCGTTTCGTTCTCCGGAGGCGTTTGCGTGGCATCCATCCGTATCAGTATAGCACGAATTTGCCGCTACCGCAGCGGCAAAACGCTTACTTCGGAGTGTTCTTGCGGATGGAATCGGCAGTCTTCCGCTCCACGGCGGCCGCGCGCTCGGCAAGGGCGGCCTTTTGCTCCTGGATGGCCACGGATGTATCCAATGCCGCCTGCCTGGCGGCTTTCTGAGCCGCCGCGGTGCGTTTCATGGCCTCGTTGGCTTCCTTGCTGTCGAAAATGGTCATGGTGAAGGGGGGAAGGACGATATTGCTGACGCGGACGTATCCGGGCTCCTACCTCCCCGCGCTCGTAAAAACGCTGCAAATGAGGTATACTGGTAGTACACACCAATATGAAACGTTCCGTCGTCATCCAAGCGTCCCTGGCCGTCGTCGGCGTGCTGCTGTTCGCCGTCGGGCTGAGCGTGGCCCGCATGCAGTTCTCCGGAAGCCACGCCACGAACCTTCTCGGTGTGCTCCAGGAACCCGAACAGCCGGAGGAGGACAACACCGTCGAGCGGAACAAAAGCGTGGCGGATTACGCACTGCCGATGTACTGCTGCCCGGCGGCGCACAGCGGCGAATCCTGCCGTCTGTTCGACAGCATCGACCGTCGTAAATGCGGCGTGGAAGACGCCGGAGGCGGTTTCGAGCCCGGAGAGGAGTTCCAGCCCACAGAGGCCGGTTTCGAGGCATGCGCCGATGCGTGCAGGCCGCAGTAGCCGCTTTCGAAAATCGGCGTTTTGCGCTATACTGATCTGATTACATCCATACCAATACTCCCATGATCAATCAGGCAAAAATCTTCAAGGCCGTGATCGGCTTCGCCGGCATGCTGGCGCTCATCGTGTTCGCCAACTAATGACCGTACTGACGCTCCGGGGTAGAAGGCAGCTCGCTTCATAATTGGAGGCGGCTGCTTCATACTCGTTGTACGCCCCGGTAGCTCAGTCTGGATAGAGCAAGATCCTTCTAAGATCGAGGTCGACGGTTCGACTCCGTCCCGGGGCACCAACATCTCACGAAAGGGGCTGCGCCCCTCTCGTGGACTCTCCTTAAAGCTGTGCGGCTCCAGACAGGCAGAGCCTGTCTTCGCCGGTTTTACAAAACAAAAAGCAGGATCTCTATCCCCTGGTTATTTCTTCATGCGGCGGCGTGCCAGTCCGATGCCTGCCGCGGCGCCGGATGCCAGGAAGATCACCAGGCCCGGGCCCGTCTTGGTGCCTGCCGGCGTGGGAATCTTCGTACCGCCGGTAACGCCGTCCATGCCCGGAATGGGCGTCATGCCCGGGTCGTAGACGATGGAGCCGGCGATGTTCGTACCGGCGCCGGCGCGCGCGTTTTCGCAGGTGGCCGTGCAGATGTCGCCGTTGAAACCGTTTCCGTCGTCACATTGCTCGTTGAAGTCCAGTACGCCGTCGCCGCAGTAGGGCGCCAAACAGTTCGGACGGCAGGCAGATGGGCCGTAGCCGAGCGCCGAGCCGGTATCGCATTGCTCCGTGGCGCTGTTCAAAAGACCGTCGCCGCAACCCACGGCGGGCTCAAGCTTGCAGATGGCGGAACAGCCGTCGCCGTTGGCGCGGTTGCCATCGTCGCACTGCTCTCCCCTACCCGTTTCCAGGATGCCGTTAAAGCATCCTCCGCCCTCGCGGCGGCACAGGGCGGAACAGCCGTCGCGCTCACGCAGGTTGCCATCGTCGCATTCCTCGCCGGGGTTGAGGGCGCCGTTGCCGCAGTACGGCAGATATTCGATCTGGCAGGTGGCGGAACACCCGTCGCCGCTGCGGATATTGCCGTCGTCACAAACTTCACCCAGCTGGACCACGCCATCGCCGCAGAAATTGCGGGTGACGACGAAATACGAGCTGGAGATACCGTTCGGCGAAGAGGAAGACGTCGAGTCGTTGCCGGAAGAGGAATCCGAGGAAGCCGAAGATTCAGTGGAATCCGATGACGAAGATGCCGTGCTGCTGCTCGCGGCCAACGACGAGGACCTGACCGACGATGAGCGCACGGAGCTGGAACGCGACGAGCTGGGAGTCACGGGCGTCGGGCTCGGCGTGGTGCCGGGCCCGCCGGACGAAGAGCGTGCCGAACTGGGCGTGACGGGTGTGGGGCTCGGTGTCGTTCCCGGACCGCCGCCCGACGACGAGCGAGCGGAAGACGAGCGGCGGGAAGAGCTCGGCGTTACCGGGGTGGGGCTCGGCGCGGGAGACGGCGTGGTACCCGGACCGCCGCCCGACGACGAGCGAGCGGAAGAAGAGCGCACGGAGCTGGAGCGAACCGAGCTGCTTCGAAGCGACGAGGAGCGGACGGAAGACGACCTGGCGGAGCTGGATCGCGCCGAGCTGCTGGCCACTGACGAGGAACGCAGCGAGGAAGAGCGCACGGAGCTTGCCGAAGAAGGACGAACGGAACTCGTGCTGGAGGCGACGCTGGATGCGGACGACGGCCGGACCGACGACGTGGAGGAGGCGCGCGAACTGGCGCGTGAGGAGTTCACGCTCGACCGGGCGGAGCTGGGCGTGGGAGGCGGAGGAGGGGTTCCCGGGGTGGGCGGCGGCGGAGGCGGAGTACCCGGAGTCGGCGGAGGTGGCGGTGTCCCCGGCGTGGGAGGCGGAGGAGGAGTGCCCGGGGTCGGAGGCGGCGGGGGTGTTCCGGGAACGGGCGTCGGCGGAGGCGTGGCTCCGCCCGGCTGGCACCATACGTCGGCAAGGCACTGCGCCTGCGTGTCGTAAATGACGCCGTTGGAACACCAGTCGGCGGAGGATGACGAGGAAGACGGGCACATGTCCGGCAACTGACAGACGCCGTCGCAGCACACGTGAGCCGGATCGTCATCGCAGTCTCCGTCGCCGTCGGTGTCTCCCACGCACCACATTGCCGAGGAGGAAGACGGACACCAGTTGGGGTTGTACGCGCAGCATGCCGCGGAATACGGCGGGCCGGCCTCAATGCAGCACTGCGTGGCATTCAGGTCATCCACGACGGCGCACGGCTGGCATTGGTCGCCAAGCCCCGATGCCTGTCCGCCGCAGGTGTTGCCCGAATACACCGGGGCGCCTGGGTCGCACAAATCCGAAGACGCAAGCACGCAGGTTCCGCCGGGGGCGCAGCACGTGTCGGGGCAGGAGGTCGCGCAGGTGCCGTTGCAGCACACGTTGGTGCCGCCGCACTGCCCGTCGTTGGTGCACACGTCACCCAAGGCGCCGCGCAGCGGCTGGAAGCGGCCGGTGATCGAAAAATAGATCAGCACGCCCAGCGCGACTCCCATCAGGATGCCTACGATCGACCGCACGAGGTGGATTCGGCTGTGCATGGTTAGAGCATAGAGCAGTTATTGTCTTTACAGCACCACTCTTCCGACGAAGAGGATGACGAGGATGGCTCCTCGGGTTCTGACGAAGAAAAAGCAGAATAAGAGGATGCCGTGGAACACGCTCCGCCGCAGGTGCTGTCCGAGCCGGGCTGCACGCCGCCTCCCATGTCGCACAAGTCGATGGTGTCCTCGGTGACGGAAATGCATTGTCCGGCATCGTCGCCGTATCCGCAGCAGTACTGGATCGACTTCGCGGAACCGATTTTATCGTCGATGATTTCCGCCCTGACTTCCACGGCATCGAAATCCGCGCCGAATGCGCCCTGGGACATGAGTCTGAGGGCGAGTTCGGAATCCCTGCCATGCGATTGGGACAACACGACTCCGAGCACGAACGAAAGCGTTATGCCTAACGCCATGCCTGTCGCCACCTTCATGATGCTGGAGTCCTTGGGCATTGGAAAACAATCTACCAACCCAGGCAACGCTGCGCACGATTCCGCGCTTGCGAACAAGCGGAAAGAGTACTGAATAGATTTCGTTTACTTCCCGACTTTCATGCGCCTTCGGACCAATCCGGCGCCCGCAGCCGCACCCGAAGCCAGGAAGATGACCAATCCGGGACCGGTGGGAGTGCGCGCGGGCGGCGGCACGCGAGTGATCTGCTGGTAGTCGTACGGCTCGAGCTGCTGGTAGCCCGGCTGGCCGGGTTCGATCAGGTTGGCGATCACCGGAGGCGGCGGGGCCTGACGCTCGAGCTCGCACAGCGCGGAACATCCGTCACCATTCAGCTTGTTTCCGTCGTCACAGACTTCGTTGAAGTCCAGGATGCCGTCTCCGCAGTACGGGTAGATGCAGGTGGGACGGCAGGTGGAAGGCAGATTGGCATTGCCGGCACCGGTATCGCACTGCTCCGTGGAAGGATTCAAAATGCCATCGCCGCAATCATAGGTGCGCTCGAACTTGCAGTCGGCGGAGCAACCGTCGCCGTTGACCCGGTTTCCGTCGTCGCACTGCTCACCAAGGGCGGTTTGCAACACGCCATCGCCGCATTCGCCGACTTCGAAGTCGCAGTAGCGCGAGCATCCGTCGCCATCGCGGGTGTTGCCGTCATCGCACTCTTCGCCGGGATCCAGCTTTGCGTCGCCGCAATACGGGATGATTTCGTTCTGGCAGGTGGCGGAGCAACCGTCGCCGGAAATGTTATTGCCGTCATCGCACAGCTCACCGGGCTGCAGGATGTTATCGCCGCAGTACGGTCTGAAACCAATGGAACTAAAGCTGGAGAAGGTGAATGAAGAAGAAGAAGAAGAAGAAGATGAAGATGATGAGGACGAGGAAGAGGAAGACGACGAACGCACGGAGGAAGAGCGAACCGACGACGACCTCACGGACGACGAGCGAACCGAGGAAGAACGCACGGAGCTGGAGCGGGCGGAACTAGGCGTGACCGGCGTGGGCGAAGGAGAGGGGGCCGGAGTCGTCACGGGGCCGGCGGAAGAACGCACGGAGGACGAACGGACCGAGCTGGAGCGCACGGAGCTGCTGGCAACAGAAGACGACCTCACGGACGACGAGCGAACCGAACTAGCGCTGGAGGAACGAACCGAACTTGCGGACGACGAACGCGTCGAGCTGGCGGTGGACGAGGGGTTGCCGCCGGAAGAAGCGGTGGAGGACCGAACCGACGACGCGGTGCTGGAGCGCACGGAAGAACCGGCGGAAGATGCGGCAGATGAACGAACCGAGGACGCAACGCTGGAACGAATGGAGGAGGCAGCAGAAGACGGACGACTGGAAGAACCTCCCGTCGAACTTGCCGCTGAACTCGTAACGGTCGGCGGCGGAGGGGGTGGGGGTGGGGGTGGCGGCGGTGGAGGGGGCCCCGGCGTCACGGAGGGCGTGGTGGAAGGCGTCGTGGACGGAGTTGTAGAGGGGGTCGTGGAAGGCGTGGTCGACGGAGTGATCGCCGGGGTGATGGCCGGAGTGATCGAGGGCGTGATGGACGGAGTGACCGAGGGGGTAACGGGAGGAGGAGGCGGAGGACCGGGGGTGACGGAAGGGGTTACAGACGGCGTCGTTCCGCCACATGCAGCCAGACAAGCCGATTCACTGGGGTGGATGCTGTCGCACATGCCCGCCGAAGAAGACGAGGAGGAACACATGTCCGGCTGCTGACACACGCCGTCGCAGCACACGTGTGACGGATCGTCATCGCAGTCTCCGTCGCCGTCTGTGTCCCCGACACATTCCGGGGGCGAGGAGGAAGACCCGCCGACGCATTCGCAGCTGAAACCATCCTCCGTCGTGGTGCATTCACCGCCGTTGGGACAGTCGGCCGAGGAGCAAAGCGGAAAAGCCTGACCGCAAATCACCGCCGGATCGCAGTCGGCGGCGCAGGCGCCGTCGCAGCAAATCGGAAACTGGTTGTTTGTACAGTCGGCACTTTCCGTGCACGCGCTGCCGAGATCACCCTTCAGGAAGTTTGTGCTGCGGTTTCCGATGACGAAGAACGTCACGCCGATCACGGCGCCAAGCAAAATGCCGAGACCAACCTGCGAAATGGTTGTGCGTGAAACCATCCGCTAGAGCATGGAACAATTACCTGGTCCCGTGGGTGCGGTGTGAATGCAGCACCACTGCTCCGACGAACTGCTGCTGCTACTGGAGCAAGTTCCTCCACACGTTGGATCCGATGTTTCTGCACCGACACACGTCGTGAGACCAAGGAAAACTTCCTCGCAGATTCCGGCGCCAGAACAGCAATACTGCGGTACAGACGAAGAATACGAGGACGACATCAGTCGGCAAATGAAGTTCTCGTCGCCGTTGTCGTCGATACAGTTGTACAGCGGGTCGCAGCAACCGCCGCCGTCATCACAGTTGTCTCCTGCCTGATGACAACTCGACGATGTGTACGACGACGTAAAAAAAGATGACGGAACGGTGGCGCTGTTATCCGCGCCGAAAGCGCCCTGACCGAGGAGCTGACCGTACAAATCGTTATTGCGCGTGTTCGCCTGTTCCAAGACCACGCCGAGCACTAATCCCAGAACCAATCCTATAGAAACCCGGGCGATGGCTGCGCGCGAAAACATACGTTTGGGACGTACTCTACCACGCGCTTGCGGCTGCGCATGCTTCATGACTTGCGAAAGGCGCAAAACATGACGGCATCGTGTTTTCTATTTAACCTTGTACTTCCTGCGCATGAATCCGACGCCGGCGGCGGCGCCCGACGCAAGGAAGATCACCAGGCCGGGTCCGGTCTTGGTCTGCTCGGGCGTCGGGACGCGGTTACGAAGCCGTACGTACTCCAAGCGCTCCTCTGGCGTGAGCAACGCCTCATCGATTTCACCCAAGACCACGTTGCCGATGATGGTGTTGGGCTGGCCGGTGGCCGCGCGCTCCAGCTCGCAGGTTGCCGAACAGGCGTCGCCGTTGATGTTGTTTCCATCGTCGCACTCCTCGTTGTAATCCAGCACGCGGTCTCCGCACTTGGGCAGCACGCAGTTCGGGCGGCACATGGACGGATTCATGGAGTTGCGGTCGCCCATGTCGCAGAGTTCCCCTTCCTGGACCTCGCCGTCACCACAATCGCTGTATGCCTCGATGGCGCAGAAGGAACAGCCGTCGCCCGACTCGCGGTTGCCGTCGTCGCACTGCTCGTTGAACGCGGTGTTCAAGACACCGTCTCCGCACACACCACGCTCAAGACGGCACAACGCCGTGCAGCCGTCGCCGTCGCGGGTGTTGCCGTCATCGCACTCCTCTCCCGCATCGATCTTGCCGTCGCCGCAGTTAGGCAGGAACTCGACTTGGCAGGTGGAGGAACAACCGTCGTCGGACAGCACGTTGCCGTCGTCGCACTGCTCACCGGGAGAAACCTGGTAGTCACCGCAGTACTTGTTCACGACGACGTAGTACGAACTCGATGTGCCGAAGAACGGCGGCGGCGGGGTACCCGTAAGGCCGGGGTTGACTCCTGGAGAGGTAACCGGCGAGGTGATCGGAGTCGTGATGGGGGTAGTAATCGGAGTAGTAATGGGGGTGGTGATCGGCGTCGTGATAGGAGTCGTTCCGCTGCTGCCGCTGCGGCTGCTGCTGGAACGCGCGGACGTGCTGGTGGAAGCCCTGGAAGAGCTGGGGTTGGTCACCGGAGTCGGAGTCGTGACCGGGCTGACGGACGAAGACCTGCGGCTCGACGAGCGCGAGCTGCTGGGGTTGGTCACCGGAGTCGGAGTCGTGACCGGGCTGACGGACGAAGACCTGCGGCTCGACGAGCGCGAGCTGCTGGGGTTGGTCACCGGAGTCGGAGTCGTGACCGGGCTGACGGACGAAGAGCGAGTGCTGGAGGAACGGGACGATGCAGACGAAGAACGACTCGAGCTGGCCACCGAAGAACGCGAGGAGCTGACAGCCGAAGATGAGCGGGAAGACGATTGGCTAGAAGAACGGCTGGAACTGGCGCTGGAAGAACGGGAAGACGATTGGCTGGAAGAGCGGCTGGAACTGGCCGAGGAAGACCTCGAAGAGCTCTGCGAAGACGAGCGGCTCGAACTCGCGCTCGACGAACGGGAAGAAGACTGGCCCGAAGAGCTCGCACCGCTTGAAGACCTGGAAGACGACTGATTCGAAGAACTGCCGCCGCTGGAAGCACGCGACGACGACGCTCCTGAAGAGGCGCGCGAAGAAGACGCACCCGACGAAGCCCTGGATGAGGAGGCGCCGGAAGAGGCGCGGGACGACGATGCACCCGACGAAGCCCTGGATGACGACGCACCCGAAGAGGCACGAGAGGAAGATCCTCCGCCCGAGCTAGCCGTGGAGCTCGTTACCGGAGGCGGTGTTGTCGGAGGAGTGGTGGGCGGGGTGGTAGGTGGTGTCGTAGGAGGCGTGGTCGGAGGAGTGGTGGGCGGTGTCGTAGGAGGAGTTGTTGGAGGCGTGGTCGGAGGAGGTGTCGGAGGAGGTGTAACAGGCGAAACGGAGGGTGTAACCGAGGGGGTGACCGACGGTGTTGTCGAAGGTGTGGTAGAGGGGGTGACCGACGGTGTTGTCGAAGGTGTGGTAGAGGGGGTGACTGAAGGAGTTGTCGAAGGTGTGGTAGAGGGAGTAATGGAGGGCGTAATTGACGGTGTAATGGAAGGAGTGATCGAGGGCGTAATTGACGGTGTAATGGAAGGCGTGATCGAAGGAGTGACGCTCGGGGTGACGGGATTGCAAGCCAAGTCACATTCGTCGTAGTCATCGTAACTCCCGACGCAGTAATCGGCTTGAACGGAGGAATACGAAGACGAACCTCCATCGCACTGCGCGTCGCAATCGGGCGTGTCGTAGGTGTTGCCGCTGCCGTCGCACTGGTCGTCTTCGCCGGAGACGCCCATCACGCACATGCTGGGGCCGCCGGGGTTGTACGAGCAGCAGTACTGCATCGGAGGGGCGGACGACGCGGTGCCCGTACAGACGCAGGCGCCCATCTCATCCAAACCGCAGGATTCACCGAGCGGACAGTCGCCGTCACACGTGGGGTACGTCGATCCGCACGGCACGCCCGTCTCGGCTCGGAACGGGTTTTTCACGCCCGGCATGAGACCCAGCTGCAACGACAATCCCAAAATCACGGTCAGCAATCCGATACCGATCGCAAGCCGTGGAAGGAGTTGTCGAGAAATCATGCGGGGCTATTCGACGGGTACCGAAGATGTGGATCCTGGCGACGAGACAACCGTCTCGCACCAGCCGGTCAGGACGTTGCAGCAGTACGTTTCCGAAGAAGATGAAGAGGAAGACGGGCAGCTGCAGTCGCCCATGCTGCTGTATGTCGCGCCGATGCACGTGGTGAGACCCAAGAAAACTTCTTCGCACACTCCGGCGCCCGAACAGCAGTACTCGGGGGTGGACGAAGAATACGAAGAACCCGTTGTGCACTCGCAGTTGGCGGTGTCGCCGTTTAAATAGCAGCTTTGTCCGGACGGACATTCTCCGTCACAGGTCGGATAACTGAAGCCGCAGCCAAGCGAGGACGTCGTGGAATACGAGCTGGAACAACCCTGTTGGTAGGCGTTAAAGCACTCCATAGCGTCTGTGTACCCTCCCGGGCAGTCCGGATAGTTTTGCGGGACGATGACGCAGTTCACGCCGCAACCGCCATGGGACCAGAACGTTCCGCCGGCGCAGCTGGCGGAACTGTCGATCGTGGCAGCCGAGGCGTCGGTAAGCTCGCCGCGCAAATTGAGCGGCACCTGCCGCATGTTGGATTCATGCAACACCACGCCCAGGACAGCACCGAGCAATATGCCTACGGCGATCCGCGCGAACGTGGAACGAGAAACCATGGTTGGTCGTTACTCTAGCACTCCGGAAAACGGCGTCCAGATCATCGGACTTCACACCACGCCGCCGGATTCGCTACACTGCGCGGGCATGAAAAACTCCAAACCGAGCGCGACACACCCGCTGATGACGGCGAACGGCTGGCTGTACCTCGCCTTCATCCTGGCCACGTCGTTTTTCACCTATATGTATAGGTACGACTATCCGCCGGCCGTGTTCTGGGACGAGCCGTACCACATCGCCGCGGCGCAGAAATACCTCAACGGCACGTTTTTCATGGAGCAGCACCCGCCGCTGGGCAAAATGCTGATCGCACTCGGCGAGAAGATCGTGGACGCCAACCCGCCCGACATGGATGCGAAGTTCATCGACACCGACTATGCCCGCGGCTTCCCGCCGAACTTCTCGTTCGCCGGCTACCGCCTGTTCCCCGCGTTGCTGGCGTGGCTCACCACACCGGTGTTGTTCGGCATTTTCCTTATCATCACGCGAAGCAGCACGCTCTCGTCGCTGCTGAGCTTCCTCTACATCTTCGACAACGCGCTCATCGTCCACAGCCGCGGCGCCATGACCGACTCGCCGCTGATTTTCTTCGCCGCGCTGATGATGCTTGCGTTCGTCGCGCTGGTGAGCGGGCAGTTCGCGGCCAAAGAACGTTCCAAGGACAAATGGTTCTACGTCTGGGCCGCCGTGTTCGGCGCCGCGTTCGGTCTCGCGCTGACCACCAAAGTCGTGGCGCTGTGCCTGATCGTGCTCTTCCTCCCGGTGCTGTACCGGCTCTACCCGAATTGGAGGCGCATCGGACAGTTCCTCATCATCTCGCTCGCCGCATTCGCGGTCGCGTTCGTGTGCGTGTGGCACGCGCACTTCACCATCGCCAGGAAGGTCAACCCGGTGCTGAATTCCGGCGGCTACTACCACACGTCGGACAGCTACAAGCAACTGATCAATGAAGGAAAGACCGCCTCCTTGCTGTACTTCCCGCTGATGCTGAAAGATTCGGTGGAATTCGTGACCTACTACAACAAAGGCGTCCCTCGCCTGGATTTGTGCAAGCCCGATGAAAACGGCAGTCCGTTCTTCTTCTGGCCGCTCGGCGGTCGCTCCATCAACTACCGTTGGGAGCAGGCGCAGGGACAGGACATGTACCGCTACCTGTATCTGCAGGCCAACCCGGCCGTCTGGTGGTTCGCCTTCGCCGGCGTCTTGCTGGCCGCCGCGATTTTCGTGGTGCCGCTGTTGTTCCCGCTAAAGGAAAAGATCCGCCACCGTCTGCTGCTGGCGACGTTCCTGGTGCTGTACTTCGGCTACATGGCCGGCATCGCCACGCTCGACCGCGTGATGTACCTCTACCACTACTTCCTGCCGCTGCTGTTTAGCTTCGTGCTCTTCGCGCTGGTGGTCGAGAACATCAACACGTTCGGCAAATGGAAGGTGAATGAAAACGCCAAGATGATCGCGCTGACCGTGATCGGCATGCTCATCTTCGGCTGCTTCCAGGTCTACCGTCCGCTGTCGTACTACGAACCGATCAGCAACGAAGGCGTCACCGCACGAGCGTTCTTCCCGCTGTGGGAACTGCACTGCGTGAAGTGCCCGAAGGAGAGCCTGATCGCCGTACCACGCGCCAACCGCTGATCCTTGCCATCCGGAAGGGCTGTATTTCCGGTTTTGCTGTGCTAGACTCTTTCGCGCCGACAATTGGTCGGTTTCTTCCCCCTTTGTATGCGTTATACCAAAATCATCGCGACCATCGGTCCCGCCTGCGGTACCCCCGAAGGTATCGAGAAGCTCGCCGACCTCGGCGCCAACGTGTGCCGCCTCAACTTCTCCCACGGCTCGCACGAGTCGCACGGAAAAGTCATCAAAATGATCAAAGACATCAACAAGAAGGGTAAGCACTCTCTCGGCATCCTGTTGGACGTGCGCGGTTCGGGTATCCGCACCGGCGACGTGAAGGAGAAGATCAACGTAAAGGAGAACGACCTGATCATCTTCACGCCCAAGATCACGGGCAAGGAGAAGCACATCGTCCTGGAGCTCAACTACGACAAGTTCGCCCACGACGTGAAGAACGCCGACACCATCATCATCGACAACGGAGCCATGGAGCTCGACGTCGTGAAGATCGAAGGCAAGAACGTCATCGCCCGCGCCCGCGAGGCCGGCACGATCGGCTCCCGCCGCCACGTCAACATCCCCGGCGCCTACGTCAGCCTGCCGTCATTCACCGAGAAGGACTGGGAGGACATCGAGTTCGGTATCGAGCAGGGCGTCGACTTCTTCGCCACCTCGTTCATCCGCACCGCCGACGACGTGAAGGAGGTCCGCGACTTCATCAAGAAGCGCAAGGCCGACACCCAGATCATCGCCAAGATCGAGACGCCGCAGTCCGTCGAGAACATCGAAGCCATCGTGGACGCTTCCGACGGCATCATGGTCGCCCGCGGCGACCTCGGCTGCGAGATTCCGTTCGAGGACGTGCCGCGCGTTCAGAACGAAATCGTCCGCCTGTGCCGCGAAAAGGGCAAGTTCGTCATCGTCGCCACCCACATGTTGGAGAGCATGATCACCAACCGCGCCCCGACCCGCGCCGAAGTCACGGACGTCGCCTACGCTTCGCTCATCCAGTCCGACTGCACCATGTTGTCCGGCGAGACCGCCGGCGGCATGTACCCGTTCAAGTCCTTGGCCGCCATGGCCCAGATCCTGAAGGCCAACGAGACCTGCGTCGACCCGATGGACGGCTTCATCATGGCCACCGACTCCGGCATGACGACCGACAAGGACGAGCGCCCGCGCCGCGAAGAGGCTCTCGCCGCCAGCGTGCTGGCCTACAGCCTCCAGGCCCAGGCCATCATCGTCATCACCAAGAGCGGTCACACCGCCCGCGCCGTCAGCAACTGCCGCCCGCAGATCCCGGTCTACGCGTTCACCGACAGCGAGAGCGTGCAGCGCAAGCTGGCTCCGGTCTGGGGCGTGAAGGCGTTCTGCACCGAACTGCGTGACAACCCGGAGACGACCGTGAAGAACGCCGTCGCCATGGTCAGCAAGCAGGGCCTGCTGAAGAAGGGCAAGCGCTTCGTCGTCATCTCGGACATCGCCACCGGCGACGACCGCGCCACGACGATCCAAATCCGCATCGCCTAACATCGACATGCAAACCCGGGACGGCCGCGCGCCGCCCGGGTTTTTTTGTGTGCGGCACACAAAAAAAGCCAGCATCACTCCCCCGGCGGGGGAGATGTTACTCGGCGGCCTGGGCGATGGACACCTCGCTGGTGACGTACTTCGGGCGCGTGGCCTTGGTCATGGCCTGTACCTTGGCGTCGGACTGCAAGACGGCCAGGGACTGTGCCTTGGCGATTTCCATGTTCAGGATTTCCTGCTGCAGCAGGAGCTGGTTGCGGACGTGTTCCAGCGAACGCAGGCGGTAGCCTTTGGTCGCGTTGAGGTTGTGGTGGAACAGGATCAGAAGCGCCAGCACGATGATGAGCGTACCGATCGTGACGAGGAGCAACATGGTGCTTCCAGTCACCAAACGGCCCAGAGAGCTGCGCCGGATCATCGCTCCGGGCGACGGCAGGGACTGTGCTGAAGTTGAAAGAGTCGCGGACATGGACAAATCAGGCGGAAGTATACAGCGAAGACCGGACGATTGCACGCAATCTAGCCGAGCGGGCGCGCGGATTTCGCAGGATTTCCGCGTCATCCGGCACGATGCCGCCTTTTGCCAGCTCCTTGAACGGCGCGGGCACGGATTCGGCGCCGGTCACGGGATTCTTTTCCGCCGTCGTAAGCTCTTTAAACCTGCGTTTCACCATGCGGTCTTCCAGCGAGTGGTACGTCAGGATCGCCAGTCGTCCGCCGGGAGCCAGGAGGGCGGGCGCGGCATCCAGCAGCGTCGCGAGTGCATCAAGTTCGCCGTTCACCGCGATGCGCAACGCCTGGAACACCTGCGGCAACACGGAGGGCGCCTTGTACCCGAACCGCCCCGTGACGACTTCCTTCAAATCACCGGCGGTTTTCAGCGGGTTATCGGCGCGCCGCTTGCAGATATCGCGTGCCAGACCCATGGCGTTCTGCACTTCTCCGTACTGCTGGAAAAGATCGGCGAGCTGCTTGTCCGACAAACGCTCCAGCAGATCGGCCGCGGTGCGTCCGCGCGTGGAATCGAACCGCATGTCGAGCGGCGACGAATCGGAACGGAACGAGAATCCGCGCGCGGGATCGTCCAAGTGCGGCGAACTGAGTCCCAGGTCGCCGAAGATCGCGTCGAACTCGCGCATGTCCGGCGGAAGGCAGTCCGGCAAGGCGCCGAAGTTCGTGTGCACCGTCGTCACGCGGCCGGAATTCCCGATGCGCTTGGCGGCCTCGGCCAGGTTCACGGAATCCGCGTCCAGCAGGACGATGCTGCCTGCATCGCCCACGCATTCGAAAAACGCCTTCGCGTGTCCGCCGAGACCCGCAGTGACGTCCAGCACGCAGTGACCGGGCTGAAGGCTCAAGACCTCCAGCGATTCGCGTAACAACACCGGTACGTGCGTGGGTTCCATCTGCGCGATGATAGCCGCAAATCCCCTTCTTGTACACAAAAGTTGTTCTATTTCGAGGCGCTTGCGGCCAAGCGGTCCAGGCATGCCTGCATTTCCAGCGACTGGCGCCCGAATGCGAAGCGCTTGCGGGCGTCGGCCTGTGCGGCGGCCGCGATGCGCCGGCGCAGCGGAACGTCGGCCAAAACGTGCGAGACGGCGGCTGCACACGCCTGGGCATCGCCCGTCGGGAACAGCATGCCCGTCTCTCGGTGCTTGATGATGCTCCGAAGTCCGTCGCAGTCACTGGCGACGACGCAGGCGCCGCATGCCATCGCTTCGGCGGCGATGAGTCCAAAACCTTCGATGAGCGACGGCACCACGACGACCGTCGCCGCGCGAAGCTCGCGGATGAGATACGGCTCGTGGACGCGGCCCAGGAACGAGCACATGTCGGTCAGTCCCTGCCGGCGGATGGCCTCGTGCAGTTTGCGTCCGAGAAGATTCTCTCCCACGAAGCGGAAATGCACGCCGGGGACGGCGTCACGGATGGCAGCCATCGCCCTCAAGAACACCCAAATCCCCTTCCGCGGCTCCAGTCTGCCGGCGAATAAAACGGTATCCGCATACTGAACGATGCGTTCGTCGGGTTGAAATTTCTCCAGGTCGACGGCGTTCTCGACCACCGACACTTTCTCAGCCGGGATGCCGTAGCGCTCCAGGAGAACACGACGGGTGTCGGCGGACACGCACGTCACATGGTCGGCCAGGCGGTACGTTCGGCGCTCCAGCGCGCCCATGCACTTCTTCCACAATGCCGCGGCCCAGGACGCCTTGTAGACGGACGCCGCTTCCTGCGCGTACGAGTGGTGTGCCGTCACCAGCAGCGGAACGGACGGTTTGTTCAGCAGCCACACGCCGCCGGAACCGGCGTGCACGTGCAGTACGTCGATCTTGTGCTTACGGATGTACGACGGAAGGGTCCAGAGCAGCGACAGTGAAAACGCCGGGCAGCCGCCCTTCTTCTTCCAGCGCCAGCGTGCGAACCGCGACGCCCCCTCCCCTGCCCCGCGGCTGGGCGACAGCACCAGGTACTGGTTGGATGGATATCTGGCGCGCAAATGATCGACGATTTGTTCGGCCACGACTCCCAAACCGCCGATTGGCGGGGAGTAGTCGTAGCTGAGAACGGCGATTCGCATGAGAAGACGCACAACAGTAGCAGACAAGCGAATGATGGCTCAAATCACAGCAAAATGGAAAGCAGACTTGACAATTTCTGGCACTCCCCTACGCTATGCGACTTTGCGAAAACTCCCGTCACTCATCGGCATGACCGTCGCGCTGTGCGTCTGGCTGCCCGCAGCGTCAGCGCTGGATACCCCGACCATGTCCGTAGAATGGCAGCCGGAGGCCGGCGACACCGTGCTCGTGGACACCTCCCGTAGCATCGTGTACCTGGTGCACGCGGATGGCGAGTACTACGCCATGGACGCGCTCACAGGACAGCGCCGCGTCGTGGCCTACGATGGCATCGTCTACAACGCGCGCACTCCGGAACGCGACTGGGAGTTGCGCACGTTCGAGAAGAAAGGTCGTTCCATCACGTTCGGCGAGGGGCGTTTCGGCCGCCTGTACTGGCCGGGCCACGAAGATCCTCGGCGCGGCGACGAAGGCACGGCATACGGCTTCCACAGTCACTTAAGCTTCGCCAAGATGCTGCAGGATAAAATGGAAAAGACCGGCTGGGACCGGGAGGGAACGGGGCACCGCAGCATGGGCTGCATTTTGCTGAGCGAGGAGAACCTCACGCTGGTCCAGCGGACATGGGAAGCCAACGGGGGCGTGCTGCAGGTGCGCACGCGTGAATCCGTGGAAGAGCTGATGGCCGGCATGCGCCCGGCGGACGGGGAGGATGCCCCGTCGTGGCTGGGCTGGCTCGGGCAATAGCGGCTGCAAATCCGCGTGACCCGGCTAGCGTTGTCCACTAGAATTTCGGCTGCGCGGAGAGGTGGCCGAGTGGCTGAAGGCACCACACTGCTAACGTGGCAGGCCCTTAAAAGCCTCGAGGGTTCGAATCCCTCCCTCTCCGCCAGTACAGACTCTCGTCCCGCCCGCTATGCTGGGAGGTCGATTTCTGGTACAATGTTGCGATATCTTCTTCACACACATACCCATGACCCCCGCTGTTCTTGCCCAGTCCGGCCTCGACACGGCCGCCCTGCAGTCCATGCTGTACGCCGACGTCGACGGTTACGCGCTGTCGTCCCGCGGACGCGAGCGTGCCGGCATCCACACCGAAAACATGACCTACGGCGAAGTGACGCCGGAAGTCATGGCCACGCTGATGGACGCCGTGAAGGCGAAGCCGGGTGAGAACTTCTACGACCTGGGCGCAGGCACCGGCAAAGGCGTCTTGTATTCATCGCTGGTGTCCGACCTCGGCCGCTGCGTCGGCATCGAGCTGCTCCCCGAGCTGCACGAGGCTTCCAAGCTGGCCCAGCAGCGCTACGTCGAGCAGGTGCTCCCGCGCCTGCCTGCTTCCAAGCAGGACCAGAAGATCGAGATGATCTGCGGCGACATGCTGCAGGTCGACTTCTCGGACGCCGACATCATCTTCACGCACTGCACCTGCTTCTCGCAGCCGCTGATGGACGCCATCACCCAGAAGTTCAACCAGCTGAAGAAGGGCGCCCGCGTCATCACCGTCTCCAAGGGCCTGACGTCCCCGCTGTACGCGGCCGTCGGCAGCCACACGGTCCAGATGGCATGGGGCACCGCGACCGCTTACCTGTACGAGAAGACCGCGTAATCCGCAACAAACGGAAAACACCCCCTCCGGTTTTCCGGGCGGGGGTGTTTTTCTTTTCCGACGGCTTAACGGAAGTGGTTGCGGATCATCTTGCAGACCTCGAACAGGATGAAGCCGACGGTCGTGGTGCCGAGGACGAGCCACCAGGCTTCCAAGGGCATGGGCACGACGTTGAACAGACCGTTCATCGGGGTGTAGAGCAGGATGAGGTGCAGACACAGCGACGCGCCGATAGCGGCAAGCAGCCAGAGGTTGCCGAACGGGTTGGCGGCGAAGATGGAACCCTTCATGCGCGTGGACAGCGCCAGGAAGAACTGGAACACGATGGTGGTGGTCAGCGCACCGGTGCGGGCCAGATCCAGATGGCTGCCCAAATGCGTGGTGAGCCACCAGAACACGTAGAGAGACAACACGGCGTTGAATGCGCCGGCGACGAACAGCAGCGGCAATTCCCCGGTGAGTACGTTCTCGCCCTTGCGCCGCGGAGGACGCGTCATGATGTTGGACTCACCCTGTTCGGCGGCCAGCGCGAGCGCCGGCAGCGAGTCCGTGACAAGGTTCACCCACAGGATGTGCAGCGGCAGCAGCGGCAACGGGAAGTTGATGAGCATGGCTCCGGAAATCAGCAGCACCTCGCCCACGTTGGATCTGAGCAGGAAGATGATGAACTTGCGGATGTTGTCATAGATGCGGCGGCCCTCGGCGATGGCCGACACGATGGTCGCGTAGTTGTCGTCGGTCAGCACCATGGCACCGGATTCGCGGGCCACGTCGGTGCCGCGCAGACCCATGGCGATGCCCACGTGCGAGCGCTTCAATGCCGGCGCATCGTTCACTCCGTCGCCGCTCATGGCCACGATCTGGCCGAGCGCCTGCAGGGCCTCCAGGATCTTTACCTTATGCACCGGCTGCACGCGCGCGAAGACGGAAACCGTCTTGAGTTCATGCTGCAGCTGTTGCTGGTCGAGCTGGTCGAGCTTCTTGCCGTCGATCACGCCCACGGTCTCCAGGCCGACCTCGGCGGCGATGTGTCCGGCGGTGACCGGGTTGTCGCCCGTGATCATGATCGTGCGGATACCCGCCTTCTTGGCCAGTCCGATGGCTTCCTTCACGCCCTTGCGCGGCGGGTCGACCATCGCGACCAAGCCCACCATCATCATGCCCTGGCCATGGTCTGCCGCGACGCCGAGCACGCGCAATCCCTGCTTGGCCATCTTCTCGTTCTCGGCCAGCACGGACTTGGTGTCGGAATCCTTCACCAGACCGACGACCACCTCCACGGCTCCCTTGCAGTACTTCACGCTCTTGCCGCCTTCGATGTGCGTCGTGATCATGTACTTGCCCTCGGACGTGAACGGCACGTCTTCTTCGTCGATCGGCAGGCGCTCGACGCCCTTCTCCTTGGCGTATACCAACAGCGCGATCTCGGTCGGGTCGCCGATGTCCGGCAGCTCGGCGCGGTTGCACGATGCGGCGGCGCGGGCAAGAAGCTTCTCATCGGCGCCCTTGGACAGCCAATTGCCGACTACGGTCATGCGGTTCTCGGTGATGGTGCCGGTCTTGTCGGCGCAGATGACGGTGATGTTGCCGAGCGTCTCGATGGCGTCCAGCCGACGAATGAGGGCGTTCTTCTTGATCATGCGCTGCACGCCGATCGCCAGACAGATGGTGACGATTGCCGGCAATCCCTCCGGCACCGCTGCCACGGCCAAGCTGACCGCCGTGAAGAAAATATCGATTGCGGCCATGCCCTTGGACAATCCGAGGAAGAAGATGACCACACACAGACCGAGCACGATGATGCCGATCTTCTCGCCGACTTTTTTCAGCTCCAGCTGGAGCGGCGTCGGCGGCGGCTTGAGCTCCATGACCATGGACGTGATCTTGCCGATTTCCGTCTGCAAGGCGATGCCCGTGACGACGGCTTCGCACGAACCGCGCGAGATCACCGTGCCGGCGAACACGCGGCCATGGTTCTCGTCTTCCTTGGACCCTCCTTTCAAGACCTTCTTCGCCACCGGCAACGACTCTCCGGTCAGGCTGGCTTCGTCGGCCTCGGCCGAAGAGCTGCCGATGACACGGCCGTCTGCGGACACGCGGTCGCCGGATTCCAGCACCATGATGTCGCCCGGGAGCAGCTCGCGCGAAGGGATGATCTTGGTCTGGCCGTCGCGGCGTACCTTCACCTGGGGAGCGCTGAGTTTCTTCAGCAGCGCGATGGCGTTCTCCGCGCGGCGCTCCTGGAAGAAGCCCAGAAGTGCGTTCAGGATGACGATCGCCATGATGACGATGGCATTGATGGCTTCGTCCTCGTGGACAGAACCGTGCTGAATGTAGGGCACGACCAACGACACCACGACTGCGGCGAGCAGGATGTACACCATCGTGTTCTGGAACTGCGCGATGAATTGCTTCCACCACGGCTCCTTCCGCTCGTGGATTTCATTGAAGCCGTAGCGCTGGCGGGCAAGTTCCACTTCGCGTTCGTCCAATCCTCGCTCGTTGGCGTGGAGTTCGGCAAGAACGGCTTTCCGGAGGGCTGTATCACTCATGATGTGGGAGGTAAAATACTATGCACGGAGCGTACCACACGCGCTCCATTCCGCCAAAAAACCATGCCCAGCATCTGCATCCTGTATGTCACCGCCAAAAAAAAGGCCGAAGCGAAGAGCATCGCCGGCACGCTCATCGACGAAAAGTTGGCCGCCTGCGCCAATATATTCCCCGAAACCGAATCCCTGTACTCCTGGAAGGGCGCCCGCGTGGACGGCAACGAGACCGTGCTCCTGCTCAAAACGACGAAATCAAAGGTCAAGAAGGCCATGAAGCGCGTCGCCGAACTGCATTCCTACGAGTGCCCGTGCATCCTGGAGTTGCCGGTGTCATCGGCTCACGCGCCGTTCGCGCGCTGGATCGCCGACGGCACGCGCTGAAGTATGGGTATACTGCGTACGTGGAAGGGTGGCCGAGTGGTCGATGGCGACAGTCTTGAAAACTGTTAACCCCTC
>CAYSWB010000003.1:32985-121584 GCA_964434575.1 uncultured Candidatus Peribacteria bacterium | reverse complement strand
GGCGTGCACGTTTCCTTCGTGCAGCCGATCATGGTGTCCATCCTGATGGCAGCGTCCATCCCGCTGGTCACCCTGGCCGCCGTCCGCGACGACGCGGACCTGGGTGCCGACAGCCCCGTGTACCAGATCTACAATCCGCGCGCCGACCAGACCGACCTGTTCGACCGCGTCGAGTTCCGCAAGGCGCACCGCATGCGGTACGCTCCGACTTCCGCATCGTCGGAGTCTTCCGTGTCCTCGTCGTCCAGCTACTCGGCCAGTCCGTGTCTGGACATTCGGGAGGAGCGTCCGGTTGAGCAGAAGTCTTCCGAGAACCGCGTCATCCTTCGTTACGATGATCTCACCGACACCGAGAAGGCCGAGTTGCGCAAGCAGTTGCGCATCGGCGGCTGTCCCTACGACGTTCTTCCGGGCTACCGCGAGCTGTGCGAGATGATGCTTGAGCAGCGCCAGTCCGTGCACCCGGCCGCCGTTCTCACCCCGCTGCTGAACCCGAACCAGGAACGCTTCAACGAAAACTTCCCGAAGGGCACGAACCGCTAATTCCGTCTTTCCGGATCGAAACGGCAACGGCGACCCCGTTGTCGTTTTTCGTATGGCGGGTACCATGCGTTGCGATGCATGCAGCCAGCCGTCACCGGTGGAAATCGTGGATAGCGCCCGCGCTGATCGCGCTGGCGGTGCTGGTTGCGCAGCTGTGCGTCATCGACGCGTACGGCGCGACGTGGGATGAGCCGCTGCACAGGAATTGGGCCAAGCAGTTCGTCCTCTTTTGGCAGACCGGCGACGGAACCTACCTTCAGGAGATGCCGGGCAAAGGCATGTACTACGGCCCTGGATACTTCCTTGCCAATTACGGCACGGCCCAGTTCGCGTCGCATGTTCTCGGATTCCCGTTCACGCCGGCCAATCACTTGCTCGGCATCATCGTCACCTCCATCGCGGCAGGTTTCCTGTTCGCGTTCGTCCGGGCCGCCGCGGGCGCGCGCCTGGCATGGCTTTCCACGCTGTTCGCCGTCACGTATCCGCATCTCATCGCCCATGCGCAGTACAACCCGAAGGACATCCCCGTGCTGGTGGCGTCGCTGCCCATGTTCGCCGCCGTCCACAGGACCCTCGTCACGCGTTCCAAGCGCTGGGCGCTGGCTGCGGGCTTGCTGTACGGCGTGTGTCTGGCGGCCAAGCTGAGCGCCATCGCGATGCTGCCCATCCTGGCGGTCATCTTGGGCGCCGCCGTCATCCGCGATGTGCGCGGAGGAGGGGACAGGGCGGCAGTGTTGCGCAGGGACGGAGCGCTTTTGGCGCTGTGCGCGTTCGGCGCCGTGCTCGGCATGTACGCCACGTGGCCCACGCTATGGTTCCGTCCGCTGCTCATCGTCGATTCCTTGCACGTGTTCCTGCTCGAATCGTTCTGGCCCGGCAAGGTTCTGTACTTCGGCACGGAGTACCCGGGAGCCGATCTGCCGTGGCACTACATGCCGTTCCAATTCTTCCTGGCCACGCCGTTGCCGGCTTTCGCGGCGTTCCTTCTCGGCAGCGTCCTGGCTTTCCGCAGGGCCCTTCGGTCCGAACGCTGGGCGTTTTACGTCGTGGTGCTGGCATGGTTTTGGGTCCCGCTCGTCCTCACGCTCAAGCCGGGACTGGTCCGTTACGACGGCATCCGGCAGCTCCTCTTCTGCGTGCCGGCACTGGCCATCCTTGCGGGAATGGGATTGGAATGGTTGATGGATATCGCGGGCCGCAAGCTCTCCTGGAAATATGCGCCCATCGTTCTTGTGGTCGCGGTGTTCGGCTGGCTTGGCGCCGAGGTCGTACGGGTGCATCCGTTCCAGGGATCGTACGTGAATGAATCCATTCGCCTGGCCATCCCCAAGGACATCCACGACACGTTCGAGATCGAGTTTTGGGGAGCAAGCTACCGCCAGGCCCACGATTGGATCGTGCAAAACGTCCAGGCGGGCGACATCGTATGCGTTCCCATCGCCGACTACCTGGTGACGTGGTACCGCTGGCCGGACGGCATCCGCTTCGGCTGCACGGATGATGCGACATACGTCATGTATTTCAGCCGGTATTCCAAGGAGTACCGAAAAAGGTTCGAGAAACTCAATCCCGTCTACGAGATCGAACGGTACGGCACCCCGTTGTTGCAGATCTACAAAGTCAGATAGCTGACGAAAGCAAAGGACAGTTACATTTTGGCAGCAGGACTTGATTAATAGATAAAATACAGTTATTCTGTCTGCCTTTCTCAACAATTTTCATGCGCGACATATTCGCTCCATTCGGCTTTTCCGACAAGGAATCGTCGGTGCTGCTGAAGCTCATCGAACTCGGTGCTCAGCCGGTGAGCGTCATCGCGCGCCACGCGGGGGTCCCGCGGTCGTCCATGTACTTCATCCTGGAGCGCCTGGAGCAGTCCGGCTTCGTGCAGGCGTTCGAGCGCGCCGGCATCCGCTACGTCAAAGCCATCCCCGTGCATTCCATGCCCGACATGTTGTACGGCCAGCAACGGCAGATCGCGCTTGCCGCGGAGGCGCTTGAGGCCAAGCTGCCGGAGCTGATGAAACTGGAGAACGCGCTGAGCATCACGCCCACCGTGCGCTTCATCGAAGGAAAGAAGGCCGTATCCAAGATGTATGACGGGCTGGTGCGCATGCAGCGGGATTTCTGCGCCCTCATGAACCCCGAAGCGCTGCATGAGGTCATGCCGAGTCATTACGAGAGCCTGGCGAAGATGGTCGCGGGTTCCGGCGTGAAGGTGCGCGAACTCCTGGTGCGCTGCGAAGAAGCGACGCGCTACAAGAAGAAGTATGCCAGCGCGCGACACCAGATCCGCCTGCTTCCGGAGGGCATGTCCTTCCCTTCCGATACCATCATCGCGGACGACCAGCTGTACATGATCGCGTGCGGCGACAACCAGGTTTGCGCCACGGTCATCGTCAGCCACTCGCTGGCTGCCACCCAACAGGCGGTGTTCAATGAACTGTGGTCCAATGCAAGTGCCAAGTAGCCGCAGCGGGAAGCCGAAATAGCACCGTTTTTGCATCGGCGTTTTTCTGCTATCCTGGTTTCTCCATGTCATTTCCCCTCCCTGCCATGCAGCGATCCATGAGCGTGAGTTTCAAGATGTTCCTGGTCGGTTTCCTGGTACTGCTGTGCTACGTTCCCAGCTTGCTGGTGTACGGCCTGGTATCCGAGCGGCAGAATCGCCAATACGAAGCCATCAATGAAATTTCGTCCAAGTGGGGAGCGGCACAACTGGTCGCCGCGCCCACGCTGCATGTCCCGTCGGTCGTGAAAGTGCGCGACGAGAAGGGCGTGCTCGTGGACCAAACCGTCGACAACGCCGTCGCGCCCGAATCCGTCACGGTGGACGTGAAGGTGGACACCGAAATCCGGTACCGCGGCATCTTCCGCGTGCCGGTCTACACCGCCGAAGTGCGCATGAGCGGGGTGATCGCGGCCGCGCAAGTCGAGGGCCGCATTCTGCCCGAGCGCGTCACGCTGGACACCGGCGTCACGGATCTCCGCGGCCTCGTCGAACAGCCGCAGCTGGATATGGGCGGTCGCAAGGTCACGTTCGCTCCGGCCGCTTCGCAGTACGGCTCTTCCGCCATCAGCGCGCCGCTTGGCGCCGTTCCGGCGGCGGGAACGCCGTTCAGCTACGTGCTCAAGCTTCACGGCACCGAATCGCTTGAATTCATGCCGTCCGGAAAGACGATGAACGTCAGCATGTCTTCGCCGTGGACTACGCCGAGTTTCATCGGAGGAGTGCTGCCCGCCCGGTACGAGATCACTCCGGAGGGTTTCACGTCCGATTGGACGGTTTCTTCGTGGTGGGCCGGCAGCGGAACCGCGCCTGCGGTTCCCGCGTATGACGAATACGGGTACCAGACGCACGGCCAGACTCCCGGTCCGAGCTTCGGCGTGAAGCTGCTGGAGACCACCGACTTCTACACGCTGGTTGACCGAGCCATCAAGTACGCCATCCTCTTCATCGGCCTGACCTTCCTGGTACTGTTCCTCGTCGAGGTCTTGCATACCGAACGCGTCCACCCGTTCCAGTACATCCTGGTCGGAGCGGCGCTTTCCATCTTCTACCTCCTGCTCCTCTCATTGTCCGAGCATGTCGGCTTCCTGCCGGCATACTTGCTGTCGGCGGTCGCCACGGTGGCGCTCGTCAGCGGCTACAGCGTCTCGGTGCTGCGTCATAAGAAGTTCGGCACCAGCGTCGGCGTTCTGCTGGCGGTGCTGTACGGCTACCTCTATCTCCTCCTGCAAATCGAAGACTACGCGCTCTTGTTCGGCGCCATCATCCTGTTCGTCATCCTGGCGACGGTCATGTACGTGACCCGCAAGGTCGATTGGTATGGCAAAGAATCCGCCTGATACCGCCGTTTCCGTGCGCCGAGCTTTGGCCGGGTCTTCGGATCCGGCCAAAGCGGCGTTCTTTGCCAAGTTCTTCAAGGCGGGAAAAGGGGAGTACGCCGAAGGCGACGTCTTCATGGGAGTGACGGTGCCGCAAGTCCGCGCCATCGTGAAGGAACATCGCGGACTGCCGTTGCCTGAAGTAAAGAAGCTCCTGGACGACGAATTGCACGAGTGCCGTCTGGCGGCGGTGCTCATCCTCGACGCGCAATTTACCAAAGCCGGCGAAGCTATCCGCAAGGACATCGTCGATTTCTACGTTTCGCAGCTCGACCGCGTCAACAACTGGGACATCGTCGACGCGTCGGCGTACCGCATCCTGGGCGAATACCTGGCCGACAAGCCGCGTGGCATCCTCGACAAGCTGGCCGCATCCGGCCACCTGTGGCGCGAGCGGGTCGCGGTGGTATCCACGCTGGCGTTCATCCGGCGTGGCGACTTGCGGGATATTTTCCGGTTGTCCGAGAAGTTCCTGACGCACAAGCACGACCTGATGCACAAGGCCTGCGGTTGGATGCTCCGCGAGGCGGGAAAGCGCGACAAGGCAGCCTTGGAACGCTTCCTCCGACGCAACGGCGACCGCATGCCCAGGACCATGCTGCGCTATGCCATCGAGAAATTTACTCCAGATGAACGGGCATCGTATTTGGCGATGGGCAACAGGAAAAACCGCCCGTAGAGCATTGACATGCTGGACGGAATATGGATAATCGTACTTCACCATTTTTACGTTCCATGCTTACCCAGCACGAACATCGGCACATCACGCAGCACTATCCCGCCATCGATCCGCACAAGGTCGGAAAGCATCTCGGCACGGGCATCGAAAAGGTGGCCTACGTCACGGACCAGGTCATCGCTTATGCCGCGAACGCCATGGAAGGCACGCGCAGGGGAGTGCTGAAATTGCTGCGCAAAGACGCCCGGCGTGATCCCATGTCCATGTTCGTCAGCCCGCTCTTCACCGCCACGTACGACCAGGCGCGGGAAGATGCCGACACGTGCCTGGAGTATTTCGGTGACGCCGTCGTCGTGCCCAAGATCATCCGCAGCACGCGCGACAAGGCGTCGTACTGCATGTTGCAGCAGAAGCTGGAGATGGAGATGCTCACGCCCGAACTGTGCGTTCGTTTTCCTCACCTGCTGCAGGAGCTGAAGCACATGATCGAGCAGGACAAGAAGCTGCAGATGGACAAGCGGCGCTTTTTCGACTTCCAGGGTTGGGACATCTGGCGCGTGCTTTGCGACCAGGTCGCGATGGGCAACGTAGCCGTGGTCTGGGAGCAGTCTGAAACCGGCGTGTCGTTGCCTGGGCTGAAGATTTTCGATCTCACGCTCATGCACACGCCGGAGTTTTCGCTCAGCGGCATCGCGCACGCCGGCGGATACTATTCGAACCAGCGCAACAATCATCGCATGGTGCAACGCGCGGAGTTCGACCTCACGGCATAGTCGATAATCCGTGCACGATCCGTTAGGATGCCCGCGTGAAACATCTCACGTTCGGTGAGCGGCAGTACTTCATCCGGTGGTTTCCGGAGGTCCGGTTGTCGTCGGTCGGAGGGCTCGTCGGCATGGGCGCCCAGAACGTCGTCCGCGCGTACGAAATGCCCGGAGGTGCTCCGCGCATGGTGATCAAATACCCCCGCGCCAAGACGCGGTCGGATTTTTTCTCGATGGCGATCAGCCCTGTTTTCACCCAGTCGCCTGCCGAGATGTCGGAGCACGTCGCGCTGTGTCTGAAGTACTTCAGCGACCGGGTCGTGACCACGGAATTGGTCGCAGATATCAAAGGCAAGCGCTTCTACATGATCCAGGAACGCCTGAGCATGCGCGTGCTGACGCTGGACGAGTACAAGAAACATCCGGAGCTTGAACCGCAACTGAAGGACATCCTCCGGGCGAACCGCAGGCTCATGGACGACACCGGATTGTGGTTCGATTTCATGGGATGGGACAGCAGGCGCATCCTCCGCGACCAAGCGTACATCGCCAATTTGGGCGTGGTGGACACGCCCAGCGGAGCTCAGCTGAAGATGTTCGACCTGTCGTTGTACGTCTTGCCGACAAAGAATCCTTCGACATGGCTGCACGGCATCCTGTTCGCCGTCCAGAGCAGAAACCTGGGCCGCTTCGGCTGTTCGTTCTGACTTCAGGCGGCAAGCGCCGGCTGCAGCCGGGCGTGCGGCTTCGCAGATGTCCTGCCGCGCGCGTGCATCGCCGCCAGGATGCGTTCCATGCCGGTGGCGAACGCACTGTGCCTGTAGGACATGTCGGAAGAGCGTGAACGCAGTACGACGCCGTCCCAGGCGCGCAACATGATGCGCCGCAGTTCTTCGTCGACGCTTTGTTCGTCCCAGCGATGCCCCGACATGCCCTGCAGCCATTCGAAGTAGCTTACCGTCACGCCGCCGGCATTGGCGAGGATGTCCGGGATCACGCCGATGCCGCGGTTTTCCAGCAGCCTGTCCGCTCCGGCCGTGACGGGTCCGTTGGCCAGTTCCAGCACGTACCGTGCGCGGATATCGTCCGCATTCGTTTCGGTGATCACGTTCTCGATGGCGGCCGGAATGAGCACGTCGCAGGGGAGCGAGAGCAGCTGGGCGTTATCGATGCGTTCGGCGCGCGTCACCCAGGACTGTGCGTCCATGTCCACCCCGGTGATGCTGCCGGTGCGGGCCCGCAGCTCATGAAGCTTTCGGGGATGCAGTCCTTTCTCCGAGTGCCAGCCGCCATGCACGTCCGCGATGCCGACGATGGTGTACCCGGCCTCGTGCAGCTGGGCGGCCATGTTGCCGCCGACGTTGCCGAAACCCTGGATGGCGACCCGGATGTCTTTCGCCTGACGTTTTTCGGCCGCCAGCAACGACTCCAGGATGAAGAATCCGCCGCGGGCTGTGGCCGTATCGCGACCAACGATCCCGCCGAGCGACAGGGGTTTGCCCGTGATGCATGCGGGCGAGAACGTTCCCGTCAGGCGTTCGTACTCGTCGCGCATCCAGCCCATGATTTCGGGATTCGTGTTCACGTCGGGCGCCGGACAATCTTTCAGCGGTCCCAGATGCGGCGCGAACGCGCGGACGTATTCGCGCGAGAGCCGCTGGCGCTCACCAGGCGAAAGTGACTGCGGAGAACAGCGCACGGCGCCCTTGCCGCCGCCGAACGGAATGTCCACCACTGCGGTCTTGATCGCCATGAGTGCCGCCAGCGCAACCACTTCCTCTTCCGATACGTCCGCATGGAATCGGATGCCGCCCTTGAACGGACCGCGCGCGTTGTTGAACTGCGCACGGTATGCGCCGCAGGTTTCCACCGTGCCGTCATCGCGCACCAGGCGCAGTTCTGACCTGTGAACGGCTTGCGGCGTGCGAAAGACGGCTTGGTCTTCGTTGTCCAGCCGGAGCATGGCGCCGGTGATGCCGATGATGGTTTTGAAATTCTCGAGGAACATGGGCGTGAAAACGAGTGATGCCCTTTGATAGTCGCCCGGATGTAAACCGGCAAGCTCACCCGGGAAGTCCCGAGGGGGCTGTTCGACGTTCCAACCGTGCTTCGGGCACCGTTTGAACGGCTTTTTCCATCATTGGTATTTTGAGTGTTGTAAAAAATAACAACTTTACAGGCATTTATTTTATGTCCGATTTCGGAGATGTCCATCATGCGTAAGAAAACGCCCGTCCATGCGTCACAAGGAATGTCCGGCATGCACAGCGCCGGAAATCCATTCTCGATGCCACTCCGTCCCGTCGTGCGTGGGGCCTGCGGGGCGGCGATGTGGAAAGCAGCCGGCCGGCGCGTGCAAGCGTGCCGGCCGGCACACGAAATTTGCCATTCTTTCTCCCGCATATGCCAAAAGTCTGGTTCGCCGCGAAGCGGTACGGCTACGGCTGGTATCCCGTCACCTGCCAGGGATGGGCAGTCACGCTCGGATTCGTCGCGTTGCTGTCCGCGCCCACGGCCGCCGTTTCCTGGTTCGACATGCCCGACATCCGGGAGACCACCTTCGCCTGGCTATTCATCAATTACGCCATCATCCTGACATGCATCTTGCTGTGGATTTGCCACGAAAAAGGCGAACCGGCCCGTTGGCGCTGGGGCGGCAAGTGATTTACGCCGGCTTTCGGATCTTGTTCCGCACGGACTGGGTCATGCGTAGGAGCGCCAGTCCGGCCGTGACCAGCGCGATGAGATCATCGGTTTGGCCGATGATGGGCAGCACGTCCGGCAGCACGTCCAGCGGCACCATGACGTAGACGATCGCGGCGCCAAGAAGCAGCTTGGCGGGCAGGGGAGTCTTGGGATGCGTGGCGGCCGCAAAAAAGACCTTCAGTTCGTTCCAGAGCCCGAGCCAATGGCGGGTGCGGTTGAGCATGCGATTATTTCTTAATGTAGAGGAGCGCGCCGCCGTCCTCGGCATCCGGCGGAAGGTCTTTGAACTTGAACGCATGGGAAACGACGCGCGTTCCGGGTTTGAGCGTGGGCCAAACGGTCTGCTGGAATTTGCGCATGGTGTCCGTGAGCAAATAGCAGAAGATCACATCTGTGTTGCGGTAATTCTGCGTCCAGAGGTTCTTGAACTCGATTGTGGAGTTTTTGTGGAAAAGAGAACGGATTTTCGCGACCAGGAACGTCGGCACCGACATCTCGTATCCGATGCCCTTGGCACCCAATGCCGCCGCAGCGAATACCATGCGTCCGTCGCCGCATCCAGCGTCCACTACCGTTTCACCGGGTTTGATCTTGGCCAGGCGCAGCATGGCGTCCATGATTTTCTGCGGCGTTGCCACGTACGGAGCACCGCCTCGCATGACCAGCAGTCCTGGCAAGCAGATGAGCAGGGCGGCAATGGCGACCCATTGCACGGCAGGATTGCCGCCGAACGCCATGATGCCGATGATCGGCACCATCAACAGGACGAATTCGAGCATGCATGGAGGATAGCAGGTCGGCGGTGACGGAACAGCAGCAATGACTGTATTGACCGAGTGACGTTCCGCAACGTTGCCCGAGTGGCCTTAGCGGTCATTCAAGATGGTGCTGATCTGTGTCACCGCCTTCTTGAGCATGGCTTCAATGTGAGCCCGGAAGATTTCGCGGCCTTGCATCACGCCTTCGGGTTGCTGGGGCCCGAACCTTGCCACGGTTTCGAGCATGTGCGGATACGCCAGCGAATGCACGCATGCATGCAATGTCTGACGGACATCTTCAAGAGCACGCTCCAACGAGGCGATGCGCAATTGCTCGGCACTAGGAGGAACTGGCTCGTCATCCCAGTCGTCCTGAGGTTGTCCAAGAAAGAATCCCATAAAAATTTGGAGAAAAAAATAATGGCAAAAAATTATCCATAGGCCTTGAAAGATCAAAATAATGATAAATATTTAAAAATTTATAAGTAAAAGTTGTAATTTTACGAATATTTCGTTATTTTAAAATCATCTTCTTTTACCTATGCGCACCGTCACCGAATCCGTCCAGCTCATCCTTGCCCAATCCCCGTTTCTCGCCGAAGCGTTGTCGGAGGGTATCGTGAACTACTCCGCCGTCGCCCGGAAGCTCAAGCCCGATCTGGAGAGTATGCACGCGCGCTCGTTTACCGAGGGAGCCATCATCATGGCTCTCAAGAAATTGGAAAAAGGAAGCACATCGGGCCGCTCCAAGCTGCATGCGTCATCGGTCGTGCGGGGGATCACCGTGCATTCCAACTTGGTCCAGCACGCGTTCAAGAACTCGGCCGAATTGCACAGGATACAGGGCAAGCTGCTGCAGCTGGCGGGCGGAGACGACGACACCATCGTCTCTATGGCGCGAGGTACGGTCGACACCGGCATCATCGTCAGCGAATCCCTGGAAGAAAGGCTGAAGCAGCTTACGGCGGGGGAGAAGCTCATCAAGCGCTTCGACGGCCTGGCGTCGCTCAGCATCCGATTCCATCATTCCATCGTGGATCAGCCCGGTATCTATTATCCCTTCTTTCAAACGCTGGCGTGGAAGGGGATCGGTTTCACCCAGCTGGTCACCGGCTTCGCGGAACTCACGTTCCTGTGCCCAGAAAAGGACATCGACCGGGCTTTCTCCGCCGTGAAGGCGATGCTGCAGAAGCCGCGCTGGAAGTTCTGGTAAGCGTAAGATCAAAGCATCAGCGGCGTCATCATATGCGTCCTTCCCACCCCGCCCGTGATGCAGGCCACCTCGCATGACATCGCCATGCTCTACATGTTCCATGTCCACGTATTCTTCTCCATCTTGGGACTGATGGGAGTTTTCCTGCTCTACGGCGTTTTTCGGAGCCTGCCCATCGAGCGACAGCGCATCGTGGGCTTGCGCTGCCTTGTCCTGGGAGGCGCAGGCATCCTGGCCACCATTCCGTTCTGTTTGGCGGGGTGGAGGCTTCTATTGGGCTAGGCCTACCCATCAGCGGGTTTTTTCCCTAGAATGCCGCCTCGCGGGGTTTCCCATCCGCGCTTTACCACTATGGAAGACCAAGGCGACGTTATTCTCCGGTTCCAGGACGTGTCGTACTATTACGACGTGCAAAAGCCGATCCTGAAGGATACGAGCTTTTCCGTGCGCGAGAACGCCAAGATCACGATCATGGGACAGAACGGCGCCGGGAAGAGCACCATCTTCAAGCTGATGACCGGCGAACTGAAGCCGGTGAAGGGCGAGATCCACATCAAGAAGGGGACGACCATCGGCATCGCGCGCCAGGTGGTGCCGGCCGCCGACCTGGAAAAGACGGTGCGCGAGTTCTTCGAGGGCGCGTTCGATGAAAAGAAGTACGACATCGACAAGCACATCGCCAAGGTGCTGGACGCCGTGAACCTGAAGGCGCCGCTGGACAAGAAAATCGCCGCGTTCTCCGGTGGCCAGAAGGCCCGCCTGCTGCTGGCATTCGCGCTCATCCAGGAGCCCGACATCCTGCTGCTGGACGAGCCGACCAACAACTTGGACGACGAGGGCATCGGACACCTGACGTCGTTCCTCATCATGTACGAAAAGACGTGCGTGGTGATCTCCCACGACGCCGGCTTCTTAAACAGCTTCACCCAGGGCGTGTTGTACCTCGACGCGTTCATCCAGAAGGTGGAGCAGTTCGTGGGCGACTACTACGACGTGGTCGAACAGATCAAGGCGCAGATCGAGCGCGAGAACCGCCAGAACGCCCAGATGGAACGCAAAATCCAGGATCAGAAGGACAAGATCAACTTCTTCTCCCACAAGGGCGGAAAGATGCGCAAACTGGCCAGCAAGATGCGCGACACCGTGGAAGAGGCGGAGGAGAACATGGTCGACGTGCGCAAGGAGGACAAGACCATCCCGTCGTTCACCATCGCGGCGCAGGAGTACTCGCAGCCGCTGGTGCAAATCAGCTCCGTCACGGTGATGAAGGACCACAAGCCGGTGAAGAAGAAGCGCGAGCTGGTGATCCGGCGCCGCACGCGCGTGCGCGTCATCGGCCCCAACGGCATCGGCAAGACCACGCTCTTGGAGTCCATCGCGTCGGGTAAGGAAAAGGGAGCGCTGCTGGGCCCCGGCGTGAACGTGGGTTACTACCGCCAGGATTTCTCCGGACTGGACCTGGACAAGACCGCCTACCAGATTCTGGAGTCCGCCATGGAGAAGCCCAACCATCAGGAGATCTTCGCCACCGCCGCGAAGTTCCTGCTGCCGGGTGACAAGGTGCAGACCAAGGCCGGCGCGTTATCCGAAGGCCAGAAGGGCCTGCTGTGTTTTGCGCGCTTCGTGCTGCAGAAGCCCAGCCTCCTGATCCTCGACGAGCCGACCAACCACATCAACTTCCGCCACATCCCGGTGATCGCCGAGGCGCTGAACGAATACCAAGGCGGCATGATCCTCATCAGCCACGACCAGGAGTTCGTGAATCAGGTGCACGTCACCGACCAGCTCGATCTCGGGGCGTTATAGCACGGAGAAATGCCGAGCTCTTGCGAACTCGGCGCGTCCCATTGCGTTGCACTGTCCGCGCGTCTGTCTACCATTCGTTTCCGTAGACGCGGGTATCGTGGTCACACTGCCGACTGGCAGCGTCCTTGGATGCTTTGGCGATCAACTCGGCGAAGCCTGCCGGGCCACGATCGGGGTCATAGCTTCCTGCATTCGACGTGGCAATGCCGTGCCAGACGGTGTGCAGGCTGCCGCTCAGCGACAATCGACCATGGGTCAGGCGGATGGTGATGTCTCCTATCTGGAAACACTCCATATCCTTTCCCCAACGGCCGTTTGCCACCGTGATTCCCCCGTTCGCATCGAGCACTCCGACTTTTTCGAGCGCTTCGATCAGCCGGATGGCTTCCGCGTTGTCTACCGACATACATCACCTGTGGATCAAATGGGCGATAAAGAAAATATAAAATAATAGCAAATTATTGTCAATAATCGTCTCATGTCACGGCCATCCATTGGCGTTGGGCCGCCTTACAAGAAACGCCCAATGCGCGAGCGGGATCACGGCGTCCGGCGGACTCGTTGGGCCAAGCTTACTGCCCCAGCTGCTTCATCATGTCTTCTTGGTTTTTCTTGTAGGCGTCGGCTTTGTCCTGCGCCGAGTTCTGGCTGTCCTGCACCTTCACCAGCGTTGCTTGTTGCTGGCCGCTCATGACGTAAAAGACGCCGCCGCCAACGGCGAGCGCGACCAACAACAGAAGGAGAATACGCATGGGCGTATTTTGCGTCATCCGTTCTGCGGCGCAAGATTCCAAACAACCTGTCGTGTCCGCGCGCAATCGAATCCGTGCGGCCTTTGGCTACACTGTCGTCCATGCGCCGTCTCAGCCTGCTGCTCGCGTTCATCCTTCTTTTTGCCGTGCCGTCCGCCGAGGGCGCGGCTTCTTCCTCTGTGCCCGCCGTGCCGGCCGTGAAGGTGCCCATCCTGGTGTACCACCACGTGCGGCCGACCAAGGGTTATGCCAAGAGCACCTGGAGCTGGAAGATGTCGGTGACGCCAGCGACGTTCGAAAAACAGATGCAGTGGCTGGTGGACAAGGGCTACACGACCGTGGACCTGGATACGGCCGCCGCCATTCTGCAGGGCAAGCAGGCCGGCCCGGCCAAACCGGTCGTCATCACGTTCGATGACAACAACCTCACCGCGTACGACGTGGCGCTCCCGGTCATGCTGGCGCGCAAACAGACCGCCACGTACTACATCATCACCAACAAGCTCGATACCAAAACGACCATCGACCGCGAGCGCGTCAAAGATCTGGTTGCCAAGGGCATGAGCATCCAGTCGCATACCATCGCGCATCCGGTGCTGACCGCCGTGAACATGAAGCGATTGGACGCCGAGCTCACCGAAAGCAAGCGCGTGCTGGAAGAGTTGACCGGCAAGCCGGTGCGGCACATCGCATACCCGGGCACCGCGCATAACAAGACCGTGCGCGAGCACGCCGCTACGGCCGGTTACGTGACCGGCACGATCATGGACCCGCGCTGGGCGACGTCCAAAGACGACCTGATGAAACTGCCGCGCATCATGATGACCGACGACACCAAGCTGGAGAAAGTGCTGCCATGATACTCATTTTCTACTCTGTAATGGGAGTAATCTTTGGACAGCCCTTAAGACACTCGATGTCATTACCACATCGTTGTTGACAGGTTTTTAGATTGGGCAAAAGTATTGGCCCAGAAGGATTTTCACAGTTCTTTGCAGGATTTTCACAAGTTAGCTCGATAGTCTTGCAAGGTCCGCCCGAAGGATTCATGCAAAAACCGGTATTGTATTCTTGTTTACATGTTTTAGGGTCACACGTTCTAGGTACATATCCTTTCACGCAAGTTGGCGTTACAGCGTCATCGTTTTTCTTTGGGCATACATATGTATTTAACATTGAATGACAACTTGCATAGCAGTCCTGCTGCCAGGCCGAACACTGTGGAAATATTTTGCAGTATTCTCCATCTGCTTGTTTGTCGCAGCAATCATTGCAGATTGCAAGCTTCTCTGACCAAGAAATCTTTCCATATGGCATGCTCATGCTGCAACTGGAGTAATCGCCGACTTCCTGAGAAGAAGACAGTGTGTATTTGCAATTGCAGGGACTTGGTAAGCCCATGGCAGTACAGACTGCTGCCTGGAATTTTTCTGGTGTGCCAACATCACAACTGATTACGCGTCCCTGAGGCTCTACGATACAAAGTGTTCCATCTATGACTATGGTGTTGAGAGAATGTGCATATTCTTTTTCCATGCAGCCGATGCTCAGCACCTGACACTGCAATTGTTGATCCTTGCATAGTTCAACAAAGGTATTGGCATAGTATTGGCAAGTATAATAAGGACTGTATTTGATCTTGCAGCATTGCTGAATCAATCCATCGATAACTTCTAGCTTACAATCTTTTTCCTCCATCAGATTTCCGGTGAATTCGCCTTCATGTATTTTCAAAATATTTTTTTGCTGAAGGAAAACGATAGCCGACAACATGGCGATGCATAATAGAAACAGAATTCCGGCACGCATGCGAGGCTGCAGCTTTAATGATTTCATTGCTTCGATACTACATGTCATCCACGGCAGAGTAAAAATTCAAGCCCTTCTTCGATTGCAAATTTCGAAGCTAAAACTTGTCATGCACGTTGTGCGAAGCTAGGGATGATTTGCATGTTGAGAGATATCTGTATGCGCTCCCTGCATGATGTCATTGGCGCCGATCTGCAGCAGGATGATCTCAAACTTCTTTTCTTGTGCTTCAGGCAAGTCTTCCAAGGCGTCAGCCACTTTTCAGTCATTTACGCTTTCGTTCTGAATGTACGCCTGCGAGAAGTCGGTGCCGAACCTTCCCGCAATCAAGGATTTCGGATCTTCAACACCTGCTCCAGCACCCGTACTGTCGCCGAGGATAAGAATGCGTGGCAGGCCGCTGCTGGTGTGTCGTTCGTAGCGGCTACTCTTTTCTAACAGGTCAGCACTGTTGCGAATGAGCAGGAACATGCGAACTCCAGCAAACAAGCCGTACGCCAGCAGTATCAGTGTGACCGAGATTAGGCCCTTGCGCACTAGGGTCAGTAGATGCGCATGAAGTTAGGGTTGTATGCGCGGACGGTAGCGCTTTAAGGTAAACGGCGCACTGAGACCCGATGCAACGACCGTGGGTGACTTGGTCCATTCGCCGGTGTAGACCGTCACGCGGTACTGATAGGTGGAGCCCGGAGGGGCGGTGCGCTTCAGCGAGGCCTTGGCGTCCACGTACGACCCGACCGTCACGTCCAGGCGGTTGTTCGCTCCGCCGAGCCTGGGCAGCAACGACGCGCGCGGGTCGTGGGTCGTTCCCAGGTTCGAGGCGTTGTGGACAAGCTCCACGGCGTACTTCAGGCGGCCGTGCATGCTTGGGTCCGAGTTCTTCACTTGGAAGGTCACATTCTCCCCGGCGCCGAGCTTGTACGATGCGCCGACGACCGGGCGCGTGACGGTCACGACGGGGATGCCCACCCGTTCGGGTTTGACCCCCAGGGAAAACGTCCCGCTGAGGCCCGACATGATGATGGTCGGAGTCGCCTTCCAGTCGCCGGTGTACAGGGACACGCGGTAGCGGTAGCCGCCGCCGCTTGCGGCGGATACGAGCGACGATCCGGACAGATGCTTGCCCGCCGACACGCCGATGCTCTGCGTCTGCACGTTGGCCCTCTGGAAGAGGGGAACGCTGAGGTTATGCGCCGGGCCGAGCGATGTGCCGTCCTTCAGTAGTTCTGCCATCATCAGCACCTTGCCTTCCAGCGTTGTGTCCAAACCCGATGTCGTGAAGACGATGGTCAGCGCGGTGCCGGGCTCCAGCGCCTCGCCGTCCACGGGGTTCTTCACCACGATGCCTTTCATGTGTTCCTGCACGGCCTGGTTCGACGACGGGGGACGGACGATGCTTCGGTCGCGCGCGGCGAGCGTGGGCGAAGCGGCGATCAGCAGGCCGATGAAGATCGAAACGGACGGCGTGCGCATGGGGCAAGTATACACTCGCGCATTTCCCTGATCAGAGCTCCCTTCCTCTGAGAAGGGTTGGGGATGGGGCGTAAGAAAAAAAGGCCTCGCGAGCCCTGTTTTCGAATGGCGTCTTAACATTGTGCCATCTTCATCGCGACGGTGTCAGGCGAGCGTGCTCCAGCCATCAGGCTGGAGCGGGTGGCGGGAATCGAACCCGCGTCATCAGGTTGGAAACCTGAGGTAATAGCCATTATACGACACCCGCGCGTCGCGCATGATACCAGAACAATTTTCGCGGTTCATCCCCTCGCGATGATTTCCTTCAAACGGGCATCCGAGGGCTTATTCCAGGGGTTACAGGACAAAATACGCTTGATCGTCAGCCACAGGGCGACAGGGAGCGCGCGTGTTTTCAGGACATCGATGCCGTACTGCGAGCAGGTGGGGGAGTGTCGGCAGTAGCCGTGCGGCCACAAGACACGCAGCGGACCGTGGTCCGGCGACAACGTGCGCTGGTATACCTTAATTGTCAGCACCAACAAGCTTGCGGGCAGCCGGAGAAGGACGGGCAGTGGATTGCGCATGCAGATGCGGTCAGTTTACACTCGTTCCATGCAGCTCACCTACAACGACGTCCTGACGCTCATGCTCATCTTGGCCGTGGCCTTGCTGATCATCGTGCTCTACAACATGATTTTCGTGTCGGTGTACATCCGCAAGCTGACCGAGCGCCTGGATTACCTGAGCAAGGAAGTGGAGACCATCATCCTCAAGCCCCTGGGCATGATCGACTACGGCGTGGAGTGGCTGTCGGGCTTCGTGGACGGTATGAAGGAGGGCGAGAAGGCCAAAAAGCACAAGAAGCACGGTCATAAGAAGGACGTGGTGGAGACCAAGGAGTAAGGCGGCGGCGGTCATGGTACACTCCGGGCATATGACCAAACGCCCTGATTTTTCGACGCTGAAAAGCGCCGACACCAAGAAGATCCCCATGTCGCTCCAGCGCATTGCCGGAGCCGCCGAGACCGCTCCGTGGGAGTGGGTCGGTCCCGAGCACGCCGCCAAGGTTTCCGCGGACGACGCCAAAGCGTACGACATCGCCCACAAGGTGATGATGCGCCTGTCCATCGAGGCGCCGCTGAAGCACAAATCCGGCCACCCGGGCGGACCGCTGTCGGCCTTCACCGCCTGCTACGAAGTCTACCGCCGCCGTGATCCCGCCGTGGACCAGGCGTTGCGCATGAGCCCCGGGCATTTGTCTTTGCTCGCATACAACTTGCAGTGGATCTTCGGCCGCGATGGCTCCGACAAGCGTTTGGCGACCCCGATGGCGATCATGGACACGTTCCGCACCGTGGGCGGTCTGCCCGGCCACGCCGAGGCGGGCGTGGGTGACATTCCGTTCGGCGCCGGCCCGCTGGGCAAGGGCGTGTCGAACGCGATGGGCGTGGCGTTCGGACTGAAGATGTTGAAGAAAAAGGGCGTTGTGGACGTGCTGCTGGCCGACGGCGACAGCCAGGAGGGCCAGGTCATGGAGGCCATGCGCTTGGCATCGCACCTGCACTTGGACAACCTGGTGGTGCACGGCGACTGGAACGACATCCAGCTGTCGGGCATCCCGTCCAAGACGTTCGCCACCGACATGCCGGCCATCGCGCACGCCATGGGCTGGGCGGTGGTTGAGGTGCAGAACGGCAACGACTATGCGCAGGTCGTGGCGGCCAACGAGACCGTGGAGAAACTGCTCGGCAAAGGCCACCCGATTTTCGTCTGCTACTACACGACCATGGGTGACGGCGTGCCGTTGATGGAAGAGGGTTCCAACACCGGCAAGAAGAACTACCATGGTTCGCCGCTTTCCGAAGCCGAAGCCAAGCAAGCGCTGGATTCGTTGAGCCTGCCGAGCATGGAGGAGCTGGCCAAGTCGTTCGAGCCGTTCCGCAGCAAGCACAAGAAGGCGTTCGATGCGGCACGAAAGAAGCGCGCCAGTGCCCGCCTGGAGTTCAAGACGCCCAAGGACTACAAGCGCGTCATCACGGACAAAGCCGGCGGCGCGCGCAAGGACTTCGGCGCCGTGCACATCAAGGCGCTCATGGCCGGCGATCCGCGCATCGTCGTGCTCCACGCCGACCTGGCCGACTCCGGCGGGTTCGGCGCGGTGGAGAAGGCGTTCCCGGACCGCGTGATCAACGTCGGCGTGGCCGAAGCCAACATGTACATGATGGCCGCGGGCATGCGCCAGGCCGGCATGCTGCCGGTGACGTACACCTTCGCCGCGTTCGGCACCAACGAGGCGCGTGCCAACGCCCGTCTCATCGATATCAACTCCGGCCACGTGCCGCTGGGCGTCGTGCACGATTGTACGCATGCCGGCTTGAGCGTGGGCGAGGACGGTGAGACCCACCAGGACCGCAACTACGTGAACATCCCGTTCGACCACACGCAGGTGTGGGTGATGGGTGACAGCAACCAGGCCGCCGCCATGGCGGAGCGTTCCATGGAGATCATCGCCGAGGGCAAAGACAGCGTGTATGTGTTCGCCGGACGCGCCAACCATCCTCAGCTGATGGACGCCGCGGGCAAGAACCCGCTGTACGGCCCCGACTACGTGTTCGACGGCCGCGCCACCGTGGTCCGCGGGCACGGCGACCAGCGCGACCAGGCCACCATCCTGTCGTACGGCGCCGCATTGCACGAGGTGGTGAAGGCCGCCGACATGCTGGCCGGCAACGACCGCGTCGTGCGCGTGCTGAACGTCGCCTGCATCCGTCCGCTCGACAGCGCCGCGGTGATCGCCGCCGCGCTGGAGACCCAGCACCTCATCGTGGTCGAGGACCACAACACCGAAGGCGGACTGGCGAGCCAGGTGGCCGATCTGGTCGCCGACCTGAACCTGCCGTGCACGCTTAAGCGCATCGGCGTTCGTCACTATTTCCCCTCCGGTCCGTCGGAAGAACTGATGGTCCTTGCCGGCATGGACGCCGAGAGCATCGCCGACAGCGTGGAGGACGTGTTCGCCTACCGGCTGGCCGGCGGCGAAGAGGCATTCGTCTCCGCCGTCTACGCCCTGGCCGAGCGTCTGCCCAGCACGCGCTTCGCCGTTCAGGCAGAGCCGTACATCGAGCGCCTGCGCGAAGACGCCACATACATGGCCGTGCTGCGCGCGCTCTGGAAAGAGCGGGGAATCGACGCCAAGCAGCTGCCCAAGCCCGAACAACTGAAGGCCATGCTGCCGTTGCCCGGCATTCATGCCGCCGCCAACCCGATCACGGGAGCGGACCGCGAGGAACAGCACGACATCGGCATTCTCTAAGCACTCCATGATCAAGCGAGAGACGAAACAGCCGGCAACGGACGCGGCGCGCCTGCAGCACACGCTGGAGCAGCTCGAACGCCGGCTGTCGACGCAGACCCGTTGGCGGCCCACGCTGATGCGCGCGTTCTTCACCGGCATCTTTACGGCGCTGGGCGCCATGGCGGCCGTGGCGGTGGTCGTGCCGATGCTCGTTTGGATGCTGCGCGGCGTCCACTGGCCGCCGTTGCTGGACACCATCATCGAACCGGTGATCCAGCGCGTCGAGCAAAACCAGCAACAACACCGCCCGTCCTCGGCGGCCTCGTCGTCAGTTTCGTCGTCCTCTTCCTCCTCTTCGTCGCGCTAAGCGGCGAACGTGTTGCCGCTTACCAGGATCGGCTGCTTGTCGATGAACACCGCGATGTAGAACCGCTGGATGAGCTCCAGCGACGCGTTGATGATTTCCTCCATCAGGTTGTGGAGGCGGCGGATTTTCTTGTACAGCTCGTTGAGCGCGAAGGCGGCTCCGCGCTTGGTGGAGTTGGAAAGGCCCGAAGCCTGCGATGCGAGCGTGTCGATTTCCTTCTGGATGTGCTTCACCAGACGCTGCTGCATGACCAGCGGGGCCGGCAGGTTGGCGATGGCCTGGTCGCGCGGACTGACGCCCGAACCGGCCTGGCCTTTCTTCGCCGCCGCGCCGGAAGAACCGCCACCACCCGCATCCTGCGAGTTGTCCTCGCGGACGCGCTCGCTGATGCGGCCCATGAGGTCGATCATCTCGACGATCTCGGTGAGCTTCTGCGGCTGGAACACGACGGCCGGTCCCTCGGCTTGTTCCACCGAAGACGACTGGACGTTCGATTGCTCGGGACTGTTCTTCAAAGTCGGCATCTGCATCTATTATCGCTTATTCCCGGTCAAAAGTCAATTTTATGGCAGCCCTAAGCCATTCAACGGGGTTTTCGGCTCCCGGTCCGGGCGTGTAGGATCGCACTATGCCCACCGAAACCATCTTTCATAAGATCCTGGCCGGCACCGTTCCGTCCACCGTCGCGTACCAGGACGACGAGGTTTTTGTTTTCCATGACATCCACCCCAAGGCGGCCACGCACCTGCTGTTCGTTCCCAAGCATTTTGTCGAATCCGTCGCCACCGTGACGCCCGACACGGCGCACATTCCGGGCATGCTGATCCTGAAGGCCCACAAGTTCGCCAAAGAGCAGGGGATCGATGGTTACAAGCTTCAATTCAACGTGGGCAAGGGCGGCGGGCAGGAGGTTCCGTACATCCATCTGCATTTCATGAGCGAGCAGAAGCTCAAATCCTAATATCGTAAGGCGGCCCCTCCTGCGCGGAGGGGCCTGTGTGTCTCAATTCAAGCGCGGATGGGCGAAGGCCGGTTTACGTTTCTCACCAGCGGTTGCGGCGACACCAGGCGAAGACGGCGATGATCACGATGACGGCGAACACCAGGACGCAGCACTGGGCGCGGACCTGGTTGTAGCGCTTCAGGCGTTCGGTGAAGTCACGTTCGTCGCGCAGCGTGGCGTACTCGGTCACATCTTCGTCTTTCAAGCGTGCGGTCAGGCGGAGGGTTTCGGCTTTCTGGAAGGCTTCCAGTTCGACGTCTTCGGCGAGCTCCGCACGTTGGCGTGCGTCCTTCGCCGCGTTTTCGATGAGCTTCGCCTGCTGTGCCGCCTTCGTCGCGGCCTCGTCGGCTTCGGTGGCCTTGAGGCGAGCCGCCTTGGCTTTGGCGGCGGCCTCTTTCACGATCTCGATGGCTTTCGGGAGCTCGTCTTTTGCGGTTGCGGCCTTCTGGTCGGCGGCGGCTTTGGCGCTTGCTTTGCGATTGTCTTCCAGACGGCTCATCAGCAGTGAGTAGCCGAAGATCGCTGCGATGACACCGAGCACCACCGACACTTCAAACATTGCTTTGCGCGACACGATTCATCTCCCTGTGTCGCCTTCCCGGCCCCGCGAACGTCACGACGTCGCTTCAAGGGCACGGGTTTCCCCAGTACGCTTCGCACCAGTCGTTTCCACGCTGATGTAAAGGAACTGAGACTGTTATGACCATACAATGCAATTTCCTTCTGTCAAAAAAAACTCGGGTGTCAGCCGGAGTTCCTGGAGTCTGGGATTCAAAAAGAGACTTAGGCCATCTGGACACCTGCCCACGCAAGTGCCTCATCGCCTTTCAGGAAGGTGCGCATTTCCGCGATCTTGCCGTCCTTGAAGGTGAATACGTCTCCCGTGTCACCCTCGTTCCACTCCGCGGCGTCCTTCTTCCGCACGCGCACGTGCACCAGCGCGACGACCTTGTCTTCGCCGGCGACCAGGCGCCGGGGTTCGCAGCTGCCCTCGGCCCATGTCGAGCGCGCCGTGGACAAGTGCGTTTCCAGTTCGGCAAGACCATGGAAAGCGCCGGCAAACGGCAGGCCTTCGAACTCGATGCGCACGGGCTGTGCGTCAAACAGCCGCAACGCGGCGGCGATATCGTTCGCGTTCAGCGCGACATAGAAATCCCGGACGGCAGCGAGCATGTGGTTCTGCTGTGCAGGCATGCGGCAACCATACAGGAGGCGGTACCCGCGCGACAAAAAAACTCCGGGTGTGCGCCCGGAGTTTCGGAATCTCGGTGATCGGGTCGATTACTCTGCGTAACCGGCTGCCTCGGCCTCGGCCTTGGTCTTGAAGCTCACCAGGTTCTCGGCGGCGATCTTCTTGGCGGCGGCGCTGCCCTCGGCATAGAACTTCTTGCCGGTCTTCGATGCGACGTATCCGCCTTCGGCGGCCGGAGCGGAAGCGCCGGAGGCCTCGGCCTCCTTTTCCTTCTTGATGCGCTCCAGGGTGGCGGCGTCGATGGGCTTGAGAGCCTTGATCGACAGGCCGATGCGGCGCTCGTCGATGTCGATGTTGATGACCTGGGCCTCGACCTTCTGGCCGATCTTCAGGGCTTGGGCCGGGTCGGCCACCTTCTGGTGGTCGATCTCGGTGATGTGCACCAGACCGGTGATGTCCTTCTCGAGGTTCAGGAACGCGCCGTAGTCTGCGAAGCGCACGACGGTACCTTCCACCTTCTTGCCGACCGGGTACCGCTCGGCGATCTCTTCCCACGGGTCCTTGGCCAGCTGCTTGATGGACAGCGACAACTTCTCGCCGTCGATGCCGATGACCTTCACCTGCACGCGGTCGCCGACTTGGGCGAACTCGGCCGGGTTCTTGACGTGGCCCCATGCGATCTCGGAGATGTGCACCAGTCCTTCCAGGCCTTCGAAGGCCACGAACAGACCGAACTTCACGATGCCGCTGACGTGGCCGTCCTTCACGGAGCCGATGGTCAGGGTCTCGAGCATCTTGGAACGCTCCTCGGCCATGGCCTCGCGCTCGGAGACGACGATCTTGCCGGCGTCCTCGTCGAGCGTGATGATCTTCACGGTGAAGGTGTGGCCGACGAACTTCTGCAGGCGGTTCAGGATCTCGGCGCTGTCGCCGTTGTTGACGCGCGGGTAGTTCGACGGAGCGAGCTGCGACACGGGCAGGAAGGTGCGGATGCCGTCGATGTTCGCGAGCAGTCCGCCCTTGTTGGCTTCCTGCGCGGTGAACGTCATGGTCTTGTCGTCCTCGATCATCTTGTGGAAGCGGTCCCAGGCCTTCTGCTGGCTCGCCATGCGGAGCGACAGCACGACCATGCCTTCGTCGTTCTCGTCCTCAAGCACCAGCGCGGCGATCGGATCGCCGACGTTCAGCTCGCGGAACGTGTTCATGGAGTCGCGCAACTCGCGGCCCGAGATGATGCCGGTCGCGACGCCGTTCAGGTCCACCAAGAGCTTGTTCTTGCCCTTGAAGATGACCATGCCTTCGACGAGTTCACCCGGACGCGCGCTGAAAGCGGGCGGGGATTCCTTCAACAACTCGTACATGATGGACGGGGTCTTGGTTTTCGTGGCGGTAGCCATAGAAAAAGTGTGGGTGCAAGGGAAGAATAAGGATGCGGACCGTCCTTGCACGAGCGACGGAACGCGCGGCTACTCTAGCGGCGCGGGGCGCAGATTGTCAATTGTCCTGGACGTGAGGATTCAGGGGAGTCAGATGAAACAGGGGAGTCAGGGGAACTCACGAAATCACTGCATCTCCTGATTCTCTTGCTTCCCCTGAATCCCTCTAAATCACCAGCGACTTATCCACGTTCAGGTCGTCGATGCCGCTGAACTTCTGCTTCTGGCAGGTCAGCGGGTTGTAAATCGAGTAGAACAGCTGCACCAGCTCGTCGGTCTTCAGGCGGCGCATGGTGATGCCGATGTTCTCCAGGCCGGACTGCACCAGCGTGATGCGGTCGCGGAGGATTTTGCTGTACCCGCGGAAGACGCGGCTGCGCTCGAGCGCCTTGCTCTTGGTGTCCTCGGCGGCCAGCCACTGCATGAAGCGCTGCATGAGGCTGCGTTTGGTGTCGGTGAGGGCGTCCAGCGGAACGATGATGTAGAAGCTCTTCTGCATGATGTCGGCGATGTCGACGAGCTTCTCCATGAAGTCGGCGTAGTCGAGCGTCTGGTCCTTGAGCAGCGGGTTCTCCTGCGTGACGGCCTTCTCCTGCAGACCCTTGATGTACGGGTCGATGTTCAGGCGCGTGGAGCGGATGAGAATCTGGATCGGAAAGATGAGCGTGTTCACGAATGCCTGGTAACCGGCGATGATACCCTGCTGCTCCACCTCGGACTTGAGGTTGAAGTTCAGCGAGTTCACGCGGAGCACCGCGCGCAGTCCGCCGTTCTTCAGCACGAGCGTGTCCTCTTTGATCTCGGCGATCGGGAGGTAGCGCTGGGTGGAGGACACGGTGCCCTTCTTTTTGCTGCGGACGGTGTCCGGAGCGCCGCCGGTGGTGGAGAGAAGGCCGTTGTCGGCGTTTGCGGGCATGGGTGCGGGGTTAGTTCTGCGAAGGGAAGATGTGTTTGAAGGCGTCCAGCGCTTTCTTGCCGCCGCCGTTGCTGGGTCCTTTGTCCGCGGCGTCGATCTCGGCCTGGAATTCGGCTTCCGTCTGGGCGTCTTCGGCGGCCGCGGCGGCGGCTTCGGTGGATGCGGCCGGCTTGGCGGCGATGCCGTCGATGGACGCGGCCGGGTTCAAGCCCTGGGCCTGCACGCGGTTTTGCTGCACGGGGGCGGCCGGAATGGGGGCGGAGATGGAAGCGATGGTGACCGGCGCGGCAGGTGCGGCGGGGGATTGGGCTGCCTTGGCGGGAGCGCCGGCGGCCTCGTGCATGGCGTTGATGCCGTCGAGGCGCCTGTTGCCCGAGGTCGGGGGCGGCGCGGTTTCCGATGGCGTCGTCGTGGTGAGCGTATGGTTGGCAAGTTTGGAAAGTTCTTCCTCGCGCCGTTCCAGCTGCCTGGTCAGCTCGGCGAGCTTTCCGGCGTTCTCGGTGATTTTCGTGTTGGCGTCGATGACCGCCTGCTTGGCGGCCTTGCTCACGAAGTTGATCGAGATGCCGGGGTGCGAACTCCAGAAGCGGAGATCCGGCTTGTTGGAGTGTTCGATGCCGAGCAGGATGATGTTGAACAGGCTCAGGTCGTTGATCTTCAGGAAGGCGAACGCGGCCGCGATCATGGCCGGGGTCCAGAGCAGCACGCCGTACGGGATGCTGATGGAACCTCCGCGGCTGGCGGTGGAGAACATGGCGTAGCTGATGCCGGCGCCGACTCCGACGATGGCGAGCTGCTTCAGCGTGACCGGACCGATGATGCGGTCCTCGACGTACACGTTCTGCGGAATTTTGACGGGCTCGATCGGCATGGGTCTTTTGTTGAGGGAATCTCTCTATTCTAGCAGAAACAAGCCAATTTTTCAATTCAGGAAGCCAGGGAAATCAAGGACGACAAAGAAGACAAGGATTCATGGTCGTCCTTGTCTTCTTTGACATCTTTGAAAGCCTATTTTTTGGCTTCAGGCAGCCATGGCCTTGTCGGCTTTGTCGGTGGCGGCTTTCTGGGGCTTGGTGCCGCGGACCTCGCCGTGGACGAACTCCAGCACGTCCTTGTCCTTTCCGATGACGTGGATGACGTCGCCCTTGTCGTAGATGCCCTTCAGGATGTTCTCGGCGATCGGATCCTCCAGTTTCTCCTGGATGGTGCGGCGGACCGGGCGGGCGCCGTACTCGGGGTCGAACCCGAGCGTGCCGAGCACGCCGATGGCCTTGGCGTCCAGCTCCAGGCCGTAGCCCTGCTCCTTCAGGCGCTTCTCGAGCTGCGTGACGTGCAGCGTGACGATCTTGCGGATGGCGTCCTGCGCCAGGGCGTTGAAGACGATGGTCTGGTCGATGCGGTTTAAGAACTCGGGGCGGAAGTGGTCCTTCAGCTCGCGCAGGACTTCCTGGCGCTTCTCTTCGTAGGCCTGCTCCTCGCGCTTGGCGTCGTCCTCCAGCTTGAAGCCGATCTTGCCGGCCTGCTTGGTGAGCTTGTCTGCTCCGATGTTGCTGGTCATGACGATAATCGTGTTGCGGAAGTCCACGGTCTTGCCCTGGCCGTCCGTCAGCGTTCCGTCCTCCATGATCTGCAGGAGGATGTTGAAGAACTCGGGGTGGGCCTTCTCGATTTCATCGAACAGCACGACGGAGTACGGCTTGCGGCGGACCGTTTCGGTCAGCTGGCCGCCTTCCTCGTAGCCCACGTAGCCGGCGGTGGTGCCGGTAAGGCGGGACACGTTGTGGCGTTCCATGAACTCGGACATGTCGATCTTCACCAGGGCGTCCTCGCGCTGGAAGATCTCGCGGGCCAGCGTCTTCACCAGCTCGGTCTTACCCACGCCGGTCGGTCCCATGAACAGGAACGAACCGATCGGGCGGCGCGAGTCGGAGATGCCCACGCGGCTGCGGCGGATGGCGCGGGCGATCTTCTGGATGGCCTCGTCCTGGCCGACGACGTGCTTGCGCAGCACGTTCTCCAGCGAGTTCAGGCGCTTGGTTTCGGACTTCATCAGACGCGTGATGGGAATGCCGGTCATGCGGGCGATGACGGCATGGATGTCGTCCTCGTTGATTTCGACGGGGGAGCGGCGGTCGCCGTCGGCGCGCGCCTCGAGCGACTTGCGCTCGGCCACCAGCTCTTCCTCCTCCTTGCGGAGCTTGAGGGCGTGTTGGTACTTCTGGTCCTTCACGGCGGCCTGCTTCTTGAGTTCGATGTCCTTCAGCGCCTTGTCGATTTCCTTCAGGCGCGGCGAGACGTCCGGCTTCTGCTGGATGCTCTTGCCGGCCGCGGCTTCGTCGAGCACGTCGATGGCCTTGTCCGGCAGGAAACGCTCGGTGAGGTAGCGCTTGCTGAGCTTCACGGCGGCCTCGATGGCGGCGTCGGCGATGGTCAGGCGGTGGAAGTTCTCGAAGCTCTGCTTCACGCCCATCAGGATGCCGATGGCGTCCTCGATGCTGGGCTCCTCGACCATGATCGACTGGAAGCGGCGCTCGAGCGCGCGGTCCTTTTCGATGCTCTTGCGGTACTCGTCGGTGGTCGTGGCGCCGATGACCTGCAGCGCGCCGCGGGACAGGGCGGGCTTGAGGATGTTGGCGGCGTCCAGCGAGCCTTCGGCCGAGCCGGAGCCGACGACGGTGTGCAGCTCGTCGATGAACAAGATGATCTCGCGCTTGCTCTCGGTGGCTTCCTTGATGATGTCGTCGAAGCGCTGTTCGAATTCGCCGCGGTACTTGGTGCCGGCGACGAGCGAGCCCATGTTCAGCTGCAGGACCTTCTTGCCCTTCAGCGTGTCGGGCACCTTGCCGTCGGCGATGCGCTGGGCCAGGCCTTCCACGATGGCGGTCTTGCCGACGCCGGACTCGCCGATGAGCACCGGGTTGTTCTTCGTCTTGCGGTTCAGGATGTGCACCAGGCGCTCGATCTCCGTGTCGCGGCCGACCACCGGCTCCAGCTTCTTCTCGCCGGCCTTCTTGGTCATGTCGTCGGTGAAGTAGTCGAGTACGGGCGTCTTGCTCTTGCCCTCGGTGCGCTTCTTCTTCAGGCCCTCCGGGTCGGTCTGGTTCTGCATGCCCACGAGGGCGCCCTGCAGACCCTGGAAGAACGACTCCAGCGAGGACTCGAGGTTCTTGTTCTGCGAACGGAACTGGCTGATCTGCCCGAACATCTCCTCGATGTGCGTCTGGAGGTCATGCGGGTTGATCTGCATGTGCTCCAGCAGGACCGTGGCGGAGTTCTTGCCGCTGCTGATGAGCGCGTACAAGAGGTGCTCGGTGCCGATGTTGGCGTGGCGGAACTTGTGGGCCACCATCACGCTCTGCTCGATGACGGTGTTCAAAGCGAGCGACAGGCCGTGCTTCACGTTCTGGCCCTCGCTGTCGGCCACCTTGTTGGCCTTCAGCAGGATGCGGATGTTCTCCTGCGTGACTCCCGCTCCGGTGAGGATCGAGAATCCCAGCGACTTCGGGATGCTGAGCAATCCCAAGAGCAGGTGTTCGGTGCCGATGTACATCGACTTGAGGTTTTTCGCCTCTTGCTCGGCCAGTTGGAGGGCGAGCTTGGCATTCGGTGTGAAGCGGTCGAACGGGTGCATAGAGATGGGGGAGAATTAGCACTCTAGCAGACAGAGTGCCAGATGTCCTATGGCATCGGGGTACTTTATCACCCCATAGAGGCTAGGGGAAGCAAGTAGAATTGCAGAAAAGGGTGTTTGTCTCCGTGTGGGAGATTGTATGGATTTCTTAACCTTTCGGCCTGCGCTACTGATGGCGGCGGAATTCTCGTAGATCGGCGAGGAAAATGCTGATCACGGTGGTGAGGGGGACTGCCAGCAAGATGCCGAGGATGGGGTGAACGACGGCAGGGAAGCTGATGCCGACAAGCATGCCGATCATGATGACGATGGGCGAGAGGCCGACGGCGTGTTTCATGATGAGCGGTACCAGCAGGTTGTTCTCGCAGGTCTGGATCACGTAGTAGACCAGCGCGATCACCAGCGCCCAGACGAAGCCGGCCTGGGTGAGCGCGATGAACACGGCCGGAATGGCGGCGATGAGCGGGCCCGCCACCGGGATGAATTCTGTGAAGCCGGCCAAGAGCGCCAGGGTCAGCGCATACGGCATGCCCAGGATGGTGAGCGCGATGAAGACCAGCACGCCGATGCTCACGCACAGGATGATCTGGCCCTGGAACCACTGCGACATCTTGTGGTAGATCGCCTCGGACTTATTGTCGTAGTACTTGCGGTAGCCGTGCGGGAGCAGGACGCGGAAGTAGTCCACGATGTTCTCGCGTTCCATCTGGATGAAGAACGTGAGGATAAGGATGAGGGTGAAGCTGGCGATGAAGTTAAACACCGATCCGGCGATGCCGATGGCGTAGCTGAGCCAGCTCTGCGCGGCGGTGGACAAGTTCTGGCCGAAGTTGAACAGCGTGGTGGCCTGATCTTTGATTTCCAGGTTCTTGAGGGCGTCCTGCAGCAGCGCGGTGAGCTTGAGGTTCAGCGCCTCGGACAGGAACGGCAGCGTGATTTCCTGGTTGGCGAGGAACAAGTCGACGCGGTTGTTTAAGAAGCGCGCGAAGTTCTGCACTTCGTTGGCGACGATCGGAATGAGCGAGATGATGAGGAAGACCGCGAGCGACAGGAAGATCACGTACACCAGCAGCACCGCGACGGCGCGAGGAATGCGCCAGCTTTCGAAAAACCGGACGCTGGAGTCGATGACGATGGAGAGGAAGAACGACAGCACGAGGATGAGCAGCACGTCGTGCAGCGACCACAGCGCCCACGCCCCAAGCACCACCAACAGGATGGTCATGGTGGAGATCGCAACGGTTTGCGCCGAGACCTCGATGACCACGGTTTCCTTCGGCCTGGACGGCGCGGGTCCGTCGGTGGCCTGGCGGCGTTTGGCGTTCTTGTTCTCGTTCACGCGGATGCGCGCCGTGGTCCACAGCTTCTGGGCCTTCTCACTGAGGATCTGGAAGGACTTGAACGAATCCCGGTGTTTTGGTTGTTTGGCCATGGGGGATCAACCGGTGACGTAGACGACGACGGTCTCGATGATGATGTAGGTCAGCAAGCACACCGCGAGACCGAGCAGCGCGTTGATGATGTTCTTCTTGGCTTCGTCCGAGCTGCCGCCGGTGGCCGGGCCCATCATGTACTGGAAGCCCGAGACCATCAGACGGACCAGACAGATGGACGCGCAGAAGCCGATCACCACGCCGGTGAGCACGCTGATGTAGTCGCGGATGCAGTCGAACCCCGTGATGCCGGTCTGGAAGTTGCAGCTCGCGGGCTGGAAAATACCGGCCGGCTGGGCCAGCGCCTGGGGGATCCAGAGCAGTTCGTACACAAAGTTCGGCACGGACGTCATTATCGCCAAAAGTCCGGGCCCCGTACATTCCATTCGGCGCTTTTCGCAGCCCAAAACCCCTATCTGGACTTGTCCGGAAGCCCGGAATGTGACGAAGCTCGCGGTTTTACACCGCTTGACGCCCGAAACGGCCATGACGTGACACAAGTTCCGTAGTAGTATGCGGTGTACGAACAATGGCGTTCTCCTGGACCACCGCCGGCAGACCGATCGTCGCGCTCGCGCCCATGGCCGGCGTGACCGACGCGTCGTATCGCCAGCTCATCAAGATGGTGGCGCCCGAGACGGTGGTGTACACCGAGTTCCTCTCCACCGACGCCATCGTGTACGGCGCGGAACGTACGCTGAAGATGCTCGCGTTCGATCCCAAGATCGAGCGTCCGTTCATCGTGCAGGTGTTCGGCGCCAAGCCGGATCACTTCCTGCAGGCGTGTAAAGTCATCGAGCAGATGGGCGCCGACGGCATCGACATCAACATGGGCTGCCCGGCCGCCAAGATCGTCTCGTCGTGTTACGGCAGCGCGCTGATGCAGAAGCCCGAGCTGGCCGCCGAACTGGTGCACGCGGCCGCGAAGGCCGTGAGTATTCCCGTGAGCGTGAAGACGCGCCTGGGGTGGAACACGAAGGACAGCCTGATCCCGTTCTGCCAGAAGCTCATCGACGCCGGCGCGAAGGCGCTGTCGATCCACGGCCGCCGGTACTGCGACAAATTCACCGGGGCCGCCGACTGGGAGCCGATCTATGCGTTGAAGGAGGCGGTGAAGGTGCCGGTCATCGGCAACGGCGACATCGCGTCGGTGGAAGATGCGCTCAACAAGATCAAGAACTTAGACGGCGTGATGGTCGGCCGCGGCACGTTCGGCAACCCGTGGCTGATGCGCGATCTCATCGACGCGTTCAAGGATCCCGCCGCATGGCGCGCGAAGGCGGCAGCGATCGCCGCTGCGCCGCTGGACGACGGACTGAAGCGCGCGTCGTTCTACGAGAAGGTGCCGTTCATTCTGGAGCACTGCGAACTGGCGGTGAAGATCAAGGGAGAGCGCAGGGGAGTGCTGGAAATGCGCCGCCACTTGAGCAGCTACGTGAAGGGGTTCGACGGCGCGCGCGAATTGCGTACGAAGCTCCTGCAATTGGAGAAGTTGGATGACCTGAAGGCGGCCTTGGCAGCCTGAAGCAGGGTGCGGTAGCATGTGCCGTCCATGGCACCGGAAGTCTCATCGTCGGCCGAGGACGCCCCCGAAACGCTGCCGTTCCGGAGCGCCGATGCGCTGTATGCCGCATACAAGCGTTTCGAACAGGACTGGGTGGACTGGAAGGAGGCCGACATGCGCGTGGATGCCGAACGACCGGCGAACTTTCCGCCCGTGTTCGCGTCCAGGTGGGCGCTGGCCTGGCATCTGCGGATGCTTTCCGATGACGAGGTCTTGCGGCTCCAGCGCACATGGGACCGCCATCCGGGCAGCCTGCGCGCCGAGGAGAAAACGGGAAAAGTACACGCGGACGTCCGTGAGCAGTTTCAGAGCACGCTCACGCCCGAAGACGTGAAGGCGGCGGGCTTCCCCCGGCTTTGGGAAGAGGCGGCGTGATCACGAACCCATCTTCATCCGTTCGAGCACGTTCAGCTCGAGTTTCTTTTTGGCAATCGCCGCTTCGGCTTCCTTCGGAGTGGCCATCACGACCTTGTCTGCGCCGAGCGAGGTCACGGTCATCGCGTCGGTCAGATGACCGCGCGTGACGTCGAACAGGTAGGGGATTCCCCCGGTTTGTTCCATGTCCGAGAGCCCCAGGCCCAGGCGCTCCATCTGCCAGTCTTGCAGCGCCGGCTCGACCTTCACTTTCTTCAGCGCAGCCGCCGGCGTCTTGCGGATATCGCCCGATACCATGATCGAACCGCCGGTCGTCACCTTGTGATGCTCCGGACTGCGGTGGTACAGCGCGACGCGCATCCGTTCGGCGGTCATGCCGGATGCCAGTGCGATGCCGCGCTGCACGAAGACGTGCCCGGCCCTGCCGGCTTCGAGCTTCTTGGCCTTGGCGGTTTCATCGGTGGGAAATTCCATTTCCTCTGCACCCTCCAGATCGCCGGTGAACGGCAGCAAGCTCGCTCCATGCTCCTCCCAGTACTTCAGGATCTCATCGGCGGACAAGTCGGCGCCGCCCGGCTGCTCCCCACGCAGGCGTTTGATGAGGGCGGATGCCTTCGCGGGCGGCAAGACGAGCTTTCGTTCGAAGGTTTCTTTCGGCATGCGGTCATTTTCTTCCTCGCCCGCGGCAGCGCAATTTTTTTCATCGCGGATACGAAAAAGCCCGGTCTGGGACCGGGCTTTTCGATGTCGTGAATGGGGGACTACAGGGCGATCTTGATGCCCGGGCCCATGGTCGGGTTGATGGTCAGGGAGGCGATGTAGTTGGTCTTGATGGCGGCCGGCTGGGCTTCCTTGATGGCCTGCACCAGGGCGGTGAGGTTCTCAGTCAGCTTCTTTTCGCCGAACGACGTCTTGCCGAAGACGCAGTGCAGGATGCCCTGCTTGTCCATCTTGAACTGGATGCGGCCCTTCTTCAGTTCCTCGATGACCTTGCCCGGCTTGTCCGAGACCGTGCCGGCCTTGGGGCTCGGCATGAGGCCCTTCGGACCGAGGACCTTGGCCAGCTTACCGATGTCCTTCATCAGCTGGGGCATGGCGACCGCGACGTCGAAGTCCATCATGCCGCCGTCGATCTGCTTGATCAGCTCCGCGCCGCCGACGTGCTCGGCTCCTGCTTTCTTGGCTTCCTCTTCGAAATCGGCCGTGACGAAGGCCGCGACGCGGACCTTCTTGCCGGTGCCGTGGGGCAGGGCGACAGTGCCGCGCACGAGCTGGTCGGCCTGCGACATGTCGGCGCCGATGCGGAAGTGCGCCTCGGCGGTGGCGTCGAAGGTGACGGTTTTGACCTGCACCAACAGGGCGACCGCTTCCTCCAGCGTGTAGGAGGGCTTGGTCAGCAGTTTCTTTTTCTCGGCGTACTTCTTGCCGCCGCGAACGACGTTATCGACTTTGGCCATACTGATAGGGGGGAACGTGGTTGTTACGTCCGCGAAGGCGGACTCCCACGAAAGCCGGGACATTCTGGGCCATCCGGGCCCGCCGCGCAAGTCCTCAAGAGGCAAAAAAAGAAGGCGCAGGGTCGCCCCGGCGCCTTCCGTGATCGGGAGGAAAGGCTATTTCTTCTTCTTGCTGCGGCGGGTGCGCTCGCTGATGTGCACCGAGAACATCAGGGTGATAAGCAGGCCGAACGTCAGCGACGTGGCGGGCATCTGCCAGCCCTCGACCGTCTGGGTGAGCATGAAGGTCAGGAGCAGCGAGAGGGCGGAGAGCAGGGCGATGACGGCGCCGAGAACCTCGAAGCCGTGTGCGAACACCGTGCGGACGACCATGGAGGAGGCCTCATCCACCGTGTGCACCACGTTGTTGTAGTGGATGACGATGCCGACGCCGAACAGGAAGACCAGCAGCAGGCCCGACACCGTGGGCATGGGCGGGACGGTGCTGGAGATGATGTCGTACAGGAGCGGGAGCATGCTCACGACCATCAGCAGGACGCCGAAGGTCTTCATGAGGTAGCAGGCGATTGCCTTGCCGACGGCATCCGGCTTGGCGCCGGTGACCATCATGCTCGGGATGTAGAGCAGCGCGAACGCGGCGAAGACCACCACCGGGATGGTCAGGATGTACGACGGCTGGAACAAACCGAACGTAAACGTGGGGGTCATGGAGTGTGTTGGGAACGTAAACGAACGGACAACAGCGTACCGCGTTTCCGGCGCCGTATAGTCAAAACGCCTTGCCCGCCGGGGGCAAAGGTTATGCGGTCATTCGGTGTCCAGGAACGCCTACTTCTTCTTGGCCTTGGCCTTCGCCTCGCGGCGGCGCTTGCTCAAGACCATTTCCGGCATGCCCTCGACGAGCAGGCCCATGTTCTTGGCGGTGCCGGCGACGGTGCGGGCGGCGGACTCCACGTTCGTGGTGTTCATGTCCGGCATCTTCTGCTTGGCGATCTCCACGATGTCGGCCCACTTGATGGAACCGATCTTCTCCTTGTTCGGGACGCCGGAACCCTTCTCCTTGCCCAGCTTCTGGAGGATCAGGAAGGAGGCGGGCGGCTGCTTGAGGATGAACGTGAACGAGCGGTCTTCGAACAACGTGATCTCGACCGGGATCAGCTGGCCCATGCGGGTCTTCGTGCGGTCGTTGAACTTCGTGCAGAATTCCTGAATGTTGATGCCAGCCTGACCGAGCACGGGGCCCAGCGGGGGAGCAGGGTTGGCCTGTCCGCCCTTGGCTTGCGTCTTGATGATTTTGAGAACCTTCTTGGCCATAGCCGCGATACTGTAGTGGCGAGGAAAAAGCCTGTCAAATCCTATTTCGCAAGCTCGGCGATCAGCTTGGTCGCCAATTCCTCCTTGCCGCGTGCGACGTGGATTTCGTACATGCGCGTGCGGGTACGTGCGAAAATGATCTGTTCGGTGCTCAGAGCGGGATCCGTGAAGGACAGCACGTCGGTCACCGCGCCGTCTTCCGGCGTGAGGGTTTGGTCCACCAAGTCGCGCACGTCGGACGAGAACGTCTGCTGCAGGCTGTCCTTCAGGGTGGCGAAGATCGTCTTGGCGTCGTTGCTGTCCAGCCAGGCGAAGAGCATGGCGCGGTCGCCGTCCTTCAGGAGCACGGTGGTGGTTACGCTGACGGTGGACGGACTGGTGAGTTGCAGCAGGCTGACTTCGCGCGTCTCGCCGCGTTCCAGCCCCAGCGCGCCGAAGGCGTCATCCACGTTGCCGGCTTGACGCTTTTTGGTGGATTGTCCTTTTTTCACCGCGCGACGCGAGCTGCTCGAACCCTGGGGCAGCGAATCGGGCCCCGGTTCCACGGTCGGCGTCTCGGTGGTCGCGTCGTCCGGCAGCGCGTCTCCCTCGGCCTGCATCTGTTCCAGCAGGCGCGGACGTTCCTTCACCCAGAAATCGGCGCCGCCCACGCCGACGACGGCGGCGGACAGGAGCACGACGATGGGAAGGCGGTACTGCACACGCGAAGTGTAGCAGAGTCCGCCGAGTGGTCGTCCACCGGGGTCTTAGCGGGCCGCGCCGTGCGTGGAGCGTGCGGCGGCCACGATGGCCGGCACCTCGCGCTCGACCAGCGACAGCTGGTAGAGGCAGCGGGAACGCTCGTGCGTGTGGAGCTTGGAGCACTGGTCGGGCAGTCCGGCCTCATGGGCGCGAACCAGGCGCTCACGGCTCGGGATTTTCTCGGCCTGCACGATCACGATTTCCACTTTCTGCTCCTGGGCGATGATGGCCGCCACGCGCTCGGCGTCCTTCTCCTTGCCGCGGATGACGGCGCGGGCCCACATGTCGGCGTCGCGGTTGCGCTTGCTCAACGGCTGCTTGCGGATATCGACGGACTTCTTCTTGCTGGTCTGCATGACGACCTTCTTCTTCGAGGCGGCGGCATGCATGACCGGCTCGCGGACGACGTCCACGGCGGCCTGGGCATCCTGGTACATCTGCTCGAGCGTGCGCTCGGAGGCGGCGGTCTGGGCATCCTGGAACAGCTGTTCCAGCGTGCGCCAGGCGGAATCCGAAACGTCCGGAGCTTCCACGGCCATGGCCACGGAACCAAATCCGAGGGCGAATGCGGCGACGCCGAGGGCGACAACGCGAAGGGGCAGGGTCTTCATGTGGGGTGTTGGTATGTTATTTGTTCTTTACATTATAACATTAAGACATTAATAAGACAATCATCAAATACAGCCCCCTGTGTTCCTCCTTATAAGGGAGTTACAGATGGTCGGGTTCCTCGACCACGATCTTCACGTCGGCGATGATCACGCCCTTCTCGTGGACGAGTACCGGATTCAGGTCCAGTTCGCGGATGTGCTTGTTGTCGGCAACGAGGTTGGAGATGGCGGTGATGACGCGGGCCAGTTCGGCGATGTCGGCCTGGCCTTTGCCGCGCATGCCCAGCAGGAGTTTCCAGGACTTGAGTTCCTGCAGCATGGCGTAGGCCTGCTCCTCGGTGACGGGGGCGATGCGGAACGCGGTGTCGCGGAAGAGCTCCGTGTAGATGCCTCCCAGGCCCACCATGATCAGCGGTCCGAAGGCCGGGTCGCGCAGGGCGCCGACGATGAACTCGTTGCCGATCGGCAGGAATTTCTGGATCAGAACGCCGTTGATGCCGGCGGACGGCATCTTCTCGGAGCAGTTCTTCATGATGTCCGCATAGGCCTGTTTCGTTTCCTCGGGCGTTTTCAGATTCGCGCGGATGCCGCCCACGTCGGTCTTGTGCAGGATGTCGGGCGAGCTGACCTTGGCGATGACCGGGTAGCCGATTTCTTCCGCGTGCTCGACGGCTTCCTGTGCGCTGCGGGCGACGGCCTGGTCGGGGATCGGCAGCTCGTACATCTCCAGCAGCTCTTCCACGGTTTCCTCGGACAGCAGTCCGACTTTGCCCTTCAGCAATCCGGCGGCGGCCGAGCGGCGCTTGCCGGCATCGGGATGCTCGGGCCGCACGTTCTCGGCCGGACGCTTTTTGCCGGCCAGGGTTTTGAGTGCGTGGATGGTCGCCTCGGGCGTTTCGAAGTTGGGGATGCCGCCCTTGCCCAGGATCTTGCGTGCCTCCTTCACGCTGTCGGCGCCCATGAAGCCTGCCACGATGGGAACCAGCGGGTGGCTCTTGGCGGCGGCGACGATGGCCGTCGCGATCTCGGCGCAGGGGGTCATGACCTGCGGGGTGAGCATGATGGCGATGCCGTCCACTTCCGGGTCGTGCGCGCAGGCGGTGATGGCCGCGACGTAGCGGTCGGCCAGCGCGTCACCCAGCACGTCGACCGGGTTGGCGACACTGGCGGCGGGCGGCAAGGCGGGCTTCAGTTTGGCTTTCGTTTCCTCGCTCAAGTTCACGAGCACGAGGTCCTCGCGCTCCGCGGCATCGGTGGCCAGCACGCCGGGTCCGCCGGCGTTGGTGATCACCGCGATCTTGGGCGAGAGGAGCGCCGGCTGCGCGCCGAGCGTGCGAAGCAGATCCAGGAATTCATCGGTGGACTTGGCGCGGTGGATGCCGGTCTGGCGGCACAGCGCGTCGATGGCGGCGCTGGAACCGGCCAACGCGCCGGTGTGCGACGACACGGCCAATCCGCCGCGCTTCGACACGCCGGATTTGATCAGCACGATGGGCTTGGTGCGGCCGACGCGGTTGGCGACTTCCATGAAACGGGCGCCGTCCTTGATGCTCTCCAGGTACAGGCCGATGACGCCGGTCTTGGGGTCGGTTTCGCAGATTTCCAGGAAGTCGCACTCGTCCATGTCGGCCTTGTTGCCGATGCTGGCAACGAACGAAAAGCCCATGGAAAGCTCGGCGGATTTGTCCATCAGCGCGACGGCCATGGCGCCGGACTGGCTGACCAGCGCGACGTTGCCTGCCGCGCCGGCGCTGACCGCGAACGATGCGTTCAGGCCGATGCTCGGGCGCAGCACGCCCAGGCAGTTCGGACCGACCATGCTCATGTTGTACTTCTTGGCGATGTCGAGGAGCTGCTGTTCGCGGGCATGTCCTTCCTCCGTGCCCAGCTCGCCGAAGCCGGCCGAGATGACCACGAGGGTCTTCACCTTCTTCTTGCCGCATGCTTCGGCCACGTCGGGGACGGTGGCGGCGGGCGTGACGACCACGGCCATGTCCACGTCGCCGGGGATGGCCTCGATGCTCGGGTACGCCTTCACACCCATCAGCTCGGGGTGCTTGGGGTTCACGGGGTAGACGATTCCTTTGTAGCCCTGCGTCAGGAGGTTCTTCAAAATGTAGTGACCGAGCTTCTTCTCCTCCGCGCTGGCTCCGATGACGGCGATTGATGTGGGTTCGAGAGCGTACATGTCGTACCTTATTATAGCAGAAACGTCGGTTTTGGGCTAACCGAAAGCAACTGCCAGAGGCATTCAAAATGCTTTCCCGGCAAGTTTTGGGAAAGAATGGTGGACGAACGTCCTCCTTGGTATACTGCCGGCCATGGCCATCCAGCGCCAAGCGCGCAAACGCCGGCCCAGCGTATCCGAACCGACCGAATTGCCCGTGGACGCCGAATTGCAGATCGACTCGTCGCTGCGTCCGCGCACACTGGAGGAGTACGTCGGCCAGTCCGAGATCAAAAGTCATTTGCTCGTGCACATCGAGGCGGCGCGCAAGCGCAAGGAGCCGCTCGGACACGTGATTTTGCACGGCCCTCCGGGACTCGGCAAAACCACGCTCGCGCACATCATGGCGCGCGAAATGGGCGCGCAGATGCGCGTGACGTCCGGCCCCGCCATCGAGAAGCCGGGCGACCTGGCATCGCTGCTGACCAACCTCCAGGCCGGCGACGTGTTGTTCATCGACGAAATTCACCGCATGCGTCCGGCCATCGAAGAGGTGCTGTACAGCGCGATGGAGGACTACGTGTTGGACCTGATGATCGGCAAGGGTCCGTCGGCCAGGTCCATGCGCATCGACATCCAGCCGTTCACGCTGGTCGGCGCCACCACCAAGGTCGGCGCGGTGAGCATGCCGCTGCGGGATCGTTTCATCCACAACTTCAAACTCAAGTTCTACCAGATTCCGGAAATGCAGCTTATCGTCGAGCGCGCCGCCCGGATGCTGGACGTCTCCATGGCTCCCGATGCCGCCAACCGCATCGCGGTGGCCAGCCGTGCCACGCCGCGCATCGCCAACCGCCTGGTGCGCTCGGTGCGCGACTTCGCCCAGGTGAACGACGAAACAAGCATCGCCATCGGCCGCGTTGAGCACACGCTCAAGGCGCTCGGCATCGACGAGAAAGGCCTGGATAACAACGACCGCGTCATCCTCACCGCGCTCATCGAGCGTTTCGGCGGCGGACCGGTCGGCCTCTCCACGCTGGCGGCCGCAACGGCCGAGGAAGAGGAGACGCTGGAAGACGTGTACGAGCCGTACCTGATGCAGTGCGGATACCTGCAGCGCACGCCCAAGGGGCGCATGGCGACCAAGCACGCCTACGATCTGCTCGGCATCGCCATGCCCGAGACGAATTCCGCCCTCTTTTAACATGAACAATCCGGCGCTGATCGGACTCGTCATCGGCGGACTGGTTCCCGCGATCCTTTTTGGCGTGAACGGCGTGCTGGCGAAAGCCGGCACGCAGGCCGGAATCGGGCTGGGCATCTACCTGCTCATCATCGCCGCCGGCGTGGCGCTGACCGGCGTACTCTTTTTGTTCGTCGATCCCAGCCGCGCGCTCTCCGCCAAGGCCGGCTGGTACACGTTGGCCATGGGCATCACGTGGGGGTTGGGCGTCGGGCTGGTCGGCATCGGATTGGTGCGCTTTGGAGCGCCGCTGTCCAAGCTGGTGCCGCTGTACAACATGAACACGCTGGTGGCCGTGGTCATCGCGCTGTGGATCTTCGCCGAATGGGAGAAGGTGAACGCGCTGAAGCTGCTGGTCGGCGCGATCCTCGTGATCCTGGGCGGGACGTTGGTTGCCCTAGCGTAGGACCTTGTCGACCGCGGCTTTCAGTCCCTGCTCGAACGCCGCGCGGCCGAAGTGTTTCGCTTGGGTTTCGCATGCGGCGGCATCGAACGCCGAGCGCTTGAACGACACCATCGCTTTCGCCAAGGACTCCGCCGTCGGCTCCGAAAAGAAGGCACCTGTTTTGCCGTCGATCACGGTCTCCCTCGCGCCGCCTTCGCCGAACGCGATCACCGGGGTGCCGGACGCCATGGCTTCCAGCGGCACCAGTCCGAAGTCCTCGTGTCCCGGGAAAATCACCGCCTCGGCGCGTGCATAGAGATCGCGCAGTTCGTCGTTGCTCCGCCAGCCGTAGAATTCCACCGTCGGTCCGGCCAGCGCTTTCAATCGTGCCATGTCGGGTCCTTCGCCCACGATCTTCAGGCGCTTGCGGCTGAGCTTGGCGGCCTCGATGGCCAGCTCGATGCGTTTGTAGCGCGCGAGCGTCGAGACGACCAGGAAATACTCGGGGTGCTGCATGGCCCCCGCGGACACCGTGCGCGGCATCAGCCATTCGTCGCCGATGGGCGGGTAGAGCACGTCCGATTCTCGGCGCCAGTACAGCCGGATACGGCGCTGCACTTCCTTCGACGCCGCCAGGAGCATGTCGGGCCTGTCGGCGGCTTCGGTGTCCCAAATGCGCAAGCCATGGAACGTGCGTGACAGATGCCAGCGCTTGAGCGGCCCGAGCGGCCCGCGACCCGCGTCGTCCATCACGTCGTGGGTGCGATCCCACAGGTAGCGGGCGGGGGAGTGGACGTAGCAGACGTGCTTGGGTTTGCCGTTGGTCAGGATGCCGTGCGCGAACGCAGACGAGAACGACAGCACCACGTCGTAGCCCGAGAAATCCCACGCTTCGGCGGCGCGGGGGAAATGCTTCAGGTAGAAGTGATGGTTCGTGGAAAGCGCCGTCCATGGCTGCAGAATGCTCGGGATCACGCGCGATGCCGGGAACCAGTCACCGAGCTTTTTCTCGTCGTAAAGGAACGTGTGGATCGGCGCTTCGGGGAACAGGTCGGCCGCGATTTTCAAGACCCGCTCGGCGCCGCCGCGCATGGTCAGGAGTTCGTGGACGAGGGCGATCTTCATGGCGGCATTCTACCCGCCGCCGCCCCGGCCAGCGATGCCTTATGCCGCCTGCTGCGTCTCGGGTCGCGCTTCCGCTTCGCGTCTCGCCGCCGGCTGCTGCAGGCGCACGCGCTTGCGGCGTCCGCCGCGCCGGCCGAGCGTCTGGATGTTCACGGAGTCGGTGATTTCGAAGTTGTTGAACATGTCGAGCGCGGTGAGCGCCGTCTTCAGTTCGTCCACGCCGGCATCTCGGCCGGCACGGGTGACGGCGTTGGTGCATACGCAGATTTCGTTCAGGCGCTTTTCATCCTGCTGTGTGAGCGTCGCGCCAGAGCGGCGTTTTGCCAGCAGCCGGTCGTACTCCAGCACTTCCTTGGTGGATGCGTACGGCGTGGACGATGCGATCTCGGTCGCGCGCTTCACGAAGTTCTGGACGGTGGCCTGGTCGCGCGCGCGACCGACCGAGAACGAGTCGAGCGAATCGGCGTTCACCAGCTCGTACAACGGGCGGATGGATTTTTTCTTGCCGTCCAAGTGGGCCATGATCGGCTGGCCCTTGGGGTCGCGGCCGACCATCACCATGGCGTGGATGTACGGGAACGATTCGTCCGTCTCGGTCTGGCCTTGCAGCATGCGGCCGCGGGCGTAGAACAGGCGCATCGGGCCGCTGCGCAGGTCGCGTCGCGCGTTGCTGAACATCACGTCGCCCAACTTCAGACGGCGCTGCATGAACTCGTAACGCTTGTACGCTTCGGCGCCCCACTTCCATCCGGCGGGAGCGCGCACGTTTGCGACGTCGTCCTTCTTCTCGAAGATCGGCACCGCCGGGCGCTCGCCGGCCTGCATCGACAGAAAGACGGGGTAGCCGTCGGCGTTGAAGTAGACGTGGCTGCCTTCGGGCAACGGACCGTCTGTGTCCAGCGGGCCGACGACCTTGCCGTCTTTGATCTCGCGCCAGCGTTCTCCGGCATTGCGTGACGCCATGATCGTTTCCAGCGTCTGGCCGGCCGTCACCTGGTGGGATTCGGTCGCCGGTCCTGCGCCCTCCTTGCGCACGTAGCCTTTCTTGAATAGCTCGAACTCGGCGTGGGATTTCAGCAGCGAGGCCACGAGCTTGGTGCGCCACGTCATGTTGCGTTGGTCCAGCCGTTCCAACTGCTCGATCACGTCGGCTTTCTGGTAGTCGCTCAAGCGCCCGAGCTGCTCGGCATGGAAGTGCGCGCCGTGCGAATTGTTGCTGCCGCGCATCAGGCGTACGTACAAACCAAGCTTCTTGAACAGCGCCGCGTTCTGAACGGTGTTGAAGCTGATCTGCGGTCCGCTGGTTTCTTCCACTTCCTCCCACGGGATCTGGGTGTCGCGGTGGTTGATCTGCCGGACCGCCGCGGCGGGGTCCGCCACCTCCACGTTCCGGCGCACGTCGGCAAGGCGCCTGCGGGTTTGCTCGGCGTCCGGTCCCGGACGTTCAGGCAATCGCTCCAGCCGGCTGCGTGTTTGCGCCATCAACCGCAGTCTCGCCGCGGCGGGCGAAACCTGCAAGTCTTGACCTTCCGGCGGTTGTTCGGGGGTCGGGGGCATGGTTGTCTATTTTCTTTGATTATACCATAAATTAGTGTTTTTGGCTATATACGGCCCGGATGCGGCCGATTGGCCCTGTAATCTGTATACTCGGTCGGTATGGCCATGTCCGGACGGCTTTCCCGTCATCTTCATCGGCGCAAAACACCCACGCCGGAACAGGTGGCGGCCACGCTGACGTACTCGTCGCTGGCCGAAATCGCCCAGCTGGTCCGCTCGCCGGATTTGCCGCAGGGCAGCGTGCGCAGGCGCTTGAAACACCTGTCCGAGGTGGTCGCAAGCACCGTGCGCGGCATGGACGGCGCGTGTCCGTCGTTGTTCGACAACCGCACGTGGAACGAATACCGCACGCTATGCACCCCAAACCCGTTCGTATCGGGCGGCCGTCAGCCGAAGCGCCTGATCGATGAGATCGAGCTGCACGTGGGTGGCGGCGACGCCATCAAGGCGGTGCTTGCGCGGATCCGCGAGGCGCAGTTTTCCATCCGCATCTGGATGTTCATGTGGAGCGACGATCCGACGGGCAACGAGGTCGCGTCGGCGTTGCTGGATGCAGCCGAAAGGGGAGTGAAAATCATCATCCACAAGGATCAGTGCGCGGTGATGTTCGAGCGCGGCTCAGGCTCCGGGCAGAGCATGTTCCACAAGGGGTTGGTGCGCATCCGCGACATGGTCGGAGCCACGCTCATGCGCTGGGCGTACCCGGAAGGGGCCCCCGCGAAACGCGTGAAGCAGCAACCGAACTCGCTCGCCGACCGTCTTGCGGCGCACCCCAACGTCAAGATCGAAAGCCGCGCGCGTTACGACCATTCCAAGGTGTACATCTTCGACGGTGAGACCATCATCCTGGGCGGCGTGAACATCTCGGATACGTCGCGCCATGACTTCCACGACTACATGGCGGAGGTGCGCAGCAAGCTCCTGGTAGGCAGGTTCTTAAGCCGGTTGGAAGGCCGCGAACAGTCCGATGTCCCGCTCGGCGCGTCGGTGGATTTCTTCTTCAACGTCGTGCGCAAGATCCGCGGACGCAAGCGCGAGGTGGGGGCGGTCATGCAGCATCTGCTCGACAGCGCGCAGCGGGAGATCATCATCCAGATGGCGTACTTCGGCGACAAGCGCCTGACCAACGCCATCGTCGCGGCGGCGCAGCGCGGCGTGCAGGTCGCCATCCTCACATCCGAATACGCCGACGTGCAGAACGACCTGAACTACAAGATTTTGCGCGATATCCTGCAGCGCTCGCCGGCGCACAGCGTGCGCATTTACTTGTCCCGCGCGACGCACGCCAAGGTGTTGCACGTGGACCGCGCACGCACGTTCCTCGGTTCGGCCAACATGAACACCACCGGCACGGTGAAGCTGGGCGAGGCGAACCTGTACGTGAATGACGGGGACGGTTCATCGGGCTCTCCGCAGTCGCCGTTCACCGCCCGTCTGCGCGAACAGCTGCTGAAGGACATGCGCGACAGCAAGCGCGTGGTGTCGCCGCATCAATTGAAGATGAAGCCGATCCGCGCTTGGCTGGAATCGCGCGTCGCGGCATAAAAAAGCCGCCCCGTGTTCGGAGGCGGCCGTATCGCGCTGCCTAGCCGAGGATGTAATACAGCAGGCCCCATCCACCGCCGAAGACGGCGGCGATGATCAGCGCGAGAAGCAGTTTCTGCATGGGATATGGGGGAAGGGACGCATGTTGTGACGAGCGTCCTCCGTTTTTCTTACGCGCCCATGCTCCGATGCACGCGCATCGCGATGCGCGAAGACAGCCTGATCGGCACCACCCGTGCGGCGTACGCGCCGAGCGCAGAGCGGAACCCCGGGATCACCACCGTTTTGCCGGCTTGCATGCCGCGGTACCCGGCGAGCGCGACGCCTGCCGCCGTTGCCAGACCCATCGGGCGCGCACCGAACAGCATCGATTTCTCCATGTGGGCATTCTTGGCGAAGTCGGTTCGCGTGGGTCCCGGACACAGGCACGTGACGGTCACGCCGGTGCCGCGCGTTTCTTCGCGCAGCGCGGCGCTGAGCGACAGCACGTACGCCTTTGTCGCGTAGTACACGGCCATCAGCGGACCGGGCTGGAACGCGGCCACAGAAGCCACGTTCAGGACGCGCCCCTCTTTTCGCGCGAGCATGCCCGGCAACACGGCGCGCGTGAGTTCGGTGAGCGCCTGTACGTTCAGTTGCGTCATCTGCCGGATGCGCTTCGGGTCCATGTCCGAAAACGGTCCCAGGTCGCCGAAGCCGGCGTTGTTCACCAGCGCCTGCAGCTCGATCTTCTCCGTCGTCAGCCAGCCGGCAACCTGGTCGGCGGCGCCGGGCGCGGATAGGTCCTGCAGCAGGATGTGCACGCGCATGGCGGGGTGTTTTTTTTCGAGTTCGGCCTTGATGTGCTTCAGGCGTTCTTCATCCCGGCTCACCAGCACCAAGTCATAGCCGTCCGCCGCGAACAAGCCGCAAAATTCTTCGCCGATACCCCTGGATGCGCCGGTGATGAGGGCGGTGGCTTTTCTCTGCATAGTCGGACGGACATGGCCACAATACGCCCCGCCGACCGACATCGCACGGGTGACTTTTTTGGCTTTTCTTTGCAAAGAAACAGTTCAAAGCCTACTTCGACCGACTCAGAGGATTACGTCAAGGCCTGAAATCCGGATACTGTGGCCACGAAAAATCAGCCCCATGAAGCACCTCGACGAATTTTCGGCAACGGCAACGACGGAGGTCGACGTACCCGGACTGCATCCCGAGGTGCTCGCCCTGCATGAGCAGCACCCGCATGCGACCCTGGAGCAGGTGCAGTACTGGTGGATGCGTTTCGCCGGAAACCTTCGCAAGACGGCGAACATCCTGGAGCTCGGCAAAACCAACGGCGCCCGCATCATGATGCCCGGCGCACACAGCGCCCTGGCGAAGGACAGGCCGCAGGGCGGCGCATCCGAGTCGTGGATGGACACGCTGAACATGGAAGCCGCGTCGGCCGAGAACGCAGCCGCGCGCCGCTTCGAAACGAATGTTCCGCGCACCGAACCGCGCCGCGCCGTCAGCATCGCGCTCGCGCAGACACGCCAGCGCCTGGGCACCAAAATGCACCTGCTCGGCGACACCAGCCGCCTGTTCGCGCTGGTCGGCGACACCGAGGACATGATGGCCAACAACTCCTGAGGCTTCTCCTCATCAGCATGTCCAAGAAGCTCTCGATGCACATCCCCGCCGACGTCGATCACGTGGATGTCTACGAAGCCGTGGCCGGACAGTTCGGTACGAGCTTGCAGGGCATCGGCACCGTTCTCGAATACAACGGGATGACCACGTTCCTGGAATTGGATGACCATGACGACATCGTGGTCCATGTCGGCAGCAAGGCGAGCGTCACGCGCCAAGCGTTGTTTGCCGCGCTGAAACCCCACTGTGCGTTTCCCAGGCCCAGCCAGTTCGCGTATGCGGAAGGGGGCGGGCAAGAAGATGCCGGACAGGACTTGAGCTTCTAAACCGCTGAATGTTCAGTATAATCGCGCGTGCCGATTATGGGTCGGTAGCTCAGCTGGTAGAGCAGTGCCCTTTTAAGGCATTGGTCCTGGGTTCGATCCCCAGCCGACCCACCAACGTTCAATGCCCACCGTTTTGTTGTTGCACGGCCTGTCGGGAAGCCCGCGGGACCACTGGTTCCCGTGGCTCAAGGCCAATTTGTTGGCCAAGAAATACACCGTGGTCGCGCCGCAGCTGCCCAATCCCGGCGCTCCCGACGCGGGCGCATGGCTGGCGGCGGCGGATCAGCATGTTTCACGGCTGGCCGAAGATTCCATCGTCATCGGCTACGACCTTGGCAGCGCGCTGGCATTGCGTCTGATTGAGCGACGCACGGCTCCGGTCGCGGCGACCATTCTGGTGGCGTCGGTATGGGAACGCATCAAGAACAAACACCTCGATCCGCTGACGGACCCGCTTACGCAACCGGCATTCCGGTGGCCGGATATCCAGCGCAACGCCGGCGAAATCCATGTCCTCCACGCCGACAACGACCCGCAGATCTGGCTCACCGGCGCTCAGAAGTTGGCCAGTCATCTTGGCGTGAAAATCAAGCTGGTTCGCGGCGGCCGGCGGCTGGACACGCGAGCGGGGTTTGCGGAATTCCCGCTGCTGCTGGACCTGGTACTGTCGATTCGCCACCGGGAGTAACCGCATGACGCTTGGCATGTGCGCAAACATGATTTCTTTCTCGAAAGAAAGCCCTCTTCGGCACGTCATCTAGTGCCAGTGCCATCCTATTCGTTACACTCGTTCCATGAACAAATTCCTCATCGCATCATCGGCCCTGTTGTTCGTCGCGTGCGCTTCCGGCACGCCGTCTTCGCCACAAGGCATGGACCATTCCAGCCACAGCATGGAGGCCAGCAGCAGCACCACGAACACCGCCGTGCAGCGACTGAACAATTCCCCGCGCCACCAGGAATGGGTGGAGGTGAAGCGAGGCGACAAGACCATCCACGCGTGGGTGGTGTATCCGCAGACCGCCGAGAAAGTTCCCGTGGTCGTGCTCATCCATGAGAACCGGGGCCTGAACGACTGGGCCCGCGGCATGGCCGACCAGGTGGCAGAAGCCGGTTACATCGCGGTTGCCCCGGACCTGCTCTCCGACTTCAGCGAGACCGACAAGCGCACCAGCGACTTCGAGAACGAGGACGCCGCCCGCACGGCGCTCGGACAGCTGAAGCCCGAGGACGTGCAGGCCGATTTGGCCGCCGTGGCCGACTGGGCCAAGACGATCCCGGCTTCCAACGGCAAGCTGGCATCCGCGGGTTTCTGCTGGGGCGGATCGCAGTCCTTCACGTTCGCGACCAAGTACGACGACCTCGATCTGGCGATGGTGTTCTACGGTACAGGCCCCGCGGATGCCGCGGCCTACAAGACCATCAAGGCACCGGTGGAGGCTTTCTACGGCGGCGCCGATGAACGCGTGAACGCCACCATCGAGGCGTCCGAGAAAGCCATGACCGACGCCGGCAAGGAATTCAACTACGAGATCTACGACGGAGCCGGCCACGCGTACATGCGCAGCGGCGAGGATCCGGGCGGAGAAGGGCCCAACGTGGAAGCGCGCAATGCCTCGTGGGAGCGCATGAAAGAACTGTTGTCGGCGCTGTAGCATCGCAAAACGATCGCAGGCCGTTGCCCTCGGGGCGGCGGCCTGTTTTTTACGTGGCGGACTGCTCGATGCGCGCGGCGATGAGATGCAGGACGGCGTTCGATTCGGCGTCCTTCACCGGATATGCGTTGGCCCGCAGTTTCGCCGCCACGTCGCGTGCCACTTTGACGCAGCGCACGTCTCCTTCGCGCAGACCGGCCGCGGCCGTCGTCATGGTGGTGATGTCTTTCGCGGCGGCCAGATGCGGGGCAACTTCGTCGATGATGGCCGCGGTCGCGACCATGCGGTCATAGGCCTCGTTGTGCAATCCGCGCGCATCGATGTCTCCGGTCAGGGCGGCGATCTGCTCCGTCGCGCCCATGGGCCGCGGCGTGACGCTCGATGCGGTTTTCACCAGCAATTTCAAACGCAGGAGATCCGGCGCATCGGTCGCGAGTTCGGCGCGGGCGTCGGCGATGGCGCACTGCACCTGGAAGGCGTTCAGGCGGCGGGAGACATCCTCGATGACGGGTGCATCCGCACCGCCCATCACCAGAATCATATCGACGTTGCCGGCGTGGTCCGACAGGGCCGCGTAGTCGCCGGTCCACGGCTGTTGCAAAAAGGCCCATGCGGCTTCCACGGTCCGGCGGTCGGTTGGGTCGTCGATGGATTCGAAGGAGAGCAGTTCACCCACTCTGCCGGTGGTGGCATCTGCGCCGGCCATAATGGTTTCCGCGGTCGGTTGAACGACCGGATCAGGAACCACATCTTGTCGCTCTTGGCCGTCGGGAGGAACTGGCGTGTTGGGTGTGCTCATTATTCTATTGTACGATAAATAGTAATTTAGTCAATAAACGGAAATCCGTCATTTTCACCTATCCGGCGCGTCATAATAGGTAGTATCTCCGCATGCAATTCCATGTCGCCAAGGCCGTGTTCGACAAATACCCCAGGCTGCTGGTGGGTCTGCTGGTCTGTCGCGGCGTGAACAACGGCGCGTCGCCGGCGGCCGTCACCGAGTCTTTGCGCAAAGCCGAGAACGACGTGCGGCAGCGTTTCAAGGACCCCGAAGCGCTGAAGACCCACGCGTCCATCGCTGCATGGCAGGAGGCGCACGCCGCGTTCGGCAGCAACCCCAACAAGTTCCCGCCGTCGGTGTTCGCACTGGCCAAGAGGGTGGTGAAAGGCGGCGAGCTTCCGGCCATCAATCTGCTGGTGGATTTGTACAACGCCGCGTCGCTCCAGAACATGATGCCGGTCGGCGGCGAAGATCTGGACGCCTGCCGCGGCGATATCTGGCTGACGTTCGCCGACGGCACCGAGCCGTTCTCGACCATCGGCAGCATGGCGAATGAGCCGCCGGAAGTGGGGGAGGTGGTCTACAAGGACGACGAGGGCGCGCTGTGCCGAAAATTCAACTGGCGCGAGGCCGGCCGCACGTGCCTGACGGAAACAACCCGCAACGCCGTCATCGTCATCGAGGCGCTGCCGCCCACCCAGCGAGGCGAACTGGAAGTGGTTCTGGAGCAACTCCGGCAGTCCATCGTCCAATACTGCGGCGGCACCGTGCATGCCGCGACGTTGGACCAGTCGCAGCCGTCCTGCGCGCTTTAGCCGCGGGCGAACTCGGCCAACCGCATGTAGACCTTGTAGATGCGGTCGTTGGAGACTTGCTCGTTGTGCCATTCCCAGATGCTGCTTTCCAGCGCGCCGATGCGGATGGTGAGCATCGTCCGGCTTTCGTCTTCGTTGGCTTCGCGTTCGGGCGTCAGCTGTTCCCAGGCCTGCAGGTCCACCAGCAACTGCGCGATGACGCGCACGTGTTCCTTGGTGATGTCATGCCCTTCGGGATGCGCTTCCACCGGCGCGTGCACTTCCTGCTCCACGCGGCCGTCGCCGTGCATCGTCATGCGAACACCACCCCAGAGTCCGTGCACGTCGTCGTAGATCATGGTCATGTCCGCCGCGTCGGCCTTGCCGTCCGCGATGGCCTGCAGCCGCATCTCGATGGATTCCATGCCCGGCGGCAGCGACGGCTTTTCCGGTGCGCACGCCGAACAGAGCAGCAAGACGCAAGCGCCGGCCGCGAGGGTGATGGAGTGTTTCATGCAGGAGACTGTACCATGGCCGCGTGATCGATTCACATTGCCACCTCGCCGACGCCAAGTTCGACGCCGACATCGTCGATGTGGTGGCGCGCGCGAACGCCGCCGGCGTGTCGCGCATGATCTGCATCGCCGACAGCATGAAGGAGGGCGGGAAGTGCCGCGACATCTCCGAGCGGTTCGACTGCGTGACGTGGACGATGGGCGTGCATCCGCACGTGGCGTCGGGATTCGATTTCGCGCGCGACCCGGACGCCATCCGTGCGGCGCTCAAGCATCCCAAATGCAAGGCGGTGGGGGAGATCGGGCTGGATTACCACTATATGAACAGCCCCAAGGAGGTGCAGCAAAAAGCGTTCGAGGTGCAGCTGTCGATCGCGAAGGAATTGCATGTGCCGGCGGTGGTGCACTGCCGCGACGCCGTCGAGGACGTGTGGGCGATCGTGAACCACGTGAAGCCGCAGAAGCTCGTCATCCACTGTTGCACGGAGAAGTGGGACGACGTGAAGCGTTTCGTGGACGCCGGATATTTCCTGTCGTTCACGGGCATTGCCACGTATCCCAAGTCGGATGTCATCCGCGACTGCATCCGGCGTTGTCCGCTGGAGCGGATGATGATCGAAACCGACGCGCCGTACCTGGCGCCCATTCCGCACCGCGGCAAGCGCAACGAGCCGATGTTCGTGACCGAGGTGCTGGCCACCGTCGCGAAGACCAGGGGCATCGATACGACCGAAGCCGAGCGGATTTTGGACGCCAATACTGCGGAGTTCTTCGGATTGAAGCAGGGCTGATCAAAGTAATCCACGGGGTTTGGCGGGATGGTACACTGCGCCCGTCGCGAATCGGCCGTGTCCATGCCTACACGCGACGCCCCGATCTTTGCAGCCCGCAGCGGAACCGCGCACATGCGCTCGTAGCTCAATGGATAGAGCGTCGCCCTCCGAAGGCGAAGGTTGTGGGTTCGACCCCCACCGAGCGCACCACCACGTCAGAGTTTGATGTTTCCCAGCGGATGCGGCGCGGTGCCCGGCCGGCTCGCTTCGTCGACCGGCGTCGTCTTGGGTACCGCGGAGCGCGCGCGTAATTTCGCTTGCAGCCGCGGGATGTGCGGCAGGTAGTGTTTGCCCGCGACCATCGAACTCCACAGGTGATATTGGCGGATGAACGGGATGGCCGGGCAGCCGGTCCACGGCCCGTCGATGTCCAGTTCGCTTCCACGCACGATGTCGAATACCCTCTGGGAAATATCCAGCGTCAGCTTTCCTTCGCCGCGATCTGCGATGACGAAGTTCTCCGGCTGATAGGGCACGTCCAGCGCATGGTCGGGGGTCCCGCGCAGCACGCGGCGGATGGCAAGGAACACGTCCTCGTGGCAGTCGGCCAGCGCGCCGAGCGTTCCGGCGATGCCGTCGCCGGACAGCGCACGCGCTTCCGCTTCGTTCAAATCGTGTTCGTAGTTCACGGTCGCCACGCGGGGGAAGACGCCCTGCAGCCGCCACTCGGCGTCGCGCGCGGCACGGAATCCCTGGCGGGAAGCGGCTTCGGTTCCCCAGCGCGGTTCACGCATGGCGGACAGCGTATGCGGATTGGTGATCACGCCGGACATCAGCGTGTCCGCTTCGCCATAGCGTTCTGCCATGCTGCCCGCTTCGTCGCCGGTGCCGATCGCAGCTTTGCAGCGCATGCCGAATTCACGCAACGCGTTGTCGATGGTGACGTTGGTGGTTTCGCGCAACACCAGGGTCAGCGCATCCGGGTGCTCCAGCGAGGCCATGTACGCATCGAATCCCTCGGCGTCGAAGGACATGCCGCGCGAGCCGCGCAGCCCCAGCGTCTCGCTCGCAAGGAGGGGCGCGAACTGCGTCCGCCACAAATCCGGCAGCGTTTTGAACATGCGGAACGCGCGTTCCACTTTGGGGTGCGCGCCCGCCGGCACCTCTTTCATTTTGAAGACGTTCACGTGCGGCACCTTCAAATCGGCATGCAGTCTTTCAACCAGCTGCGCCGTGGTCGGCGTGTCGGGGCCGGCGAAAGAATGGAGTCCCATGGGGGAGGGAACATTCTAGTCGTTCCATCGCACTGTTCAACCGAAAACCCTTCTTTTTATGCAGCGTCTCCGCGGTACGCACCGTCCAAGAACCGCAGTTTCACGCTTTTGGCTATTTCCGCGCCCCGCAGCGCGGCATCCACGTGGGCGCGGGTCGTGCACAGTACCTTCAGCGGTCCGTAGGCCTCGTCGAAATGCCTGCCTTCATGGTTCACGTGGCCGCGGATGTAGACCATTTCCTTCCTGGTCAGCCGGCCGGGGAACAGCAACTCCAGACCCTCCAGCACCCGCGCGTACTCGTCGCCCAGTCCCTGCTCGAACACCGCCAGCGCGCCCATGGATTCCGGCACGTCGGCGCGCGCGTTGAGTTCGGCGAACGCCTGCGGATAACCGTTCACTTCCGGGAAATCCGCCGGAGGATCGGCGCGCTGCACGATGCCGCGTTCGGCCATCACGCGGACCATGCCTTCACGGAACCAACGGCGCCATTCATGGTGTGCTTTCGGAAGTATCACCGCGCCGTTCACGATGCCCATTTCTTCGTCGTAGTTTTTTTGCGCCGCCGCGGCGGCATCCAACAGCCCTTGCTCACGCGCTTGTGCGGCCAGCCTGGACAGGAAATCCACGAAGCCCGGGCCGGTCTGCAACCGCGCCGATAAGTAACGCTCCAGTTTCGGGAGGGGGAGCCTGCCTTGGCTGAGTTCCTGCAAGAACGGGTGGCCGGCGATCTCTTGTGCCGCCTTGAGGAACGGCGTCTTCTCTACCATGACGTAACGCTACTGATTTTTGCAGCACAGTCAAAAAAGTCGCCTGGTAGCGGGGTGATTTTTCGTACCGCGGGCGAATCGAGGCCGTCAAGGACCCATGCTTTGCCTTCCCGCATTCGTTATATTGTCATAAATACATAAATATTGTATAATATAGATAACATACAACCCCAATCCCATGGCCGATAGCGGTCGCGTCCGGAACTCGAAATCGCTGAGCATGTTCGTGCCGGCGATCTTGGTATTCGCCGTCACCGTCGCCATCGGCGCCGGGTTGTACCTGCACACCAACCGCGTGATGGGGGAGAAGATCCGCCAAGAGATGAGCACCGCCGCCACGTTGGCGGCCATGCAGGTCCCGACGGGGGACTTGTGGACCATCGATGAGCCCGCCGACGCGTCGCGCGCCGTCTTCCGCGACATCGCGGGTTCGCTGAACGCCGTGCGGGATGCCGTACCGAACGCCCGTTTCGTGTACATCTTCCGCAAGACGGATGATCCGAAGGTCGTGGAGTTTGTGGTGGATGCCGATGCCGTGCTGTCCGACGCGGAGCTCGACGAGAACAAGAACGGTGCCGTGGACGAAGATGAGGCCGCCGCGTTGCCCGGCGAGAAGTACGACGTCAGCGATCAGCCCGAACTGCAGGGTCCGGCGTTCGAACGCGTCGTGGTCACGCCGGTCTACGACGACAAGTGGGGTCCCGTGATCACCGCGCTGGCTCCGGTCGGCGACGGCATGTACGCCATCGGCATCGATTTGGATGCAGGCGAATACCTGCGCCTCTCGCAGGGCGCGTTCTCGCTCGCCGCGCTCATGCTCATCGCGTTCGTGGGCGTGCTCGTGGCCGCGTACGTCGGCTTCTACATCTGGCGCCGCAAGATCGCCGAAGAGAAGCGCGTCGCCGCCATCCGCACCAACGTCGTCCGTCTGACGATGCACCAGTTGGGAGCGCCGCTTACCGGCATGCGCTGGTGGTTGGACGCGCTGAAGGAGCAGGACGCCGCTCCGTCCGAGCAGAAAGCCGAGGCGTACAAAAACCTGTCCGCTTCGCTCGGCCGGGCTCAGGACCTGGTGAACACGCTCCAGCGCGCCGATGATTCCGCCGGCGCGACGGCGGTCGCCGGATCCGCTTCGCTGCCGGATGTATTCCAGGAGGTCCGCGCCGAATTGCAGCCCATACTGACCGGCAAGAAGCTGGATATGACCGTGGACTTTGGCGGCTGCGGCCAGGTTCGCATGCAGCCGGAGGCGCTGAAGGGAGTGCTGCACGAACTGTTGGATAATGCCGTGACGTACTCGCCTAACAACACCGCCATCCTGGTGCGTGCTGCGTGCGACAAGGGTCAGGTCACCGTGTCCGTGTCCGACAGCGGCTGCGGCATCCCCGCAGACGAACTGCCGTACGTATTCGCCGAATTCCACCGCGGCAAAGACGCCACCAAGTACAAGGCGGTCGGCAACGGTTTGGGTCTGTTCGTCACCCGCAACGTCATCGAGGCGGCGGGCGGGCGCATCTCCGTGAAGAGCGAGAAGGGGATGGGTACCACCGTCACGTTCACAATCGCGGCGGCATAACGGTCATGTTGTCCGGCTTCATCCGTCAGCAAGGCGGACCCGTTTGCGCGGCCTGCATCCGAGCCTTACACTCATCCAATCATCTTCCCCCTTCCCCCATGTACGTAGACGGATTCGTCATCGCCCTCCCGAAGAAAAACCTGAAGGCGTACAAAAAAATGGCCGTTTTGGGCGGCAAGACGTGGAAGAAGCACGGCGCGTTGGATTACAAGGAGTGCGTCGCCGATGACATGGAGGTGCACCAGGGCGTGGTGTCCTTTCCCAAGCTGGCCAAGCTGAAGAAAGGCGAGGTCGTGGTGTTCTCGTACATCCTGTACAAATCCCGCAAGCACCGCGACGCGGTGAACGCAAAAGTGATGAAGGACCCCGCCATGGATCCGTCCATGTTCAAGGACATGCCCTTCAAGATGAACCGCATGACGCACGGCGGATTCAAGGTGATCGTCGATCCGTTCTAGCGCCTTTTCTCGAAACGGACCACGTCCACGATCCCGTAGACCACGATCGCGCACATGGACACGATGAAGTAGGGCATGAGGAACAAAATCGTGAAGAGTCCCGCCATGCCTTCGCGCGTGTCCAAGTCGATCTTCAGCAGCAGCGCCCCGGCGATGAACGCGAGGATGGCGCTGCCGACGACCGCATACACGTTGCGGGTGGCTTTGTGCGCGTGGTACCAGCTCGTGAACAACCCGATGAAAGGCCCCGTCGCCAGCGCGCAGGCGATGAGCGCGGACACGGCGAACGGACCGGGTCCGTCGACGCTCTGGGCGGTGGCCCAGCCGGTGGCGGGCAACGAGACGATCACTCCCGAGAACACACGTCGCAGAAACAGCATCGGGAAGGTGCGCATGTGCCCATGGTAGCAGGGGACAGGTGGCCGCGCCGGGCAAGTCGACGATGTAAGAAACGCGCATGGTACGACGTCATCTCTTTTGCGTTGACGTCTTCCACCCTAGGCATTATCATTCAACCAAATGGTTGAATGTTCTTTGTCCCTCGACAGCATCTTCTCCTGCCTCGCCGACCCCATCCGTCGCGACATCCTGCAGCGGGTGGCCAAGGAAGAGATGTCGGTCGGCGAGATCGCCGCGCCGTATAAGCTGACGCTGGCGGGGATTTCCAAGCACCTGAAGATCCTGGAGCGCGCGCACCTGGTCGTGAAGAGGCGATTGGGCAAAGAGCAGCGCGTGCAGCTGTCGCCGGTCGCGTTCAAGTCCGCCGCCGATTACCTGAAGCACTACGAGCGGCTCTGGAGCGACCGTCTCGATAACCTTGAGCAGTACGTAGCCTCCATGCCCAATGACTGATCCGACTTCCCGCACCGTCGTTACCACCCGGCTGCTCAAGCATCCGCGCGAGCGCGTGTGGGGCGCATTCTCCGACGCCAAGACACTGGAGGGCTGGTGGGGCCCCGACGGGTTCACCAGCGCGTTCAAGATATTCGAGTTCAAGCCGGGCGGCCGCTGGAACATGACCATGGCCGGTCCGGACGGCGCCACGTTCGAAAACGCGATGGTGTTCGATGAAGTGAAAGCTCCCGAGAGCATCGTGTACACCTATGTCGATCCCCAGCACGAATTCCGCATGGAAATGACGTTTGAAGCCAGCGGGGCGGAGACGCGGCTGACCTGGCGCATGACGTTCGCCCGCCAGGACGAATACGACAAGGTCTCGGCGTTCGTCGCGCCGGCCAACGAACAAAACTTCGACAAGCTCGAGCGCATGCTCGCATCTTCCCGCTGATTCATTTCTTCCCCCTTCCACCATGGAGACCATCGACATCAACATCACGCGCGTGCTGAACGCGCCCGTCCAGAAAGTTTGGGACGCTTGGACGAATCCCGAACACGTCGCCAAGTGGTGGGGCCCCAAGGACTTCACCGGCAGGGTCGGCAAGATCGAGCTGAAGAAGGGCGGCAAGTACGTGTACTGCATGCGCGGCCCCGCCGGTTCGCCGTTCGATCAGGACATGTGGAGCGCCGGTGAATACGAAGAGGTCATTCCGCTGAAGAAGATCGTCGCCACGGACTATTTCTCCGATAAGGACGGCAACTGGGTGTCGCCCAAGGACTTCGGCATGCCCGGCGAGTGGCCCGAGAAGATGCGCGTGACCGTCACCTTCGAGGAGGCCGGCCCCGGCAAGACCAAACTGACGCTGAAGCACGAAGGCCACCCGGCCGAGATGGCCAACGACGCCACGACCGGCTGGAACCAGTCGCTCGACAAGTTCGAAGCCGTCTTGCGCTAAGCTGACGCCGTTTCCTTCCACCCTCATCCATGTCCGTCTTCCTGACCATTCTCATCGGCCTGGCCGCGGTGCTCGCCATCCTGGCGATCGTCGTCGCCATGCGCCCGAACACCTTCCGTTACGAGCGTTCGGTCACCATCGCCGCGCCGGCCTCCGCCGTGTTCCCGCACGTGAACGATTTCCACAAGTGGGAAGCCTGGTCGCCGTGGGAGAAGGTGGATCCGAATACCAAGAAAACCTACGGCGGTTCGCCGTCTGGCGTCGGCGCCACGTACCACTGGCTCGGCAACAAGAACGTCGGCGAGGGACGCATGGAAATCACCGAAGTGAAGCCCAACGAACTCATTCGCATCCGGCTGGAATTCATGAAGCCGTTTCCGGCCGTGAACACCACGGATTTCACGTTCAAGCAGGCTGGCGCCAGCACCGTGCTGACGCAGTCGATGTTCGGCTGCAACAGCTTCATGGCCAAGGCGTTCGGCTTGGTGATGAACATGGACAAGATGATCGGCAGCCAGTTCGAGAAAGGCCTGAATGACATCAAGAAACTGGCCGAAGCCGGCAAGTAATCCCTCTTTCTTCCCATGTCGAACAACGAACCCGGCACCGCCGACCGTGAAATCGTACAGGAGCGCCTGCTCGACGCCCCGCGCGAGCTGGTATGGCGCGCTTGGAGCGAGCCCGACCATCTGAAAATCTGGTGGGGCCCGAACGGCTTTACCAACACCATCCACTCCTTCGAGTTCCGTGAAGGCGGCACCTGGGACTTCATGATGCACGGACCGGACGGCACGGATTACCCGAACGTCATCGTCTTCGAAGAGATCAAAAAGCCCGAACTCATCCGCTTTACGCACGGCGCATCGAAGGACGATCCAAATTCATTCCGTTCGATCGTCACGTTCGAGGACCGGGGCGGCAAAACGAAACTGACCATGCGCGCGGTGTTCAACACGCGCGCCGACTACGACGCGGTAAAGGGCTTCGCGGTGGAAGGCGGCAGGCAGACGCTGGGACGCCTGGCCGAACACCTGAAGACGATGTGAGTCCGGCGCCGCGTTGACACGGAGACGCATGCTGCGTAGCATCTTTTAGTTCTTAAGTACTTTTCTTTTCCATGCGAACAAAATCCCCCTGGTTGATTTTTTGTTTGGTTGCCGTCGCGCAGTTCATGGTGGTGCTGGACGTCTGCATTACCAACGTCGCGCTGCCCGCCATCCAGGAGTCGCTGGGGTTCACCGATGCGTCGCTGCAGTGGGTCGTGACCGCTTATGCCCTGACGTTCGGCGGCTTCCTGCTGCTCGGCGGACGCGCATCGGACATCTTCGGTCACCGCCGCGTGCTGCTGCTCGGCATCGGCGGCTTCACCCTCGTGTCATTCCTGATCGGCATCGCCCAGTCGCCTGAAATCCTCGTCGTGCTGCGCGCGATCCAGGGCGTGACGGCCGCGCTGATGTCGCCCGCAGCGCTGTCCGTGGTGCTCATCACGTTCGCCGAAGGCAAGGAGCGCAACCGCGCGCTTGGACACTGGATCACGGTGGCCAACGGCGGAGCCGCGGTCGGCCTGCTGCTCGGCGGCGTGCTGACGCAGCTGCTGAACTGGCGCTGGAATTTCTTCATCAACGTTCCCATCGGCATCGCGATCACCGTCGCCATCGCCCGCATGTTGCCGCATGAAAAACAGGAAGATCAGCCGCACCGCGACTTGGACCTGCCCGGCGCCGCGCTGGTGACCGCGGGCCTGGTGTTGCTGGTATACACGGTCGGAGAAGCGCCGGCGTGGGGATGGCTCTCGCAAAACACGTTGCTGTTCGGCGCGGCATCCGTCGCGTTGCTGGCGGCGTTCGTCTGGAACGAGAAGCGCGCCAAGCACCCGCTCATGCCGCTCTCCATCTTCGCGGTCCGCAACGTGACCGGCGCCAACCTGATGTCCGCGCCCATCTCGGCGGGCATGTTCGGCATGTTCTTCCTCATCTCACTCTACATCCAAAACGTCCTCAAATACTCGCCGGTGCTGACGGGCATGGCGTTCCTGCCGTTCCCGATCATCATGGCCATATTGTCGCAACGCATCGCCAGGGGAGTGTCGAGGTTCGGCTACCGCCCGTTCCTCATCGCCGGTCCGCTGTTGGTGGCCGCCGGCATGCTGTGGCTGACGCGGTTGCCCGTCGCCGGCAACTACTGGACCGACGTGTTGCCCACCGTGATCCTCATGCCCGTGGGCATGTCGATGACGTTCATGCCGCTCATGGTCGCGGCGACCTCGGGCGTGAAGGACGACCAGACCGGCCTGGCGTCCGGGCTCATCAACACTTCGCAGCAAATGGGCGGTGCCATCGGACTTGCGATCCTCTCCAGCGTCGCGGCATCCGTCATTGCCGCAGCGGGCGTTCCGGCCAGCCCGGAAGCCGTGGTGGACGGCTACAAGGCGGCATTCCTGGCCGGCGTGATCTTCGTGGTCGCCGCCACGGCCATCGGCTTGCTCCTCATCCGCGACAAAAAAGGCGGCAAGCACGACGCCTCCGCTCATGCGGCACACGCGATGTAGCTACATCGGCCGCGACGGCTGCAGCATGCTGACGCGGTTGCCCTCCGGATCGATGAACGCCGCGTGCCAGCCGACGCCCGGGATATCCATGGGCTCGCCTTCCACTTTGCCGCCGGCTTGCTTGACGATCTCGATGTGCTTCCTGATGTCATCCACCGCGATCACCAGAGAAGGGGCCTGCGTATCGTCGGTGCGCTCGTAGAAGCCGCCGTTGATCATGCCCGGCTTGTTGATCATGCCCGTTTTCGCGTCCGTTTCGCCGGTGTGCGCCACGACGTAGTTGCCCATTTCCGCGCCTAATTGGTTCATCTTCCAGCCGAAAGCCCCTTCGTAGAATTTCTTCATGCGTTCGCGGTCACGCGCGGGCATCTCGAAGTGGACGACGGGGTTGGATGAAGGCATGCGCGCAGTATACACAAACGGCACCTTGCCTTGGGAAGCATGCGCGGTTTTCGCTACACTTCACGCATGTCTTCCCGCAACGTTTCATTCTTCGTACTGGCAGTTCTTTCATTGCTGCTCGTCTTCGTGGCGTTTCCCTTGGTGCAAAGCACGTTCGGCGGCCGCGCCGGACGCACGGCGTTCGACCGCGCCGCCTGGATGGCGGCGGACCGAACGGATGCCACGCCGAGCCGCGTGCAAATGATCGATGATCTTCTGTCCGGCACGCCGCTGCGCGGTATGACAAGGAACCAGATCATCGAGTTGCTCGGCGAGCCGCCCGAAACGGAGTATTTCTCGGACTGGGATCTGGTGTACTGGCTGGGCCCGGAGCGCAGCGCCGTCAGCGTCGACAGCGAATGGCTGGTCCTGCGGTTCAACGAGGATTCCGTCGTGACGGACGTCGCGGTTCTCTCGGACTGATGCGCCGGTGGCCCGGCCGAATCAGGACTGGCGGATGTCCTACGACTGCGCCTCGGCGTATTTCTTGAAGTTGTCCATGATCGACTGCCAGCCGGCCCTCTGCATCTCGACCGGGTTTTCGGACTCGGCGTCGAACGTCTCCAGGATGTGCGTTTTGCCGCCCTTGTCGGCGAACATCACTTCCACCTTGCGGCCGTCGCTCATGACGTAGCCCAGGATCTTTCCCGTCACCACCTTGGTATACGTGCCGCCGAAATCGAAGCCGAAGCTGCCGTCCTTGGCCTCCATGCGCGCTGAAAATTTACCCCCTTCGCGCAGGTCGGATTCGGCTTTCGGGCAATGCCAGTCCGGCGAGGCGGCGTTCCACTTCGTGACGTGCTCGGGCTTGTTCCACATGTCCCAGGCCTTGGCCACGGGGACGTTGACGGTGGTTTCGACGGTGACTTGTGCGGCCATGCGAGGCGGGGGAATGAGATGTGCATCATAGCAGACGCACAGGTGGGCAAGCGCTTACCGTTGGCCGTGTCGTCGCTATACTGTCGGCATGGCCACGCTGCGCTGTTCCCGGCACGGATACTACGTGGATATGCTGCGCGCATACCGCGTGTACTGCGACGGCCGCTTGCTAGGTGAGTTGCGACGGCGCGAAACGAAGGATTTCGCCGTCGAGCCCGGAATGCACGTCATCGTGGCGAAGATCGACTGGTGCGGAAGCGCACCTAGTCGCATCGTGGTGCGGTCGGGTGAAACGGTCGAACTCGAGATCGCGTCGTGCGTGGATCGGGCACCGTGGAAGCACTTGTTCCTCGTCGCGTTCATTACGTTCCTGCGCGACCGGTATTTGGAAATCCATCGGGCTCAAGGTGCGTGAATCGCCCACAGCATGGTCAAAAAGCCGCGAATCTGTGTTGCCGGCTGCAGGAGGATGGTGTGTATGTTTGGAGCGGGTAGCGGGAATCGAACCCGCGTCTGCGCCATGGCAAGGCGCCGTACTACCATTGTACGATACCCGCAGATTCAAAAGAGCCTGGCAATGCTACACAAGGCAGCCGTCCGAGGCAAGGCACAGGGTCCCCGGGGTTTGGTAGAATCAGAAACGCCCCATTCTTCATCCGTCCAATGCACAAGCAACTGATCATCGGCCTGCTCGTGGCCGGATGTCTGATCGCCGCCGCCGCGTTCGTCCTGTTGTCGCGAGGCGGCGCCCCCGTCATCGTCGACGCCCCGCCGTCGTATGCCTCCGAGGACGAGTGTAAAAAATCCACCGGCGCGTCCGCCTGCTCGTTCGTGATGTGCGACCTGATCCCCGAAGGAAAGACGTTCGAGGAAACCTGCGGCAGGGGATTCCGCCCGGGCTGGCAGCCGCGCTGAATCGAGTCGCCGAAATCGCCATGTAGCGCCACAAAAAAACCCGCGGAGCCGAAGCTCCGCGGGTGATCCGTTCATTGCCGTTTACTGTTTCACCTGACCGCGGACTTCTCCGTTCGGGTAGGTGTTCGTATGGACGTTCACGTAGATCTGTCCGTCCAGCAGCCAGTTACGCTGTTCGGCCGTCAGGTTGGCCCACGTTCCCACGGCGCGGTTGCCGGTGAACGCGATGCCTTGGATGACGGGGCCGTTGACGCCCATGGCTCCCTGGTGGAAGTGGGCGCCGGTGATGCCGCCGGTGAGGTTGCGGACCGTGATGTCGTAGTGCAGTCCGGTGGTCGTGAGCGTGAAGACGCCGGTTCCGGTGGCGACCGTGACGACGGACGGCACTTCGCTGGCGCCGTTCAGGACGGTCGTGGAGAAGGCCACGGAGCCGCCGCTGCCGCTGCCGCCGTTATACACGGTGGATCCGGTGCCGTTGAACGACACGCCGAGCTGCGAGCTCAGGCCGGTGACGCCCAGCGTGTACATGCGCTGCGCTCGCAGCGACTCGCCAAGCGTCAGCTCCACGGCGTTGTCGCCGGAGAGCAGGGAGGCTGCTGTCACGGGGATCACGCGGCTGCCGTCGGACAAACGGTAGCGGGACACTTCTTCCGCGCGGGTGCGGTCGAGGGTGGTGCTGAAGTTCACGCGGATGCGGTTGGCGGACAACACCTGGACGGTGCTGAGTTGTCCGACGGGCGCGGAGAACGTGAAGGTGCCCTCGCCGGTGAAGAGCACGCCGGCGGAGCTGGACATGTCGTTTGCCATCACGCGGTATTGCCCTCCGGCCTGCAGATTGCCTACCAATCCCAGCTCGACGCTGCGGTTGTCGATGATCGAGGCGGTGGCCACGGTCACGTTGCCGCTCGCGGTGCCCATGCGGGTCACGGCGTAGCGCCAGGCGTCGTCGCCGCGGGTGCGGTCGATATCCACGTCGAAGGTCAGGCGGACTTTCTGGGCGGACAGGGCGGATGCGCTCGTCACGCGGCCGACGATGCCGGAGAAGACGACGTCGGCGGTGTCGTTGAACAGCGCGCCGTCGCGGGTTTCCAGGTTACGCACGGTCAGCAGGTACGGGACGCTCATGGCCAAGTCGGCGCGGAGCTCCAAATCCACGGTGCGGGTGTCGACCATGGTTGCGGTGCGGATGCCGACGATCACGCGGTCGGAAGCGCGGGCCAGGTTGTAGTGCACGATGTTCTCGGCGCGGACCTGATCGATGGAGTCGGTGAAGCGCACGCGAAGCTTGTTGGCGGCCATGGTCTCGACCGCGGAAATCTCGGCGGCCGACTGTCCGCAATCCGTGCCGTACGACTGGTGGAGGTAAGCGCGGTGGAACATGGTGATCATTTCTGCGCGGTTCATGAACGAAGCCGGGCGCACGAGGCCGGTGTCGCCGTCGCCCTGCAGCACGCAGTGGTCGGCGGCGGTCTGGATCTCGTCGTAGTACCACTCGTAAGCCGGATTATCCATGAATGCGGGGGCGTCATCTGTGGCTCCGAGCGCGAACATGCGCACGAGCAGGGCGGCCGCCTCGGCGCGGTTCACGCCGTCACCCGGACGCGCGGTGCAGGGCTTGGCTTTGTTCACGTAACAGTCTTTGTCGCCGCGGATCCAGCCGGCGCTGGCCGAGGTTTCGATGTACGGGTAGTACCAGGCGGTGGTGGACACGTCGTCGAAGCTGCGGACCGACGGGCGGAGCAGCGCCTCGCCGCGCAGGTTGACCATCAATTTGGCCAACTCGGCGCGCGTTGCCAAATCGGACGGGCGGAGCCGGGTCTCTGCCGAGTCGAGCGCGCCCAGTTCGACGAGCGCTTCGGCTGCGCCTTCGTAGTACGCGCCGGAAGGCACGTCCGTGTAACGGAACGTCTGCGCCGACGCGGGCGCCGTGGCGCCGGCCAGCAAGACTGCACCCATCAGAAGCGACACGGAACGTGTCAGCTTCCCGGGGGAGGAAAGGTGGAACTGCATAAGAGATGAGGGAAAAGAAACAAGAGAAACGCCATCTGTCGCCGTTTCCGGGTGTGGTGACGCGGGCGGCGGGGGTTCCTTACGAAATTGGCTTTGCCAAAGCAGGCCCGTTTGCCCGCCGCGTACGGTGCTTCCGGGGTTTTCCGTCAGTCTTTCAGCGTCGTCACGCCGTCCTCGGCCACGTCCCAGAACGGGTTGTGCGCCACTTCCCACAGATGTCCTTCGGGGTCCGCGAAGTAGCCGCTGTATCCGCCCCAGAACGTTTTCGCTGCCGGCTTGGTGACGGTCGCTCCGGCGTGCTTGGCGACATCCAGCACCTCGTCGACTTCCTTCTCGCTGCGGACGTTGTGCGCGATGGTGATGCCCGAAAAACCGGCCGTGTCGGGCACGTGCGCGTCCTTGGCCAGCTCCTCGCGCGACCATAATCCCAGGATCAGGTTGTTCAACTGGAAGAACGCGACCGGGTCGCCTTCCTTCGCCGATGTTTTCCACCCCAGGCCGTCGCGGTAAAACTTCAGCGCGCGGCCGAAGTCGCGCACGCCGAGCGTGATGAGGGAGACGGCGGGTTTCATGACGCCATTCTACCCGGCTTGCTACTTGTTGAGCAGGTCCGACTGACCTTCCCAGCTTCCGGTCACGCCGACCTCATGGTCGGTGGGCTTCCGGCGCAGGTAGGCGGCCCGACCCTCGTTGAAGAACGTGTACAGCTGCTCCGCGGTGGCGCCGAGTTCCGCGGCGATGCGCGCCATTTCGTCGTCGAACCGTTCGACCTGTCCGTTCTTCTGGCGGTCCAGTTTCTGCTCGCCGACTTTCAGCATGTTGAAGCGTCCCTGCTCGGGTTCCAGGTAGACGCGCGTCACGCCCTGATCGGCACGCAGCACGCCCATTTCCAGGTTTTTCTGCTTCAGTCCGGCCAAGAGCTGGTAGCGGTTCGGCGGCAGTTCGTCGGTGAGCGTGTCCAAGTCGTAGGTGTAGGTGTGCACCTTCTTCAGTCCGGACGTCGGGTCGATCTCGCTGCCACCCGTGGCGTTTTGCCGCATCGCCCACAAGTGGGCGTCGAACGAACGCGGTCCGGTGGCGACGACTTCCATCATCGAGCTCGCCTCTCCGCGCAGGGGATACGCGCGTTGCAGAACGCGGCCGCGGCCCATCACTTCGGAAATGTCGATGGGTTCGGTGTGCATGAAATACGGATCGGACATCAGGAGCTTTCCTTTGTGGATGCCGTCGTCCTCGGCGAACGCCACCCAGTGCGGACGCTGCTGGCCGGAGGCGTACTTGATGCGGTCCGCGGACAGCCCTCCGGCGACCGCGAGACGCGTCAGTTCGCGGGCCTGCATGACACAGTTGCCACCGAAGGCTTCGGGGTAGGTTCCACCCTCCACCATGATGATCTTGCCGATCGAATTGAAGGGCACGGTGCGGATGGTCTCGTGGTGGGCCGCGTGGAAGATCTCTTTCATAGTTTGCCTATTTTAAAACAATTTTATAATAAGTCAAATTCTGAACATCAATCAGCATTTCGCGCAGGATAGAGACTGCCAAAACCATGAACAAGATTCAGCAGTCCGATCATGCTTTTAGCGCTTTCAGATAGGAAAAAGTCATGTTTTCTAGTAAAATAAGAATCTATCGTTTCTCGCCCGCATGGCTTCTTTCGACCCCCTCCACCCGCTCCATAGCGCCATCGTCGAGATCCTTGCCGGGCGCCCCGGCGCCACCGTCGCGGCGTTACATCGGATGCTGGCGGCCGAAGGAACGGACGTATCGGTGCCGAACCTGTACCGCGTGGTGGGCCAGATGACCGAGGCGCAGATGCTGGTGAAGGCAGGCGGGAGGCTTTCGTTGAACCTGGTGTGGGTGTCGTCCATCGCGACGTTTTTCGATACGGTCCGCGAGCGTTATTTGTCGGGTACCGCAAGCGGCGAACTGCCGACGAAAGAAGGGGAGCGCCGCGAATACCACGCCGACTCGCTGGCCGGATTGGATCCGATGTGGAATGACGTGCTGATGAAGCTGATCCAGGTCACCAAGGGCGGCCAATGGTATGAGTACGCGTCGCACCCGTACTTTTACTTGGGCATTCCGGAAACCGAGTCGCGATTCTACGCAGGACTGAGGGACCGCAAGGTGACGTGCCGCGTGCTGCATGGCAACGACACGTTCCTGGACCTGCACGGCGACAAGCTAGTGGCTATGGACGGCGCAAAGACCGCGGTGGATCCGAACCCGCCGTTCCCGAAGGAGGGCTACGTGCTGGTGGTGTATGGCGACTACGTGATGGAGTGCGTGTTCCCGCCCGATGTCGCTGGGCATTTCGCGTTCTTCTTCGAGACCGTGCGCTCCATGGACGGCTTCGATCCGCAGCTGTTCGCGGACGTGTTCCGCATGAAGGCCAAGTGCAAGATTTCGGTCCGCAAATCCGCCAGAGAAGCCGTCATGCTGGGCGACAAGATCGCCGCGTCGTTCACGCGAAAACCGCGCTGAAAAGTGCGGCGGAACAGGGGAGCGATTTTACCCTTTCATTTTTCGCGGGCCGGGAGTATACCTGGCCAAACGCCCCCCTGTATGAACAAGGAAAAGCTCATCCTCAAGGCGGACCTGTTCCTGAAGAACAAGCAGGAAAAAGAGCTGCGACAACTCCTGTCGCACCAGGATTTTCACGTCATCGCGCAAGTCATCGACGGGTTGCCCCGCGGCCGACGCAAGACCTTCGCGATCCTGCCGCCCGAGAAGCAGGCGGAAGTCGGATTGGTGGTGTCCGAGATGAGCAAGAAGCAGATTTTCCCGCGCCTGGCCGACGACATGATCGCGCGGTTCCTGCACTTCAACGATGAAGACGACGCGACCGACATCCTGCAGTTCCTCACGCCCACGCGCCGGTCCCTGATCTTGTCGAAGATGAAGGACGACAAGAAGCGCAAAATCGAAAAGCTGCTGAAATTCGGCTCCGAGACGGCCGGCGGTCTCATGGACCTCAACTTCATCTTGGTGAAGCCGCAGTTCACCCAGAAGGACGTCATGGACAAGATCCAGCGGCATGTGGAGCTGCAGAAGCAGATTCCGGCGGTCCTGGAGGTGGACGAGTTGGGCAAAGTGAAGGGTGTCATCGCGCATCGCAACCTGCTCTTCCTTTCGCCGGGCGCCACCGTGGAAGACTTGGCCCAGAGCATTCCGACGGTGTCGCACCGCACCGACCGCGAGCGCGTCATGCAGAAGATGTCGCGCATGCGTTCCGAAGTCCTCTGCGTGATCGACGATGAGGAGATGGCGCTGGGCGTCATCCATCTGCGCGACTTGCTGAAGGTCGCACAGGCCGAGGCCACGGAGGACATCTACCGCTTCGCCGGTGTGGACGTGGAAGAGCACGCGCTGGACGCTCCCATGTCCAAGGTGAAGCGCCGCTACAACTGGCTCATCATCAACCTGGCCACCGCATTCCTCGCCGCGTCCGTCGTGGGCTTGTTCCAGGGATCCATCCAGAAGATGGCGTTGCTGGCCGTGTACATGCCCATCGTCGCCGGCATGGGAGGCAACGCCGCCACGCAGGCGTTGGCGGTCGCCGTGCGCGGCCTGGCGCTGGGCGAACTGGACCGCGGCCGCGCCAAGAAAGTCATCGTGCGAGAGGCGATGGCAGGCATGATCAACGGCCTCATCACCGGTGTCATCGCCGCCGGCACCGCCGTGGCGTTCCGCGCGCCGCCGCTGCTCGGCCTGGTGCTGTGCGTGGCCATGATTTGCAACATGTTCGTGGCCGGATTCTTCGGAACACTGGTTCCCGTCGTCCTGAAGCGCATGAACATCGACCCCGCCGTCGCGAGTTCGGTGTTCGTCACCACCATGACCGACATCTGCGGCTTCTTCGTGTTCCTGGGACTGGGTACCTTGCTGCTTACGTAGCACTGCAAGCGGCCCGCCGGTGAAGGCGGGCCGTGGTCGAGGAAATCCGTTCCCCGTCAGTCGTCGCGGTTGTCCGCGGCGGCCTTGCGCAGCGCGAGCATGATCTTGAGCTTGGCTTCGGTCGCGTTTTCCCGGTTCGCGTGCTGTTCATCCGCCAGTCTGAAGCAACCTTGCACCCAGACCTGCCTGCGGCGGATCTGGCGCTCCTTCTCCGTCACCGGCTTGCCGAAGATCGCGTCGAGCGACTCCGGGTAGTCCGGCCACGGGGCGATGGTCTCGCCGATCAGCTTGCCCTCCTTTTTCAGGGCGTCACGCTGCCGCGACACTTCGGCCTTCATGGCCGCGGCGTACGCTTCGCCGCCGAGAATCATGAACAGCGCATTCAACTCCTGTTGGACCATGGCTTCCAGTGTGGCCATCTCCTGTTCGTCCTTCGGCGCTTGGGCTCCGTGACGGTAGCGCGCGTGCAGCAGGGCGTAGTAGAGCATCATGCCGCGCCACGTCTCGCTGAACGCCTCGGGGTCGCCGAGCATGATCAAGCCGTCGTCAGGCAGGTAGGTCGGGCCGCCCGTGCGGACCAGGTCCTTCCAGCGGGTCAGCTTCTTGTCGCTTTCGGTCAGGATCAGGATGACGACGCTCTCGGCCTTGCCCGGCATGACGATCAGGTTGTTCTCGCCTTCCGGGAAGCCGAACAGGCAGCGCTCATCCATGAACGCTTCGATCGTCTTTGCCCGGTCGGACTTCGTGCGGGTGGCGATCGTGCGCAGCGCAGTCGTCCACGTGTCGAACATCGGTTTGCGGATGGCGTACTCGTTCTTGAGTCGCTGTTCCTCGGGGTCGGGGTCCGCGATCTTGCCGTGTTCGGGCGGCGGTTCGGGTTGTTGCTGTTTCGCCGCCTGTGGGGCGGGCTGGCGGACGATCGCGACGATCGTCACGGCGAGCAGGATGGCGCAAGCGCCGCCTGCCAGCCACCATCGGTTCAGTTTCGGCATCGGACGGTCTCCTGTGGCGTTGATAGGGGATTCGATCTCCCCACGACATCCCCCTCCGTCTTTCGTTCGCGTCGGAGAGGGGTGGGTGGGGCGATATGCGGCGGTTTCAACGAGCGGGCGCGCAATTGTACGAACTTTCGGGGTTTTGGGAAGCGGACGGGCATCGGGATGCCTGGAAATGGCTTCCATCCGTGGGATTCGCGCCGCAGGGCGTTGCGAAAATGGCGCTTTTTTGCTATACTGTCCTGATATGTCGTCATCGATGAAAATCGCGGCCCGACGCGCCCTCCAGGCATTCCCCCTGGCATGTGCGCTGTTGTGGATGCGCGCTTCGTCGGCGCTGGCGCTCACGTGTCCCTCCGATCAGAAGTTCTGCCCGGGTGCCGGAGGCTGCATCGGCGCGCGTGACCTGTGCCTGCTGGAGCCCACTCCGGGCGGCGTCACGTTCATCCCGGCGTCGGCCACCAACGACTTGGGTGCGTTCCTGCTGTACGTCAACCAGGGTATTTGGGTATGGGCGTTCGGCGTGGCCATCGGCATCGCGGTGCTCAACGGCACCATCGCTGGATTCCAGATCATGATGGGCGACCGTGACAAAGGCAAAGAGCGTTTCATCTGGGCGACGATCGGACTGCTGATCCTTCTGCTGTCCGGCACGCTTCTCGCCTTCATCAACCCGCAAGGTTTCCAGAGCGCATGAAGAAATTCCTGTCCGCATCGGCCGGCCTCGCCCTGTTGCTCGCCCCGACCGCCGCGTTCGCGCAGCTGCCGTGGGTGTACTGCGGCAACCTGCCTGGCTGCACTCCCGGTTTCTCGGAGCATGTCACGGGCCTGATGGTGGAATTGCTCGTCCGTTTCGACACGTACGCCTACATCCTCGGCGCGCTGTTCGTCATGATCGGCGCCGCCATGATCATGTTGTCGGGTTTCCAGGAGGAGTGGGTGAATAAAGGAAAGCAGACCATCACCTGGGCGCTTGTCGGCGTGTTCATCGGCAAGTTCGCATCCGAACTGGTGGGCTTCGTCGTTTTGGAAGCCAACAGCGTCGGAGGCGGCGAGCTCGTCGTGGCGGTCGTGACCACCCTCATCGGATCGGTGCTCGACCTCTTCCGCGTCGCCCTGTTCGGCGTGGTGGTGTACTGCGGCATGCGCATGGTCGTCGCCCGCGGCAAATCCGACGAACTGGAAAAGGCGCGCACGGGACTCATCTGGGCCGCCGTCGGCGCCATCATCATCAACCTCTCGCAAGTCATTACCAACGCTATCGCCACGTTATGAAGCGCCTCCTCATCCTGCTCGGCTTGTTTGCGCCGTCGTCCGCCGCGGCGATCAGCATCAACGGCTACGGTTGGTCCTGCGCCGGTTTCCTGCATTGCGGTTCCGGCACGGACGCCGTGCAGACCATCGCCACGAACATCACGGTCGGCGTCACCTCCACCATCACCGCGCTGGCGGTCATCTCGTTCCTGTACGGCGCCATCCGCATGGCATCGTCGCAGGGAGGCGAGGGCAAAGAAGCCGGCAAGAAAGCCATGATCTGGGCAGCCACCGGCTTGGTGGCCGCGGTCCTGACCGGCGGCATCATCCTGTACGTCCAGTCGCTGATCTTCAGTATCGCGAGTTAGGAGCGTTCCCCGGCGTGTGATAGGCTTTTCGTCGTGTCTTCCCGCCAGTACGTCACCACCGCCATCGACTATCCGAACGCGGCTCCGCACATGGGGCATGTTCTGGAGAAAGTGCTGGCCGACGTGACCGCGCGCTGGTTCCGCCTGCGCGGCGACAAGGTCCGTTTCCAAACCGGCACCGACGAGCACGGCATCAAGATCCAGCAGACCGCCGAGAAGGAGAAGCTGACGCCCAAGCAGCTGGTGGACCGCAACGTGCCGTTGTTCCAGGAGCTCTACAAGAAGCTGAACATCTCGTTCGACGCGTTCATCCGCACCAGCGATCAAAAGGTTCACTGGCCGACGGTCGTCGAGCTGTGGAAGAAGCTGAAGAAGGCCGAGAAGCTCGGGAAGCGCACGTACGTGGGCCTGTATTGCAGCGGCTGCGAGCGATTCATCACCAAGAAGGAGCTGGTCGACGGCATGTGCGATATCCACAAGCGCGCGCCGGAAGAAGTGAAGGAGGAGAACTGGTTCTACGCGATGGCCAAGGACACCAAGGACCTGAAGGATCTCCTCACCGCCGACTGGGGCGGCGAGCGATATCGCATCGTGCCGCAGTTCCGCGAGAACGAAACGCTGGCGCTTCTCGAGCAGGGCCTGGAGGACGTGTCGTTCTCGCGTCCGAAATCCAGCCTGAGCTGGGGCGTGCCGGTTCCGGATGATGACGGGCAGGTGATGTACGTGTGGTGCGACGCGCTGACCAACTACATTTCGGGCCTGGGGTACTTCACGGATCACGAGGAGCGCGAGTGGTGGGACGATGCCAAGGTCACGCACGTCATCGGCAAGGACATCGCACGCTTCCACGCGCTGATCTGGCCGAGCATGCTGAAGCACGCGCATGTCCGCGTGCCGGACCGACTGCTGATTCACGGTTTCCTGACCAGCGAAGGTGAGAAAATGAGCAAGTCGCTGGGCAACGTGGTGGTGCCCGACGATGTCATCTCGAAGTACGGCGTGGACGCGCTGCGGTTCTACCTCAGCCACGAAATTCCGGTCGGCCGCGACGGCGACTTCAGCTGGAAGCGCTTCGGCGAACTCTACGATGCCAAGCTTCGCAACCAGCTGGGGAACCTGCTCAACCGCGTACTCGTGCTGCTGAAGAAAGACGGTGGGGCGCTCGTGCCGCCCGGAGACCTCTTGAAGGCGGGCAAGGCCGTGCAGGAAACGTGGGCCGCGTTCGAGGACGACATGAACGACTTGCAGTACAACGCCGCGGTGGACCAGGGAGCGATGGCGGTGGTGATGAAGGCCAACGAACTCATGCAGACCGTGCAGCCCTGGACCATCAAGGACGATCCGGCCAAGCGGACCGCCACCCTGTCGGAGTTCGCCGAGATCCTGCGTCACGTGTCGCTGATGCTGCTGCCGTTCATGCCCGAAACGGCGCAGAAAATGGCCGTGCAGCTCAACGCGCCGTATGCCGGCAAGATGTTGGAGAAGTCGTTCGTGGTCACGCAGCAAATGAAGAGCTGGGGCGGCGCCCTGGATTGGAAGCAGGTCGGCGAGCCGAGCATCCTGTTTGCGCCGGTCGAGACCGACAAGAAGGCCGCCAAGTAGGGGCGTCCCCGGGTTCGCCATTTTGTGGTATACTGATATCGCTCTCGAGATCTGAAGGCGAAGGCACATCACCACTACGATGCTTGCTGGAGACCGAAGGAGAGGGGAGCGCGCTATTCTTTCCCACTTTTTTATGTTCGACCCGATGGCCGACCTGGCCAGCACCGGAAGCGACGACCCGCTCGCTCCGTCTTCCAACTTCGGCGCGCCCGCGCCCCAGCAGCACCGTCCGCGCCGCGAAGGCGGTGGAGGCGGCGGTGGTGGAGGCGGCGGAGGCCGCTACGGCGAGGAGCTTCACTCCGTCACCATCCGCGCACGCCAGCGCACGTTCTACATCGACTTGAAGCAGTCTTCCAACGGCAAGTTCGTGAAGATTTCCGAGAAGTCGCGCGGCGGCCAGAAGACCACGATTATTTTCGATATCGAGGATCTGCCGCAGTTCATCACGGCGTTGAACGAGATGCAGGCGAAAATTTAGAGATTCAGGGGAAACAGGAGAGTCAGGGGACGGCCAAAAGCCGCTTCCCCTGTTTCCCTTGTTTCAGCTGATTCCCTTGAATCGGGCGGGTTATTCGGCGGGCAACTCGTACCCGTTGATCAGCGGGTTGATGAGCATGGTCTGCCACACGATTTTGGCCGACTCGGCGCGGGTGATGGGGCTGGCAGGCCGGAATGTGCCGTCGGGATAGCCCGAGACGATCTCGTAGTGCAGCGCCACGTCCACCGTGGGCGCGAACCAGTCATCCGGCGCCACGTCGGACAGCGTCGCGCCCGAGCCGCCGCCCGGCGGCATGTCCAGTTGGGCGGCCAGCAGCAGCATTTTCAGCGCCTCGGCGCGGTTCACCGGCTGGTCGGCCTTGAACGTGCCGTCGTCGTAGCCCTGCACGATGCCGTACCGCACGGCGGTGTAGATCACCCGGCGGCGAAGCGTTTCGTCCGGGGTTTCTTCGAGCTGGGGGATGCTCAGTACGTCGGAGAAGCGCACCGGAACGTCCAGCGTGTCGTCGGACAGCGCCACACAGGTGGAAAGCAGCGCCATCTTCAGGAATTCGAAGCGCGTGACGGGGCGATCGGGCCTGAAGGTGCCGTCTTCGTAACCGCCGGCCACCTGCTTGCGGTCGGGCAGGATGAGCGTGCGCTGCAGCCGCGTGACGAACTGCAGACTCCAGTGCTTGCCCATGTCCGACAACGGATCGGCCAGCGGACCGAATTCCAAGCAGGCGCTTTCGCGGGGGTTCGTGCGCGCGTCGAGCTCGTCCTTGTCCGTTTTGCCGTCGCGGTCCGTATCCGCGTCCAGCGGGTCCGTGCCCTTGGCATATTCGTCGCCGTTGGTCAGGCCGTCTTTATCGGCATCCTCCAGCGATCCCTTTTCCACGTTGCCGGCCGCCAGCCCGGTCTGTTCCTCCCATTCGTCGGGAAGGTCGTTGGCATTCGCGTCTTTGTTGGAATTGGCGTTCAGCGGGAACGGGTCCTGGGGGTCGGCCACGCCGTCGCCATCGGTATCCGCTTTCTTCGGGTCGGTGCCTCGCAGCACTTCCACGCCGTTGGTCCAGCCATCCCCGTCGCCGTCGAACGTCATGTCGTCCGTCTTCTCCAGCGGGTTGCGGTTCGCCGCGAACTCCGAGCCGTCGGATTCGCCGCCGCCGTCCGTGTCGGCGTTGAACGGGTCGGTTTCACCCGGGCCGACCAGGCCGTTGCCGTCGGCGTCTTCTTTCACGTCCGGGATGCCGTCGCCGTCCATGTCGCGGTCGACGGCAAGCGCTGGGGACGCCCCCAGCAGCAGCGAGCAGACGATGGCGGCGGAGAGCAGGCGTCGCATGGCGCTATGGGGAAGGGAGCCGAAGACCGCGGTGGTACGCCGCGCCGGTCATCGGCTTTTTGCCGGCGGGCTGGATGGATGTCACGTAGAGCTTGGTTCCCTTGGCACACTCGAATTCCATCGCGTCGGCATCCGGTTCCAGTGCGGTGGCCAGGAACTTCAGCCCGCTCCAGGTCACGCCCGGCCACGGCGTCAGCGCCCGGACTTTCCGGTCGATGTCCTGCGCCGTCATGGAGCCGAAATCCACCACGCCGTCATCGCGCGACAGCTTGCGGCAGAAGGTGGCGTCGGCGGGGTTTTGCGGTTTCTCCGCAGGGAAGGCCACGAGCGTGTCGATGAGCAGCTTCGCGCCGGCATCGGCCAGCTTGTCGTGCAGCGTCGGCGCGGTTTCGCGCGGCAAGACGTCCACGCGCAGCTGGTCGAGTACCGGCCCGGCGTCCAGCTCTTTGACCATGCGCTGCACCGTCACGCCGGTTTCCTTCATGTCCTGCAGGATGGCGTGCTGGATGGGGGACGCGCCGCGAAGTTTCGGGAGCAACGAAGCATGCACGTTCACGGGCGCTTTCAGCGGGCAGTCCAAAATTTCCTGCGACAGAATCTGGCCGTATGAGACGGCCACCAGGAAATCGGGCCGGCCGACCGTGGCGGCGAGCGTTTTCCATTCGGCGTTCAGCGACTGCGGCTGCAGGAGGGTCAGCTTGTGCCGTTCGGCCACCGCCTTCACCGGCGGCGGCGTGAGGAGCTGCTTGCGGCCCACCGGCTTATCGGGCTGCGTGATGACGCACGTCACACGGAAACGCTCATCCGACACCAGTGCCTCCAGGCAGGGGATGGCGAAAGCCGATGTTCCGCAGAAGGCGATCGAGATGGGCACGCACCCATTGTACCTCCACTCCTGTATGATGGCGGCATGTCATCGCATAGAGCGCAATCGGCGGCGAACGTCATCCGCACCTTGGCCGGGCACCTCGCCCGCGAGGTTCCGCCGGATATCGCGCAGATCGTGAGCATCACGAAAGTGGAAGTCAGTCCGGACCTGATGCACGCGACCGTCTACGTCACGGCCCTGACCAACGTGAAGGACGCCATCAAGTGGCTGATGCACCATTCCAAGCGCCAGCTGAAGCCAAGGATCGCCAAGGACCTGAACCTGTTCGCGGTGCCGTCGCTGCGGTTCGTGCATGATGAGCAGCCGGAAAAAGCCGACCGCCTGGAGCAGTTGCTGAAGTAGGAAATCAACGAAGTCCAAGAAGACAAGGATGACAACGATTCGTTGATTTCCTCGACGTCTTTGTCGTCCTTGACTTCCTTTTGTACGCCGCGTCACAGACTCATGCCTCTGGCAACACCAAAGGCATTGAGGTGGGCGCATGCTGACACTACCATCCACCCCTTATGTTCGAGCGCCAGCACGTCGACCGGGCCCTGTCTATCTTCCAAGATGCCAAGCGACTGTGCTGCATGTGCCACCGCAACCCCGACGGCGACGCCATCGGATCGCTGACGGCGGTTGGTGCGCTCCTGGAGCAGCGTTATCCGGATACGCCGGTGGAGTTGTACTGCGTGGACCCCTCGCCGCCGACGTTCCATTTCCTGCCCCCGGCGCTCCGCATTCGTCACGATCTGCAGCCAAGGGCGGGTGATGCGTTCGTCATCGTGGACTGCGCAGAGCCGCACCTGACCGAGTACCACGAGCAACTGCCCCAGATCTTCGACGGCAGTTACCCGACCGTGTGCTTCGACCACCATTTCTCGAACTCCCAGTTCGCCTCGGTGAACTTCATTTTCCCGGACCAGTCCTCCACCTGCGAGGTGCTGGTGGGCTTCGCCGATGCGGCGGGCTGGAGCATCGACGCCGACGTGGCCACCTGCCTGATGCTCGGCTTGTACACCGACACCGGCGGTCTGCTCCACAGCAATACCAGCGCCAAGGTCTACCGCACGGCGGCCAGGCTGCTGCGCAGCGGCGCTCGGCAGCAGTCGGTGGTGAAGAACGTGTTCCGCACCGCCAAAATCTCCACGCTCCGTCTGTGGGGCCGCGTACTGGAAAAGATCTCGGTCACCGATGAAGGCGCCGCGGTGTCGGCCCTTACCGAAGGCGATTTCCGCGCCACCGGAGCCGAATACTCCGAGCTGACCGGCGCCATCGACTACGTGAACGCGGTGCCGGGCATGAAGTTCTCGCTGGTGCTCGCCGAACGCGCCGGCAAGGTGAAGGGCTCCCTGCGCACGCTCCGCGACGACGTGGACGTGTCGGCCATGGCCCAGAAGTTCAAGGGCGGCGGACACAGGAAAGCCGCCGGTTTCGCGGTGACGGGCAAGCTGAAGCCGGAGATGCGCTGGAAGGTCGAGGAAGAAGCCGGGTCTTAGCGTCCTCCGTCCGCATGTTCGGTCGGCGGCGGGTCGTCGCCGTTACCGCCGTCGCCGTTGTCGCCGTCGGCGTCGCGCTGCTGTTGTTCGAGCGCCCTTTCCTTTTCCTTGCGCTTCAGCACTTCCTCCGGCTTGGTCGTGATGATGTTGTGTTCGTTGGGGCTGGCCACGACCTGGATGGCCACGTGGGTGTTGCTGGCGAACAGCACACCCTGACCGACTCCGGAGCCCAGCAGCAGGTATTTTTCTCCTTCGGTGAGGTAGAACAGTTTGGCCAGGTTATCCACCGACGCCGCCGATTGTTTCAGCAGCAGCTGTAGCGATGTGTTGGAGATGATCGGCTTGCCGTACGGGGAGTTGATGAAGTCGTCGATGTCCTGCGTGATGGTCGTGACGCCCAGGTAGTACTTGCGGGCGCGCTTGATGAGGCCGTACAGGAACTGCGCGGAGTCTTCGTACTGCATCAGGTTCCACGCTTCGTCGATGACCAGGAAGCGCTTGCGCATGTCGGCGCGGACGCGGTTCCAGAGGAAGTTCAGCACGACGTAGATGGCGATGGGGCGCAGCACGTCTTCCAGGTCGCGGATCTGGAACACCACCATCTGCTTCTCCAGCTCGATGTTGGTGGGGCGGTCGAAGAGACCCGAGAAGCTTCCCTCGGTGAACTTCTTCAGCGTCTGGGCCATGGGTTCTCCGCCGCCGGTGGTCATCAGCACGTCGATGAGGTCGTGCAGGGTGGGGGGTTCGATGGCGCCGGGGTCCTTGGTCTGCAGGGTGATGCCGCGCAGCGCGTAGGTGTCCAAGATGGCCTTGTCGAGCACGCCTTCCTCGGACGGCGTGATGTTGCCGAGCATGAGCTTGAACAGACCGTGCAGGTTGATGACGGCGCTGCGCAGCGTTTCGCCGATTTCGGCCTCGTCGCCGCGCACGGCTTTGGGCAGGTCGAACGGGTTCACGCGGTAGCTGCTCTGCAGCGACACCGGGATCTGCGATCCGCCGACGGTCTTGCACAGGTCGACGTATTCGTTTTCCGGGTCGATGACGTAGACCTGCACGCCTTGGATGAGCGAGCGCAGGATCTCAAGCTTCACGACGTACGACTTACCTGCACCGGAGGTGGCGAACACGTTCGCGTTCGCGTTGGGCAGGTCGAAGCGGTCGAAGATGATCAGCGAGTCGTTGTGACGGTTGATGCCGTACAGCACGCCGTGGTCGTCGGTGAGGTCGGAGCTGCTGAACGGGAAGCTGGTGGCCAGCGCCTGCGTGTTCATGTTGCGGCTGAAGTCCAGCTCGTCCAGACAGTAGGGGAGCGTGGAGTTCCAGCCGTGCTCCATCTGGAACGCGGACGGCTTGGTCAGGATCAGCTTGCCGCCCAAGATGGCCTCGACGTCTGTCTGGGCCTTCTTGAGCTTGTTTTCGGTCTCGGCGTAGATGGTGAAGTAGAAGCCCAGCTGGAACAGCTTCTCGCTGCCGCGGGCCAGAAGGTCGCGCAGCTCTTCGGCGTCCTGCAGGGCGGCTTCGAGGGCCGGGTCGCGGACGATGCCGCGCTGCTGCAGCATGCGGATGGACGAGCGCATTTCGGTGACTTTCTTGCGCAGCATTTTCAGGATCACGCGGTTGCTGGCCGGGTAGATGAACTGCGAGATGTCGATCATCACGTCGAAGTTGATGAGCTGCGACATCCAGTTCGGGTAGATCTGGCTGGGCCAGTTGTAGGCGTAGAAGCTGCGGGCGACCAGCTGCTCGTTGAGCTGCATCATGCTGCGGTCGAACTTCAGGCCGGCCGGGGCGATGATGTCCAGGATCTTCTGCACGCCCTCCTCGTAGCGCTTGATGATCTCCTTCTCCTCCTTGGTCAGCTCATCGGACTCGTCTTCGTCAGCCAGGATTTCCTCCACGTTGTGGTGCAGGCCCAGAAGGTCGTCGATGACTCCGAGGAGTTTGAGTCCTGCGGGAGTGGAGTTGGCCGCTGCGGGAGTTTTGTTTTTCGACATTTCCGTATCGGACTATTGTACATCAGAACGCGTGTTTTTACAACCTTTTTGGCTTAACCAAGCGGTTGGCTGAAGTGCTCATACAGCCCGCCCATCAGGTCCAGGATGTGGCCGAAGGACAGGTCGAACGGGGCGTCCAGCAGGATGGCGAGCCACCAGACGATGAAGTAGCCCAGCAGGCACACCACCAGGCCCAGCAGGGCGTAGCGGATGGTCGCGCCGGCTTTCTTGATACTCTCTTCATTTCCGGCCGACGTGATGTACTTGATGCCGCCCCATACCAGGTAGATCAGACACAAGAACAGTCCGGCGATCAGCAGCATGGCGATGACGATGCTGACCAGTTCGTTGATGGAGCCGTCGCCGCCTTCCAGCAGCGCTCCGACGTCGATCACGCCGCCGCCGGCACCGTCGCCGACCGTGTCGGTGTTGCCGCCGCCGGTCGTGGCGCCGCCCGTGGTTCCGCCGTTCGTACCACCGTTCGTTCCGCCATTGGTGCCGCCGCCGGTCGTGGCGCCGCCCGTGGTTCCGCCGTTCGTACCACCGTTCGTTCCGCCATTGGTTCCTCCGCCGATGGTGCCTCCGCCGGTATTGCCCCCTGTCGTGCCGCCTGCGGTCGACCCTCCGGTGGAGCCCCCTGTCGTGCCGCCGTTCGTTCCTCCGCCCGACAAATTGCCGGGACGGGAAGACGACGTGCCGCTGCCGCCGGTGGTGCCACCCGAAGAGCCTCCGGACGTCGTGGACGTGCGGGAAGACGATGCCCTGCCCGTCGAGCCTCCGCTGGAGCCGCCGGAGTCGCCGCCGGAGCCGAACGAGCCGAACGGGTTACCGAAGATGCTGCTGCCGCCGCGCGAGCTGCTGGATGCGCTGCGCGTCGTCGTTCCACCGGTGGTGCCGCCCGAGCTTCCGCCCGTAGAGCTTCCGCCGCTGGAACCGCCGGACGTCGTGCCACCGGTGCTTCCACCGGACGTCGTGCCTCCGGTGTTTCCGCCGGATGAACCACCCGTGGAGCCGCCTGTGGTGCCGGTGCGGAAGGAGCCGCCGCCGGACGTGCCGGTGCGCGTGGCTCCGCCTCCGCCGCCGTTCTCACCGCGTTCCAGGATCTTCAAATCCAGCGTGCCGGGCAGATCGACGACTTTCGTTCCGGCGATGAGCGGCTCGCGGTTTTCCTGAATGGCCAGGCTCTTTTCGCCGTACAGCTCCATCAGCTCTTCCAGCGTCTCGATGACGCTGGTGATCTGGTTGAGCTTCAATTCCGCGTCGGAGAGTTCGCGTTCTTTCGCGTTCAGCGCTTTTTGCTTTTCGTTGGCCAGCAGGTAGTCCTTGGAGCGTTCGGCGTCGCGCAGTTCACGGTCCAAGTCGGCGCGTTCGCGTCCCAGCTGCCGCACCAGTTCGCGCTGTACCTCTTCGACTTCCACCAGCTCGGCAAGGCGGTTGTTGGCGCGGGTGGCGACGTTGTCGAGCGACTCGACGTAAATATCCAGCGTTTCCTGGCGGTTGAGGCTGCGGTTCAGCAGATCCAGCACGTCCACCTGCAGCGCGTCGGCCAGCGCCTGGATCAAATCGAAGTCGGGGTCCGAGATCGACGTCTGCTTCTCGAAAATCATCATCTGCACCGCGATGCCGCCGATGCCACCGTTGACGATGGCGGTGGGACTGGTAGAGATGAAATGCGACACGAAGACGCCCAGAAGGGCGGCGCGGCGTGTTTTACGAGCATCCGCCGAGTTCGCCACCAGCGTGTCCACCACGTAGACGCCGCTGCGACCGCCGCTCACGCGCACCCGCTCCTCGGTCTGTTTTTCCGGCTGGCCGCCGCCGCACGCGGCAAGCGCGAGCAGGAGCAAACCCGCCGTAGCCAGTCCGATGCGAAGAGGGAGCTTCCGCATAATCTCTCTATTATACCGTATTTTTGCTTCCAGGTAAAACCTTGTTTGGCGCATGCAAATGAGAGAAATGGCGAATCTTTTCCCATGGTTTTACACACGGTTTTCCACATTTTTGGGTGTACGTTTGTGCACAAATTTTGTGTTCGAAGTGCCAAAACGACATGAAGAAAAACAGTGATCAAGAACAAATTTTTGTTTCGCCTACACAAACGGTTCCAGCGGTATACAGTAGCGCTGCTTTCGTGTTCACTTTCTGTGTTCGATCTCAAAAAGAAATTATCGGCTGTATCGGAGGAGTGTTTGCGAACAAATTTCGATGTATCGACAGATATCCACTTTGACGTTCCGGTAGATCCTAGCAAGGGAGACCTGACCACGTCAGCTGCTTTACAGCTTGCCAAGAAGATCGGTAAATCGCCCCGGGATGTTGCGGCGACATTGGCCGAGGCAATTGGCAAGGCGCCCGGGGTGGCGAAGGCCGAAGTGGCCGGAGCGGGGTACGTGAACGTCACCGTTCAAACGGCCGCGTTGGTGGGAGCGCTGTCGGAAGCATGGTCGCAGTGCGATCCTCAGGCGATCCGCAAGGAAGCCCCCGTGATTGTCGAATACTCGCAGCCCAACATCGCCAAGCCGCTGGGCATCCACCATATCCTCAGCACCGTCATCGGCCAGACCATCAGCAATTTGTACCGGTTCCAGGGGTATCCGACCATGAACTGGAACTACATGGGCGACTGGGGCACGCAGTTCGGTAAATTGTCGGTGGCGTTCAAGAAGTGGGGGACCAAGCCGCCGGCGCAGTGCTCGCTGGACGACCTTCTTTCGTTGTACGTGAAGTTCCATGAAGAGGCCGAGAAGGACTCCACGCTGGAGGATGAGGGACGCGACGCGTTCCGCCGTTTGGAGCAGGGGGACGGCGAACTCCGCGCATTCTGGACCGATATCCTGAGCGTCACGAAGCGCTCACTGGGCGGCATTTACGACCGTCTGCGCGTGAAGTTCGATTCGGACATCAGCGAGAGTTTCTACGAGGACAAAATGGCGCCCATTCTGGAAGAGGGAAAGAAGAAGGGGGTGTTCACCGTGGGCGAAGGGGGAGCGTTGATCGTGAAGTTCCCGGAGGAGACGAAGATGCCTCCCTACATGGTGCTGAAGGGAGACGGCGCCACGCTGTACTCCACCCGCGACATCGCCCAGATGCGCTACCGCATCGACACGTACAAGCCGCAGGAGATTCTGATCTGCACCGACGTCGCCCAAAAGCTGCATTTCGAGCAGCTGGAAGCCACGTGCAAGCTGCTCGGCTGGACGCTGCCGCCGTTCACGAACGTGATCTTCGGGCGCATGCGGTTCATCGACCGCAAGATGAGCACGCGCAAGGGAAACATCCTGAAGCTGGAGCACGTGCTGGACGAAGCCACCGCGCGCGCGGCCGAGATCATCAAGGAGCGCGGCGATGCCATCCAGACCGACGACACCGACGAGCTGGCCGACATGATGGGTACCGGTGCGCTGGTGTACGGCATCCTCAGCCAGAACCGCAAAATGGACATCGTCTTCGACTGGGAGAAAATGCTCAGCTTCGAGGGCAACAGCGCCCCGTACCTGCAGTACACGCATGCCCGCGCGATGTCGGTGCTGCGCAAGGCCGAATGGACCGAATTCCGCGTTCCCAAGGACTTCTCCGGCGACGTGGGATCCAAGGAGCGCGCGCTCCTGCATCTGTTGTTCCAGTTCGGCGACACCGTGGAAGCCGCCCGTGCCGAACACCTGCCCCACAAGCTGACCAACTACCTGTACGAGGTCTGCCAGTCGTACAACTCCTTCTATAACGCGGAGGTGATCCTGAAGGCCGAGGGCGCGCAGCGCGACCTCCGCCTGGCGCTGACGCACGCCGCAACGCGCGTGCTGAAGACCGGCGCCGAGTTGCTGACCCTGCGCGTTCCAGACCGCATGTAATCCCTTTTATTTCCCACCTTATCCCATGTCCCGTCCGCTCGTCGTTTTCCTTCTTATCTCCTCGTTCGGCATCCTCTTCGTGGGCTGCAGCGCCCCTGAGCCGGACAAAACATTCGAGGAATTCACGTTCACGGACGATGACCTCCAGCGCGTCTACGAGATCGCGGAAGGGAGCAGCAGCTCCGCCACGGTCACGCTGAGCGTCAACTCGGGCGCGGCGGTTGCCAGCGTGCCGGGCGCGATGACGGGATCGGCGGGAACGATCGTGACGGGTGGCACGGCCTCGGTGGGGGCGGTTGCGGCTGCCGATCCGGCCAAGGTGAAGTTCTACGACTCGCTGCGCATGGGTGCCGCGGACCAGGCGGCGAACATCTACAAGGTGAACAACCCGTTCCTGAACGTCCGGGCGTCCATGGACGTGAGCGCGGCCCAGCTGGACCGCCTGAACCAGGGCGACGTGCTGATCGTGCTGGAGATCCCGAATGCGGAATGGGCCAAGGTGAGGCTGTCGGACCAGCGCGAGGGTTACGTGGCGCTGAAATACATCGCCAAGCTGACCACCGACGTGAAGCTGGCCGAAGAGAAGAAGCAGTTCGAAGGGAAGTATTTCGTGGACTTCGCGTTCCTGAACATGCGCAAGGATCCGTCGTCGCAATCCGAGAAGATCGCCGAACTGCCGGGCCAGGCCATCGTCACGCCCATGTCGATGAACGGCGAGTGGGCCCGCGTGAGCTACGGCGGTAAAGAAGGCTACGTGTCGTCCCAGTACCTGAAGCCGTTCCAGCCTACTTTCCTGGTCCGCCAGGACGAGTACACGCTGCCGATCCTGCAGTACCGCGCCGGTGACGCCGCCAGCATGGCGTCGTTCCCCAAGCATATGGCGGCGCTGAAGGCCGCCGGCAAGAAGGTCGTCACGCTGAAGGCGTTGTATGACCTGGTGATCGCCCAGGAAAGCCGCGACGCCCGCGTGTCGCCCGACTGGGTGGCCGTGACCATCGCCGGCGTGAATTCCCAGAACGTGAAGGCCGTTTCCGACGCTCTGGAAGCCGCGAACGTGGATGCCACGCTGTTCATCGGCACCAAGGATGTTGGCATTTCCGGCATCACCGAGAAGACCGTGCTGAACCTGCTGGCCAACGGCCACGACCTGCAGTCCGAGGCGCACGCCGGCGACGACCTGCGCTCGCTGACCGACTCGCAGGTGGCGCTGGAGCTGGGACAGAGCAAGAAGATCATCGAGGACCTGACCAAGCGCGAGGTGTACGCCGTGTCGTACCCGATGGGCGGCGTGAACGACCGCGTGATGAAGAAGGCGGCCGAGCTTGGCTACCTGCTGGGCGTCAGCCAGTCGCCGGACAAGAAGTTCTCCCGCGGACAATTCCTGCGCCTGCCGAGCCTGTTCGTCAGCTCCACGGCCACGCCGGAGGAAGTGGTGAGGATGGTGCAATAAGCACCCCCCGACATTCGCAAGCATATAATGCTTGGACCTCAGACACCGGATCCGCAAGGGTCCGGTTTTGAGAATGTGCGATCAATCGTCGTAGTCGATCGCGTTGAGCAATTGCTCACTGTCCGGTCGCTGCAAACCGCCGCGCATGTCCCGGCCGTGGATTTCCATTGCGCGCAATGAGGCAAGATCATAGTCCGCCCAGTTGAGGACGGTGGAGGAGGGCAGTGCCAGCTGGTGTTGCCGCGTCACTTCCCACACGGCCGCATTGTCCAGCCGAGGATTGCCGAGTACCAGCGGACTGAAGCCACTGAACGCCTGTTCTGCGGCCTCAGCGGGCGTGCTGATGTGCGAAAGCCAGCCCGGCAACGTGCTCGCATCCGGAAGGACGTCCGCGATGCCGATGCGGCTGGCCAGCAGGACGTTCTCGACCGTCCATCCCTCGGGCCCGTGCGGAAGCTGGACGCCCTTCGCAAGCAGCTGCAGTGCCGAAGGGTCGCTCAGCATGTCGTGCAGCGCTTTCACTGCCGAATGCTTCGACGTCAGCAGCGTGCCGGTATGGACGTCGTTCGCACGGACGAGGTGCGTCGTGACATGTCTGTGCATCTTGCCCTGCAGCATTCCGTTGGGAATCAGGTTGAGTTTTTTCATGGGAAAGACGGACCTGTCGATGGCGCCGTTAGGCACGGCCACGACCGGGTGTTCCGCCAGCAGCGGCTCGACCATGTTCCGGATGACATCATGCAGGGCCGCGACGTTCCGGATGGATCCCGGGGTCACGTCGTTGAGCACATGAATTTCCACGGGGCCGCGCTCGATGGTGGCAGGTTTGTTCCTCAAGTCAGGCATTATAAAATATGTATCGCTTTTAGCAATGCCCGTCCGGACGGCTTACCGCCGTGCGGAAGACGACGAGGACGATCCGGTAACCCCGTACTTCTGCATCAGCTCGTCGAGCATGCCCTGTCCGCCGGACTTGGTGGCTTCCGCTGCGGCGGTGGCGGCCTGCTTGGTGATTTCACCGAGCACCTGCTCGTAGTTGTTGGCGAAGAACCAGATGCTCCACACGAAGACGATGAGCGGGATGAGCCCCAGCATGCCGCGGATGAACGCGCCGGTGGTCCGCAACCTGTCGCGGCGGTCCATGGCCTCCAGGTGGCGGATGATGACATCCAGTTTGTCCTCGGTGGTGACGGGCATGACGTCTTTGGACATGGGAGCGGGGTTAGAAGCCGCGGCGCCACTTGCGGAAAACCTCGAAGGCGCGTGTTCCATGGTACTTCAGCGACAGGGGAATATCCAAGCACTGGGCGAGTTCCAGGAGCTGGCCCCCGAAGCCGGTCTTGAACAGCGTGACTCCGGCGAACGGATGGCCTTTCTCGGCTTTGCCATCCGCGGCGAGCGGCGCGATGCCCCAGAAGTTGTACACGCGGTCGCCGCGCTTCAGCGCGTCTTTGATGGCCGTCCATTGCAACAGGTAGCTGGCGGGAATTTTCTTGAATGCGTCGGCGCTGGCGCCGTGGTGGTAGCTGGTTTCGCCGAACGCGTGCATATGCACCGACGCGGCGATCACCTGGCCCTGGTACTCGGCCAGGTACACGGTGCACTCGCGGCGCTGCGCGAAGCGTTTCACCTGGGCGCGGAAGAACGCGTTCGTATACGGCGTGAAGCCATGGCGCTGGCGCGTTTCGTCATGCAGCTTCAGGAAGTGCTCGACGTCGGTTTCGGGGCTCTGGGAAGCCCGGATCGTCACGCCGTCTTTCTCGGCTCGGCGGATGAGATTTCGCGTGGTCGAACGGAAATTCTTGAACAGCGCGTCTTCGGCCGCCGGCGTGCGCGGCACTTCCAGCGCCGGCTTCGCCCACGGGTTGGGTTCCATGAGAGGCAGGTACCACACCTGTTCGGCCAGAAGGTGCAAAGGCGATCGCAACACGCGGCTGCCGGACGACCGGATCATGTCCATCATCGCCGCCTCGTCCGTGCGTTCGAGGAACGGGCTGCACCGCACGAACGCGCAGTCGTGCGCAGCGGCCTCTTGGCGCAGCGCGGCAAGCAGGGGGGCGGCGATGGCCCGGAAATCCTCGGGCGACAGCGTATACGCGAACAGCGGGCCGTACGGGACACTCAGGTGGCGGCCGCGGCGGGCGGGGACGACGTGGGCGAAACAGACGCCGGCCACGGTGCCGTCGTCGCGTTCGATCTGGAGCCGCACCGGCGTCTGGCCGACGTCGCGGTACACCTCGCCCATCGTCCAGCTCTGTAAAAACGGGCGGAACGGCTGGGCGGCAAGGAAGGCGTCCCAAGCGGCTTGGTCGATGGCGGGGCGGACGTGCATCGGAGGCATGCTAGCGGAGAAGCGGATCGAGGAGGTTCACCAGGCGCTCGGCCTGCTTCAGGCTCATGGTCGGGTGCGTGGGCAGGCTCAGGATCATCTCGCACGCCGCTTCGGCGTCCGGGTCCGAGCCGGGTTCGTAGCCGCTGGCAGCCAGGTCCGATGAGGCGGGGCATACCACGCAGCCGGTCCAACCGTCGTCCAAGTACACGTTCTGGTTTTTGAGTGCGGCGCGGATGCGGTCGGCGTTCTTGGTAAACAGCGGATACTTCTGCAGCGGCAGGTCTGGGCGCACGCCGGCCAGCACCGGCCAGCCGCGCTTGGTGGCTTCGGCGTGATAGAAGCTGACGAGCGCGCGGCGGCGGTCGTTGATTTCGCGCAGGCGGCCGAACGATGTGAGCGCCAGGTAGGCGCAACCGCCCGGCATGCGGTGCAGCGTGGGCGGCATGTTGCCGCGCTTTTCGTCCGGCGTGAGTACCGGCGCGAGCATCCCGGTCATGGCCAGCGCGCGCATGGCGGCCTTGCCGATGCCGATACCGTACAGCGGACGGAACAGCCAGTACCACACCGGGTAATCCAACAGCAGTCCGGCCCGCAGCCAGGACACGTGCGCGGCGCGGGATTGCTCCTCGCGCAGCTTGGCCGAGAGCTCGGGTTTGCGGCAGACCATCGCGCCGCCCGACACGCCCGACACCGCCTTGTCGCGGCCGAAGCTCAGCAGCAGCGCGTCGCCGTACGCGCACACGTCGTCGGTGGATGCGGTGTCCGGCAGCACGTGCGCGCAGTCTTCGATGAGGAGGATGCCGTGTTTGTCGCACAATTCGCGCAGGCGCTTGCCATCGCCCGGGATACCGAACGTGTGTTGGCAGACGATGGCGCGGGTGCGAGGCGTGATGCGGCGTTCCACGTCTTCCAGGTCGAAATTCAGCGTCTCCCGGTCGATGTCCGCGAAGATGGGTACGCCGCCGGCGGCGTGGATGGCGTTGGGGAGGACCATGCACGTGTACGCCTGCAGGATGACTTCCTCGCCGTTGAGGAGGTTCATGGCCCGCAGCAGCGCCAGCATGCCTTCACGCCCGGACGCGAACGTCACCGCGTCGCCGTCATACAGCTCTCCCAGGGCGCGTTCCAGGCGGCCGGTGTCTTTGTCGCCCAGAAACGCGGCGAACACCCAGCGCATGCGCGCGACGACGGCGTGGCCGACGTGCCGCAGGTCGGCGTGGGGCGCGAACGTGTGGTGGATGGGGGATGGCATCAGGCCTTGGGCAGGAACGATTCGATCACGCTTTGCGGCATGCGGCCGACACAGACCAAGAGGTCATCTTGGCCGAGGCGCGGCGGGGAAGAGGGCAGCGAAGAAGCGCGCTCGCCGAATCCGCCGTCCTGGAAGTACGGCAGGAATTTCCTGCCGATGACGTACGCGCGCTCGAACACGCTTTGCGCCGACACGGCGATTTCACGGTGCAATGTTTCTTCCGATTCACCCAGTTCGATGATGCCGGACGTGACGAGGATTTTCCGTTTTGCCGGCTGCTGCCTGGCCCACTCCACCGCGGCGACCATGCTGGCCGGGCTGGAATTGTAGGTGTCGTCGAGCACCGTCACGCCGCGCTCCTGGCGCACCTGGAACGTCCGTTTGGGCGGACTGAAGGTACGCAGGGTTTTGGCAATGGTTTGCGGCGAAAGGCCCAAGTGCTGCGCGACGGCGACCGCCAGCAGGACGTTGGTGACGTTGTGCGTGCCGTGCAGTCCGGTCTCGTAGGCGGTGCCGCCGCTGGTGAACTTCACGCCGCCCGACGTTTCTTCGATGTCGAGCCCCGGGACGTCGGCGTTTCCGCCGGTGCCGACGGTGGTCACCGGGCAGCGGCAGCGGGCGACGAGGTCCTCGTGCAGCGGGCTGTCGATATTCACGAACGCGCGGCCGTTTTCCGGCAGCGACGCGAACAATTCGCCTTTGCCTTTCGCGATCGCTTCGCGGCTCCCGAACAACGCCAAATGCTGCTCTGCGATCCGCGTGATCGCGCCCAGATTCGGCTGCACGATGGAGCACAGCAGCGCGATTTCACCCATGCGGTACGCGCCCATTTCCACCACCACCGTCGCGTCGGAATCGGCGGGCAGCTTCGAGAGCGTGTTGATGATCCAGGCCGACACGCCCATCTCGGTGTTCACGTGGTCGGGCGGAACCAGCGGCTTGCGCGAAGCGAGCACGTGCGCGAGCAATTCCTTGGTAGTCGTCTTGCCCACGCTGCCGGTGACGCCGATGACCGTGAGCCGGGGCCGCGCGGCGCGGATGGCACGCGCGCGATTCATGATTCTGCGCTTCAGGTAGCGGTCCAGCGGGTACGTGAGCAGCCAAGCGACCGCCGCCGCCTGCGGCTGCAGGTAGGGGATCAAGCCGCTCAGCGCGGCGCTGTTCCATCTGGCGCCGTCCATCAGCAACAGGAACACGGCGACGGCCACGTTCAGCCCCGCCGCGGTGACGACGAGCAAGCGCGCCTTCATGGTCCACTTCGGTTTCGGCTGCTTGCGCATGCCGATCTGCAGCAGACTCAAGCCGGCCAGCGGGATGAGGATGAGCGCGGCGCCCTGGTCCGATCCGGCGAAGCCGAACAGACGAAGCAGTACGCCGGTCTGGACGAACGTCTTCACGACCTCGGGCGTGACGAGCGGATACAGCGCCCACACGACGAGCAGCGCCACCCGGACCGAGCTGTACAGGCGCGAGAACCCTTCCTGCCGGAAGTGCTCGGACAGACGGTCCCAGCGCCACTCTTTCACCTGCCACAAATGCAGCCACGTCAGCAGCGGCGACGCGCACGCGAGCAGGAGCAGGACGATGATGGCGATGTGCTGGATCATGGCTTTCGGATGCTATTTCTTGAAGATATCGGCTTTGATGACCGCGGCGATTTCCACCGCCTTGTCCTTGTGCACCGAATGGCGCACGCCGGGGTACGAGTACAGCATGCTGTTCGGGATCTCGTGGTGCATGACGAGCGCGTCCGAGTACGGGGTCATCCGGTCGCCCTTGCCCCAGAACAAATCGGTCGGCACGTTGATCTTGGAAAGCAGCGGGCGCAGGTCTTCGCGCGTGACGTTGATGAGCGTCTGCCGCATGACCGGACTCGCGCGCTCGTAGTCGTGCACGCGCACCAGTTTGTAGAGCAGTTTTTTGGCCAGCGGCTGGAGCGCGGAGAAGCCCGGGATGGACAGGAAGAACTTGCCCGACTTGGCCAACGTCAGGCCGATCATGCGCTTGATGTGCCGCCGGCTGCGGATGCCCGCCGCCGCGCACAAAAACAAGTGGTCGATCTGCAAGTGGTTGCGCTGCGTCAGCTTGATGGCGATGCGTCCGCCGTGCGAGTGGCCCAGTACCGACACCAGCGGGTGCGGCTGTTCGGTTCCCGGCAGCTGGGTATCCACCCATTTCTCCACCCAATCGGCGTAGTCGTTCACCGTCCACGGCTCCTTGGGTTCCGGCTCGGCACCGAAGCCCGGCAGGTCGGGCGCGAGCACGCGCAAGCCGCTGCCTTCGAGGGCTTGTTTGAGCGGATCGAACGACTCTTTCGAGCCGCCCCACCCGTGCAGACACAGCAACGTTCGCGCCATAGGCGAAAAGTATAGCGTAACCGTGGCCGAGCGGTGTCAAATACCCTGTACATTTTGCCGGTCTTGGCCTAGACTCTTCGTCCCTCGATTTTCGAGGGATTGCTCGTTCGCACCGTCGCCTTCCTTGCGGCACTCCAGAGCTTTTCTGAGTCTTGGAGCGCCGCAAGGCAACGCATCCCGGCCCCGCAAGGGGCATGCGTCGGAAT
>CAYSWB010000003.1:31239-32885 GCA_964434575.1 uncultured Candidatus Peribacteria bacterium | reverse complement strand
ATTCCGGGCGAATGACGGACGAGTTGGGGGGTGTGCGGGTGACCGCACGCCTCCCGGCTTCGTGATGCCGTTTTCCGGCTCCTCGCGCCTACGCGGCTCCTTATATGGCGGGAAAACGTAAAATCTGGTATACTTCTTGGATTTTTGCGCACAGCGAAAACAAAAACCAAACATGAACGCCCGCCGCACTCCCGAGCAAATCATCGAGCACTTGGAGAAACTGGTCACCTCGCCGAACCTGGCGGCGGACGTCGGACCGACCGCGCGGCAGGAATTCGTGAAGGGCGTGAACCAGATCAATGCCGAAGTGTTCCAGCTCCACACGCGCGCCCAGCACAGCCGGGCGCTGCTCCGGGTGGACATCGCGCTCACCCAGCTGCGCAACGCGGCCACGGCCGCCACCGACGACCGCATGAAGGCGTTGGAGGACCTGCGCAGGAACCTGACCGGAACGCTCAGCCGCTTGAACGTGGGCTCCACGAGCCTGCTGCAGAACCCGATCCAGGGTTTCCGCGGCGAGCTGGAAGTGCTCTCCGACCCGGCGGCCACTCCGGCCGACCGCAAACGCGCGGGCGCCCTGCTTGCCGGCGCGGCGGTCGTGGGCATCGCCGGCGGCATCCTGGCCGTCCGCGCACTCATGAAAGAGCGTCCCGCCAACGAGAAGTGGTGGAAGAAAGCGTTGCGCTTCGCCGCGTTGCCCGCGGTCGCCGCGGGCGTATTCCTGATCGGCATGGCCGGTCGCAGCCCGCGTGAGCGCGAGGACGCGGCAGGCACGGCGATCATCGGCCCCGAGCGCGCCGCCGGTTCCATCGCCGGCGTCACATTCGAACGCCTGACGCCCGCCGGAGCCACCGCCCCGGAGACGGTCATCGTGCACAACGGCGCACAGTACCGCCTGTCGCTGCAGTGGCCGCCCGCCGCCACGACCGGCGGCGGCACGCCTCCGCCCCCGCGCGAAGACAACTGGAGTCCGATGATCGGTAGCATCATCGACCGCAACGCCCGCAACGGCGGGGGAGCGGGATTCAATTTCGCCGGCGGCTTCGGTCCGTTCGGCGGTCAGGGCGAAACGCGCATCGAGCTCGCCGGCTTGCAGCAGATCGCCGCGGGCATGCCGCCGCCGACCAGTCCGACGCCTCCCGCCACCATCGCCCACAACGTCACCCTGCGCTTCTCGCTGAACACCATGGGCGCCGACCAGCGCCTCTTCGTGCAGGAGCAGATCCGCGCCGGCGTGCCGGTGACCGTCAGCGGCACCGAGGTCCGCGTGCTGGCGACCGTGCTGTTGCGCCGCGTCGGCGTGCCGTCGGCACCCCCTCCGGCTCCGGCGTATCCGGTCATTCCGGATGCCGCCATCAACGTGCAGAGCGGCGCACAGAGCATCGATTTGGGCACGCTCGATCCCGCCGTCGTCAGTCTTTCCGGCGGCGCCGACACCGCGCCGGCAGCCGTCGCCATCATGCCCGGCACCGGCACTCCGAGCATCTCGCGCGGCATCGTCACGGCCACGCGCAACGGCTCGACGCTGTCCATCTCGCAGGTTGGCACCGCGCCGACAGGCTTCGTCATGCTGTCGGTCCGCCGTGACCGCGAAATCGTGCCGCGCAACATCCGCGTGAACTTCGGCACCGGCACCGCGCCGGAAA
>CAYSWB010000003.1:0-31139 GCA_964434575.1 uncultured Candidatus Peribacteria bacterium | reverse complement strand
CGCAGCATCGTCCTGCCGAGCATCCCGGCCGGCGTGCTGCGAGCCAACGGCGTCGAGTTGCGCGCGGATGCCAGCGAGGTTCCGGTCGGCAACGTGAAGATCTCCCGCGACGCCACCAACCGCACCATGACCATCGCGGTGTTGGACGAAGGCACGGACATCACCGACTTCGACCTGCGTATCACCGGCACCGACATCGACCGCACCACGCGCATCAACTTCCGCCGCCCGTTCGTCGTGCCGCCGACCATCACGCTCAACGACGGCACGCGCAGCCAGACGATCACGGACGTTCCGCAGGTTGCGCTGCTCGCGGGCGGCGAGACCATCCCGACCAACGCGACGAACCTGCCGATCGGACCGCTGAAGATCACCCGTAACAACGCCGCCCGCACCATGACCATCGCCCCGCGCGAGGAGGGCGTGCCGATCGCCGGCCATGTCCTGAGCCTTTCGGGCGCCGGCGGCATCAACGCGTCCACGACCGTCAGCTACGCCCCGCCGCCGGGCGAACTGCCGACGGCCATCACGCTGGATTCCACCAACAGCAGCCGCGTCGTCACCGCCGTTCCGGCGCAGGCGCTCACCGCCACCGTGAACGGCACGGCCGTCGCCGTGCCCGTCACCGCGAACAACCTGGACGTCGGAGGCGGCCTGAAGATCACCCGCGACAACACCGCCCGCACGCTGACCATCGCGCCGCTGAACGCCGCCAACCGCGTGCCGGCGGTCGCGTTGACGCTTGGCGGAACCGGACTCACGTCGCGCACCACGACCGTCAGCTACGCGCCTCCCGCCGCCGACATCGAGATGACGTTCCCGGCCACCACCACGCTCACCGGCAGCCCGCCGTCCGCCGTCATCCCCGGTTTGCCGAACCGCCGCCTGACACTGAACGGCACCACGAACATCGACGCCGGGGGCACCGCCACCGTCGGCGATCTGGTCTTCACCCGCGCCGCGGGCGACGGCGCGAGCATCACGGTCACGCCGCGTCTGCCGCGCACGGCCGTGCCTGGCGCCGCGATCCGCATCGGCGGAACCGGCGTCACCGAGCGCACGACGACCATCAGCTACGCTCCGCCGCCGCTTCCGGCAGCGGCCGAATTGCCCGGCACGATCAGTCTGACCGGCGATCCGCCGCGCATGGTGATCGCCGTCGTGCCGAACCAGGAACTCACCGCCACGGTGGATGGAACCTCCGTGCCGCTGCCTCTCACCGCGAACAACGTCAGCGTCGGAGGAGGCCTGAAGATTTCGCGCAACAGCGGCGCTCGCACCCTGACCATCGAGCCGATGGACCGTGCCGTCCGCGTTCCCGGCACGTCGCTGTCGATCAGCGGCACGGACCTTGCCACGCGCACCGCGACCGTGAGCTATGAGCCGCCTCCGCCGAGCGTGGAGATCCCGGCCGACGCGGCGCTGACCGGCACGCCCCCGAGCCTCGTCGTGAACAACGTCCCGGCGGCGGACCTGCGGCTGAACCCCGGCAACGTCCTGGTCTCCACCACGGCGTCGAACGTCCGCATCGGCGACCTGAAGGTCTCCCGCAGCGGCACCACCATGACCATCACCCCGTTCGATATCGACACCGCGGTCGCCAGCTATTCCGTGGAATTCACCGGTACCGGCATCACGTCGCGCACCAGCCGCATCAGCTATGTCGTTCCGGACCTGCCCGCGTTCGTGCTGCCCGCGACCCTGACCCTAGCCGGAGCGCCGCCCGAAGCGACCGTGAACAACCTTCCGGAGCGGCTGCTGCGGGCGAACGGCAGCGTCGATCTCCCGGTGAACGCGACCAACGTGCGCGTCGGCGACCTGAAGATCTCGCGCACGAACAACGGCCGCACCATGACCGTCACGCCGTTTTCCGCCACCACCGCCGTCCCCGCATACCGCCTGACGCTGCGCGGACGCGCCGGCACCGTGGAGCGCGCGACCGATGTCACGTACGTCGTTCCGGCGCTGCCGGCCATTCCGGCCGGCGTTGATCTGCGTGGCGATGACCAGACCCACACGATCCGCAACATTCCGGACGGGCGCCTGGAGGTGATGGGAACCGCCATGGAGGTAAACGACACCTTGTATTTCACCAGCGCCGGCGCTTCGGTCGCCGCCACCGCAACCAACGTGGCGCTCACCGTCTCGCGTCTCGCGGGCGGCAGCCTCCAGTTCACCGCTTCGCCCGACCGGGAGTTCACGCTGCGCGTCCGCATCCGCCGCAACGGCGACGCCGCGGACCAGAATTTTAACTTCCACTACACGCCGTAAGCAGCCATGGCCAAGCGCATCATCCTGTACCTGACGGCGAAAGAGCGGCTGCTCCTGGAGCGGCAGGGCGCCGATGTCCTCAGCCGGTGCACGCTGCATGACGAGGACCATGTCATCGACGACGGCCCGGAGCACCGCCGGTTGCGTGCCGAATTGTTCGAGCCCAGCCATCCGGTGCTGCGCGGCGTCGCGCTTGCCCTGGCCAGGCCGGGATCCACCGAATCGGAAATCCACGCGATGCTTGCCGGAGCGGACCTTTCGGGCGTCACCATGAAGGACATGCTGGAGGTGACCTTCCTCCTGGGCCCGGTGGGCATGACGTCGCTGCTTTTCGAAATGCTTTCCGCGGACGGAGCGGCCGCAAACCTGGATCTTGTCGCAGAACTGAGCGAGCTGCGGCACCACATGCTGTTCGCGCAAGACGCTTCTTCCTCTTCTTCCGTATGAGCACCATTCCCACCCCGGACCGCAGCTTGTCCGAGAGCTTCTCGGAACGTCCGCCGAGCGTCGAGCTGACGCGTCCGCGCGTGCAGGCCGAGAAGAACAGGTACGTGGAACGCAGCGAGAAGCGCGGCAAGTGGAGCTGGAAGAAGATCGCCGCGCTGGCCATCGGCGCGTACACGCTCTACCACTTCCGCTACTGGATGCGCGAAAAGCTGCACCTGGCGTTCTCGAAGGTTCCGCAGAGCGAAATCGAAGGAAACATGACCACCACCGCCGTGGCCGGAAGAAGCAACCTGCCGCTGTACGGCAATGCCGAGCCCCAGGGCACCAATTCCGGAGAATCCGTCGTCGGCCCCGTCCGGTAACACCCACACGCAAACAGACCCTCCATGACGCCTCCCACTCCAACACCGAGCAATCCCGAGATCACCACCGCGGTGAGCCGGTACGTCGAAAGCGCGGACACCCGTCCGTCCGTGGAGGCGTTCACCCGCCTGGACAACTCGTCGTTCGCGCACATGCGTGAACAAATGCTCCGCGCGGAAGATTCGCTGAGCCTGATGCGAGGAAACTCCATCGATCTGAGCGGATTGTCGACGAACCACCTGCCGCCGGGCGGCAGGCGCGAACGGTACTGGATTTCCCCGGCGACCGCGACCCTGCGCCTGCGCAACGGCGACGCGGAAACGGTCATTCCGGCCGACGGCACCGAGCGCACCGTGGCGGGCATCACCATCAAGCGCCTGGCCGCGCCGGAAGGCGGACGCAGCATCATCGAAATCCAGGCCGCCGTCGGGCAGTCGGGTCGCCGCTCCTTCCTTCTTTCCGACGGGGAGACGGCGTTCCCGCCGATCGAATTCGATATCCGCGCGCGCACCGAAACCCGGGCCGAATCGCACTTCGAAACGCGCCAGCAGATCATGACCGCGGCGCTGGAGCGCATGACGCTGGAGCAGCAGATCCTGTCCGCCAGCACCGATCGCGCGATGCGCGCCCGCGCCGAGGCGAACCTGGCCCGCCTGCGCGAATTGAACCTGAAACTCACCGCCGACCAAGCCCGCGAGATGGACATTTATCAGTTCGTCACGACGGTGCAGTCGTTCGCGCGCGAGTACAACGATTACGTCGCGCCGCGCGAGAGAGAAACCGCCGAAGCCGCCCGCCAGCGCGTCGAGTATGCCCGACAAAACCGCGCCACGATCGAGGCGCTGAACGAACAGATGCGCGCGCTGACACTGGCCGGCGAAATCCATTCCTGGCTGCATGCCCGTCACCGCAACGTCTCGCTGCGTGAGAACGACGCCATCGTGATGCCGGACGAGGCGATGATGAAGAAGATGGGCGACTTCATCGCCTGGATGACCCGCAACGAGGATCCGACGCTGCCGCCTCCGCGCGCGGAAGTGGAGCAGGTCTGGAACACGGTGCTGCTCAAAATCCGCCAGTTCCGCACGACCCAAAACGACGCCAACCGCAACGAAGTGGACGGCGCCATCGAGGGCTGCCGCACGGTCATGCTGGCCGCCATTCATCGCGTCACACAGCAGCGCGGCTGGCTCGACGCAGGCAGCGTCGGCCCCGCTTTCGGCGACATCTTCGGCGTGGCGCAGGACCCCACGGTCCGCGTGCACGCCAGCGATGTTTCCGTCAACGACCCGGGCAACGTCCGGCTGCTTCCGGCAGTGCCCGCCGCCATCGAGTTGCCACGCGCGGGCCGCCAGTCCATGACCGTGCCCGCCGGAGAGCTGTTGATCGGAGGCACCGCGCTGGCCAACGGCGCGTCGCGAGCCGTGGGTCCGTTCACGTTCCAGCGCACCGCCGACGGGCTGACGCTCACGGTGAGCGTCGGTTCTCTGGCAGCCGATACGCAACAGGATATTGCCATCCGCACCGCCGCCGACGGAGCTCCGCGCACGATTCCGGTGTCGTTCCGCCGCCGCGGCACGGTGCAGAACTCGAACATGGCCGTCGCGCTGCGCACGGGCTTGTTCATCCAGCGCCACCGCACCGCGGCCGCCGCCGCGCGCGAACTCGTTTCGTCGCCGCACGACCACGTTCCCGAGGCCATCGGCCTCACGCCCGGTTACCCGCGTCACGCCATCACGGGCCTCCCCAGCGCACCGCTGACCGTCAACGGTACCGCCGTCCCGGTGGACGCGGCGCGCTTGGTCATCGGACCGATCCGCGTCTCGCGCATGCACGAGGGCCGCATCATGTGGGTCGAGCCCGCCAACCTGTCCAATGCGCTTGAGCGCCACCGGGTCACCGTCACCGGCGGCGGCGCGAACATCACCACGCACATCAACTTCACGCCCGGCGCGGGTGACCGCGGCGCCAATCCGATCCGCGACGCCCTGCAGGAAGCGCGCACCATCCGCCAGCAGTACTTCGTGTTCGACAACCAGATCCTGACCAACCGCCTGCAGATGAACGAGTTGCTCACGCTGCAGGGAAGCATCCACGCGCTGCCCATGCCGGAAGGCTGGAACGGCGGCATCGGCGTGCTCTACGAGACGGGCGACGTCCCGTTCCGCACCGCCCTGGAGGCCTGGTTGCGCGACAACTCCGTTGCCAACACCAACGCGCTGCGCGACAACATAAACCGCCTGCTCGCAGCGTCCGGCCTGCCGCAATCCGCCACCGCGGAGAACGTGCAGGCGTACGTCGAGAGTTCCAAGGCCGGCGTGGTGGATATCCTGTCGCGCTCCCGTAACCAGCCGTATCTGACCGCGCTCGGAGGCTGGCTGCGCGACGGCACGGCGGTCGCCCCGCTCGTCACCGCCGCCAACGCGATGCTCCGCGCCCAGCGCCCGCCGCTGGCCGAAGTCGCCGCGAACGGCAACATCGAACGCCTCATGCGCTTGTCGGGCTGCGGTCATGTCGGCTTGGTCCTGCGTTCGAGCGTCGACCGGCAGTTCAACGCCGCTTTGCAGGCGTGGAGGAACGAACCCGAGAATCCCGGAAACCGCGACGCCGTGGTGGCGCACGCCAACCGCGTGCTGCTGGAAATCCGCCCGCCGTTCTCGCCCAGCGTCGTCAACGCCGCGAACGTCGCGCGTGTCTTCGACTTGTCGGGCTTGTCGCCCCGACCTGCTGTTCCGGAAGGGGAGAGGACGCTGATCAGCACCCTGCGCGACAAACTGGTGGAAACCGGCGCCGACACGCTGGCGCTGCGCAACGCCTACAACCGCTGGCTCATCCGCCATAGCGCGGACAACGCCACGTTGCTCGTGACGCAGTGCAACGCCGCGCTGGGCCGCGCCGGCGACCCGTACGTCACCGCCGCGAACCTCACGCAGAAACTGGAGCTGGCCGGACGCGAAACGCGCGAGGCCGCCATGCGCGGACCGGTCGGCGTGATCTCGGTCGTCACGTACCACGCGCAGTTCAACACCGCGCTGGAGGCGTACCGCGCCAACACCAATCACATCTCGCAGCAGCGCATGTTCGAGGCCATCAACGCGGTGCTGTCGGATGCGGGCATGCCGCCTCTCAGCACTCAGAGCCAGGTACGGTACATCCTTCAGATTGCCAACCGACTCTCCACGCCGCGTGCCGGCAGCAGCGTCGCCGTGCAGACCCTCGAGACGCAAATCGAAGCCGCCCGCTCTCAGAGCTACGACGCGCTCGGCCGTTATTACGACACATGGAACGCCCGCCTGGAACGCGGCGCCACCGTGCAGGAACTTTCCGAACACCTGCTCACCATGGGCGGAGTGATGCGCAACGACCCGTTCGCCGAACTCTCGCAAGCCGTCGATCGAGACCGCCAGCCCGGCAACATCTCGCGCAATCTCTGGGACTATTCGCCGATCGGATTGCTGCACTCCGGCTTCAACGCAGTGACCGGCCGCCCGGAGTGGTCGTCCACCACGCATGTCCGCAACGGCAGTTTCTACGGTATCCGGCATCTGCCGGGCCCCGCGGTGCGTATGTTCAACCAGGCCGGCGAGCTCAGCCCCGGCCTCGGTGTCGGCTGGTATCCGCTGGCCACGCCCACGTCGGAAGCTTCCACGATCCTTCAGTCGCAGGGCGTGAACATCGACGGTTTCGACGAGGCGTCCATGGACGCGCGCGCCGACATGCTGCGCGAGCAGCTGCCCGACGAGATCCGCAAGACGCTGCTTGAAATCCGCACGTCGTACCAGCCGCGCATGAGCGGTCCGCAGGGGTCCATCACGCTCGCCAGTGCCAACCACCAGCTCCTCAATGACTTCGCCGGCCGTCGTCCCGCGAGCAGGCTGACCGGCGCGGCCATGCGTCCGCCCGAGAACCGCCCGTCGGATTACGAGCAGGTGCATCTGCTCGGCGCGTTGCGCCGCCGCCTGATCCGCATGCCGCCCGAAGACCGCGTCTTCCTGGAAGCTCAGGCTCAGGCACGCATCGCCGCGGCCGCCGCGGGAGGCGACAGCGTCCGCATCCCGGAAAACCTGGACGGCACCCCGGCCCGCCCGCTCACCGGCTTGCCGGCGTGGGTCACCGGCGCCGAGTGGCCTGCCAACGAAGGCGACTTCGAGGGGCTCGACGAGCAGCAGGCGGTGTACGCCTACGTCGTGCTGATGAACCGCTTCCGCTCCTCGGCGACACCGCGTGCCGACGTGCAGGCGTCCATCGACGCGTTGCCGGCCTTGTCCGACCTGCGCACGAACGACGATGCCGCCGGACAGACACTGGGCATGTACCGCTACCTGCTCGACCGCCAGGCGGTGCTGCAGGAAGGCGTGCGCCTGACCGCGCAGGACTACTCGTTGGCCTGCGCCCGCGCGGTGGAATTGCACATCATGCAGGCCCAGACCAACCGCGCGTTGCAAGGAAGCAACAACCTCGACGCGCTGCTGGCCGCCCTGGCCATTACGCAGTGGGTCGTGATCGGCAACGTCTTGCGCCAGCGCGGATTCGGACGCGTGTGGGGCGCGCAGACGGTGATGAATTCGCGCATCCCGCTGGGACTGCGCGTGCTCAACCCCGTCCGTACGCTGAACGCGCCGTTCGCGCTTGCCGACTGGTTGCTTGGACGCGTGGGACTGACGAGTACTCCCGGCGTGACCCCGCCCACGACCCCGGCCACCCCGCCGCGAGTGCTGGTGCCTTCCGAAGCGGCAAACCTGCAGCGCAACGTCGCGCGCGTTCGCGAGATTGCGCAGGAAGTCACGCGGTTGCGCGCGGCGCACACCGATGAAGTCGCCAAGATCACCAAGCAATTGCAGACCAGCTTGAACGGACTGGATCCGGTCGCGGATGCCGCGCGCATCCAGCAGCTGCAGGCGCAGGCGTTGCGCGATATCCAGGCCGCCAACCAGGCGAACGGAAATCTGATTCGCCAGTTGCAGGCCGAGCGCACCAACCTCGGACGCAACATCGCTACGTCGCTCGACGGCGTGGATGACCTCACGCGCCTGCAATGGGCGCGCGCCCTCATGGGCGGCGATGACGCCGTGCGCGCCCTCGGGCGCACCGCCACGCAGATGCAGGCGCTGGAGCGCGGCATCATCGACGCCCATAACATCGGCCGCGGACGCCAACTGACCGACTTGGCGGTGGACGCCGCCGGACAGCCGATCATGCGCGGCGCCCGTCAGCTGAACGTGCGCGACGCCAAATGGGCGCGCATCCGCGAGGCGTTCGACGCCGCCGGTTTGGACTGGGCCAACCCCGCCCACCGCGCCATGGCCCGCAACCTGATGGACGGCGCTTGCGGACAAGGCGCCGCCCGGACCGTGCAAGGAGCCGAGACGCTGGCCAGCATCGGCCGCGCGGCGCAGGCCGAGCGCGCGCTCGTCGTGGCGGCGGTCCGTGCCGGCCGGCTGACCGCCCAGGAGGGCCGCGCGATCATCGCGCTCATGCAGACCGGCCGCATGACCCAGCAGCAGCTGAAAATCCTGCAGTCGGCCAGCCGCGGAGGCGAACTGACCGAAACGGCAGCCGCCGCTCTCCGTGCCTCCATGCAGGCCAGCCGCTTCGGCCGTTTCCTGCACGCAGGCGGACAGGTGCTGGCGTTCGCCGGACTGGCGTTCGACGCCTACACGCTTGTCAGCGAAACGGCGCAGCTCGTGGAAGGGCGCAAGCGCATCCGCGAAGCCATGCAGACGCTCAGCAAGCAGCTGCGCGACAACGGCTTCCAGGGCGTCGGCGAACCCAACCCCGAAACCGGCGTCCACATGCGCTACCGCCACCCGGGCTCCGGATTCACGGTGGACGTGGACAACATGGAGACGCAGCTCCAGTGGATCAACGCCACCGAACACGGCGGTCGCATGCTCGGCGCCGGACTCGGCATCGGATTGTTCGCCACGTCCCTGGCCGTCGGCGGCCCCGTCGGACTGGCCATCGCCATCGGCGGAGCGATCATCACCATCGTCATCACCACCGCGGCCGAGGCCTGGAGCGATCTCCAGCGGGCGCAGTTCCTGTACGACGCGCCGCCGTTCCTGTTCATGGTGTGGAACTCCTCGCACGCCCTCGGCAAACGCACGCATGACATGATGAAGCAGCTCAAGGAAAGCAGTTTCTGGCGCTCGTTCATCCTCGGTACCGGCGAAGTCTTCCGCGACGCCGCGGTGCAGCGCATGTACCCGGTCATCGAGAAGAAGCTGGCGTTCCAGCTCATGAAAGAAGAGTTGTCGAGCTACGCGCCGGCCGTGCTGGCGGCGGTCTTGCAGGGCACCAACGGCCCCACCGACTTCGGCACGTTCTTCGACAGCGCCACCGGCTTCGGCCGTATTTACGAATTCTGGGGCGAGGAGCTCGGCGCCATCACGGGCAAGAACATGAACGAGCGCAACCGCCGCGCCGAGGCCGTCGGCGACGAGCTGGCCACCCGCCGTGCCATGCGGTACGCCGTGGCCCGCCACGTCGTCGCCCGTAACGCCGAGGAAAGCGCGTCCATCGACAAGAAGACCAAGGAAATCCTGGCCGTCCTCGCGCAGCCGGGTGACATCACCCTGGCCCAGATCGAGCCGTTCCTCAACGATTTCCCGCAGCGCGACCGCGACGAAGTCATCGGCAACGGCAACTATCCGCTCATCCTGCGCCAGCAGCTCGAAGCCCTGCTGAACCACCTGGAAATCCGCGCCGAGATGCTGCGCGTGGACAACGTGGACGTGGGCGCCATGGGCGGCGCGTACCGCGACAACATGACGCAGCGCATGCGCCTGTACCGCGCCGCGTTCAAAGATCCCGTCGTCGCCCACCAGCTCCAGCATGAATACAAGGAGGTGGAGGAAGAAGGCAGCGAAAACCGCGTGACGCAGGGCATGCGCAACGCCGTGACGACCATCCAGCTCATCGGGTCGGGCTTGCCGCAGGACAACTGGGAGCTGGCGCGCATGCACTTGCTGAATCTGGGCGGACGCCGCCGCGACATCGACGCGCTCATGCCGGAAAACGTGAGTCAGGGAGCCGCTCGCCGGCATCTTACGCGCCATATTTCCGGCTATGCCGGCACGAGTCCCAACAACAGGTTCGTCCACCGGCAGTCGCAGGATTATTTCCCGCGCATCGCGAACCCCGACGACCGCCCGAACGTGTATGTCGCGTACCCGGAGGTGTTCTATAACAACGCGCAGAAATCCGTGGACGAGGAGTGCCGCCGCATGGCCGATGTCCGGACGGACTTCCCGGGACTCACCGATGATCCGTCCGTGAAGATGATGTCCGTTGCATTCAACGTGGTGCCGATCCGCGCCCAGCGCTGGCGTCGAACGCTGCGACCGTTGAGCGAACGGCTCGGACCGGGTAATCCGTACCGCACCGAAGAATTTTGGGAAACCCAGTACCTCATCTGCGCCACGTTCCATTTCCAGAAAGGAGGCCAGGTGTTCGTCGGCACCAAGGGTACGTACATGTACCAGAACCCGCGCCAGCTCACCGATGAGCCGCGCAACATGACGACCTGGTACACCCAGCGCGGCAGCATGGAGCTGCAGGACTACCTGACGTTCCTCGGTCCTTCGAACCGACCGAACCGCAGCAACCGCGCGTTGGACCAGCAGATCACCGAGGACCTGCAGTACCGTATGACGCAGGAAACCATCGCGCGTTCCGAGTTCCGCTACGGACCCCGCGCCCGTCCCGAAGAGCGGCCGTCCCGCTTCCGCCGCGTGGCCGAAGCCGAACCGGCGTTCAGGGGGCGCAACCGGCCGGCCGTGTTCATTTCCGCGCCCGATAGCGGCCCAAATGCGCTGACATTCGACCGTGCATCGCCCGAATACGCCCTGTGCGAAGCGCTTGCAAGCCCTCCGACGCGCATGCACGAAGAAGACCCGGTGGCGGTGTTCGTGGAATTCGAACGACGCGACAACGAGTTGTTCGCGCTGGCGTCGTATGTCGACAGCACCACCCTGGTGCGCCGTCGTTCGGCACGCGCGACCATCAGCACGCGCCGCTCGTACGTCGGCGGCGAGCGCCGGGACACCACCGACGGCGTGGTGCACGTGGGAACCATGATGTCCGGAGTGGACATCAACACCGTTTCCGCGCTGCGCCATTTCGTGCTCAACGGCGGCACCTCGGCAGACGAGGCCGCGCCGCTGCGTGTAGCCGACTTGGACGGCGCCGTATTGCCGCCGCTCGGCGTCCATACGCTGGGCGACATCCAGCAGATCGTGAAGCGCCGTAACCGTGAGCGTCTGGCCGCAGTTCTCGCGCAGGTGGAAGGCGAGCCGGTCGATAGACGCTTCGTTCCCGCCGGCACCGACGAAGCCGGTTGCCGTCAGTACCTCATGCTGCTGGTGGGCGAGGACAACGGCCAGGATGCCTACGTCATCAAGACCGTGCGCGACCAGTCGCAGGCGCTCATGCCGCCACGCGACGTCCGCGTGCGCATCAACGGCACGATGCAGACCGTTCGGCTGCGCTACCCCAGCAACGACCACTACGATTCGTACACGTACCATTCCACCGGTAACCACCCGGACCACACCATCTCGTTCTCGAACTTGAACGAGATGATGAACCGCCCGCATTTCACGTTCCGCGACCGCGAGCTTGCCATGCGCATGCACGCGGCCGGCCACGAGCGCCGCGATGCGGAACCCGTGCAGATGGAGCTCATGCGCTTCCTCGCGTCGTTCCCGACCCAGACCCGCACGCGTCCGTCCGATCGTCCCGGCCAGCCCGCCATCGAGGACTCGGGTGCCATGCTGCTGGCCATCCGTCTCACGCCGGCGTACGAAGCCGCTACGAACAAGCAGCAGTTCCTGTGGCATCTTGCGGATCGCATCCGCGAGGTCAGCCACGGCGTGATCCTCATCGACAACCTGGACCTGATCATGCAGGACGTGGGTACGCGCCCGATTCCGCGCAGCCACTTGTTGCCCGTGTTCGGGGAACATGGGCTTGCGCGCCCGACGGGCCGCAATGAATACACCGTGTTGTACACCGTCGGTGAAGATCAGGCCGCAGAGGACCGCTTGGCCACCCTGAACGAGTCGCCGGTGATCGGCAGGGGATATGCGGTCGATACGGTGGACCGCAGGGGCCGCGACGGCTCGCCGGGCCGAGCATTGGTGCGCCGCTATGGTTCCATCAGTACGGTCGTGCGCACGGACGGATTCGTCCACCACTGGGGTATCCTCAGCCACTTCCACGATCGCACCGGGGACGGCAGGCCCGCCCGTGAACGACGCGAAATCCTGGACCACATTCTCTTGGCGCCGAGCAACGTGACGTCTCCCGCCGTGAACAATGCCGCGCAGATGCGGGAGTTCCTGCGGCCGGTCGAACGGATTCTGGACGGCTGGATGTACGACGAACGCAGTTTCGACGTCGTGGACCAGTTCTCGCGCGGCAGCGACGGCCGCTCACGTTTTGCGCGCATCGTGTACCAGATGTATTTCGATCTTCCGGCCGACCGCCGCCGCGCATTCCTGCGCGCGCTGTTCGAGACGATGGAAACCGTCGACGGCAGCGACGGACAGCATGACGGCATCCTCAGCCACGACTGGCGCACGCCGAGCCCCGTGAACATCGACCGTGAGCTGGAAGGCGCGCGTCTGGCGGTCACGTTCCAGAGCGTCATCATGGAACTCCGGCGCCGATTCCCGGTGCCGGAAGACGTCCTCGCACGGGAATCGCTGCGCTCGCTCGGCCGTTTGCCCACCCCGCTGGAAGTCGCATTCCGCTCGCCCGGCCCGGTCGCAGCCATCACGTCCTCGACCGTCGGCGGTCCCGCCGACCGCTCGCATGTCTTCGCCCGCAGCTCCCTGCAGGCGGGCACGTCCGTTCAGCGCGACTCCGCCGTCCGTCTCGTTCCGTCGATCTCGAGCGAGGCGAACCGCGCCGCAATGCATAACTGGAGCTTGGAAACACCCGTGCTGGAGGACGGCGTCACCGCCGTCGACGGCATCGCTCAACCGCGCTTCGTCTTCGTGCCGCACACATTGTCGTTTCCGATCGCCGAAATCAGGACCATCACGCTTACCAACGCCGCGCCGCAGCTGGTCATCAACGAGATGCCCTCACTGCAGACGATCAGCATCAACGGCACGCTTGTTCCCGCCAATGCCGTCCATCAGGTCATCGGTCCCCTCAGCGTCACCCGCACCAACAACGGCCAGATACTGACAATCGTCCGCGCAAACTCGTCCGCCGACGTGACGAACCACCGCATCCACCTGGTGGGAGGTAATCCCACCATGCGGTCCCCCGGTGTCACCCTGCCGGACATCCGGTTCCTGAAGTCTGGTGGCGCCCCGCCGGGCCGCAGGGCCATCAACGCCACGTCGCGCACGTTCTGGCGCGAGCAGCTTTCCATACCCGTGGAAAAGAGTGTCGGACGGCTGATGAACGCGCAACCGTTGCGCGATTTGCTGAACCTGTGCGCCCGCGAGTTCAACCGCGACGAGGGCATCGACCGCAAATTCGAATTGTTCCGCGGCTTGTCCGAGTTGTACTGGCGCACCCCGGACCAGCAGGCGTTCCTTGTCGAACTCGTGAACGTGCTGTCCGGCGAAACGGCCATCGACAACGGAGCCGGCGGCACGCTGCGCGTGGACGGCATCATCCGCCAATCCAATCTCGCGCGCATCGTCGCCCATATGACGGGCCGTTTCCCGATGCCGCCCCCCGAAGCCACCGCCACGTTCCGCGACCCTCCCGAGACGGCAGTCCGCGGTTCGCCCGAATACATCGCGTACCAGATGCGCGGCTTGCGCACGCGCGTCCAGGACAACCCGACGACGACCGCCGAAGACCTGGAAGCGGCGCTGGCCGAGCTGAACGAAGCGCTGGCCGCCACGAACTTCACCGAGACGTCGACGCTGCGTGGCACCGTCGGCGACCCGATCGCGCTGTCCGGGAACTCCGCAGTGCTGATGCTCAACGAGGCCGGCCAGTTGGCCGCGTTCGCGCCCGAGGCCGTCACCAAGGGCGCGGTGGATCTGTGGCGTGCCATCATCGACGCGCCGGCGGCCCAGAACGCAGCGGGATTGCGTAGCATGGCCGACAACCTGGAGTACCTGATGAAAGGCGTGCATTGCATGAACCGCACCGTGGACGAGATCGAGAGCGCGGACCCGAAAGTTTGGCGCCTGCCGAACCATCTGCTGAACCTGCGTATGAACGGCGAGGACGCCTTCGCGTTCGAGGACGTCGAGGCTCCGACCGTGGACGGCTTGTTCGGGGCGGTGCGCGAAGCGGCCGTCGCCGGGCGCTGGCAAGAAGTGGATGAGGCATGCGGTCCGGAAGGAACCGTCGGGCGCAGCTTCCCGTTCCTATCCACCGATGACCGCGCATTGCTGGTTCGCCGCATCAACGAGGCGTTCCCGCGCACGACCAGCGTCCGCTTGGTCTTCGGCGGAGGGCGTCTGCAGTTCGAAAATATTCCGGAGCTCGAGATGGAAGAGCGTCTGACGCCGGGCATCAACGCCGAGCCCGCGCGCGCCGCGCGCCGGGAAGCGTTCGTCGCCGTCGTCACGGCCAATCCCGCTTCGCCGTCGTACGCCAAGCGCGTGGCCGACGGCATCGCGACGTTGTCGCGAGATTACGCGCGCACGCCTCCGGAGAACCGTCCGGCGTACGTGGAGCAGGTTAACGGCCTTTTGGCCGCGGAAGGCGTGTCCCTCCGGGTGCAGGGCAGCGGCGACGCGCTGGAGCGCGCGCCCGACGAGAACGTACTGTCGGCAATCCCGAATAACCGCGTGGAATCGTTGATCGCCGCCGGCGCCGTCGCGCCGCCCGCCGTCTCCGCGACGGTGCGCGATCAGCAGATCGCGCTGGCCATCCAGCGGCTGAGCCCCGCGTTCACCGCCGCGGAAGGGGAGTCCGCGCGCGCGGCGTTCGTCGCGGCGCTGAACCGCACGCTGTCCCTGCGCGGCTTGCCGTTGCGGGTGCGCGCCAACGGCGACGCGCTGGAGCGCGCGCCCGACGGCACGCCGGTCGGTCGCGAAACTCTTCCCGCACTGAACGTGCCGGAGCTTCCGTATCCGTCGTTCGACACCGCTTCGCAACTGAACCGGCTCACGGGCCACAATTACCTGTACGACTTGTATATCCGCCTGCCGTCGCGCGGCGGCGTGGAGCATGAAATCCAGATTTCGAACCCGGAGGGACGCATCAGCAACGCGGAGCGCAACTTGCTGCGGGACTTCGGCATCACGTTCGAAGCCACCGACACCGGCAGCCGCATGGCTCGCCCGGCAGAAGGCAACCTGCACCACATGCGTCTGCGCTTCGCCCGGTCCGGCAACTTCCAGCTGCGGTTCACGTACTACGAAAACGGCGACCGCCGCCCGGATCCGCGCTGGTGGGCGATGAATATTCCCGAGACTGCCATCAAGGCCGCATCCGACCGCGCCCCGGAACAGATGCTCCTGCGCTACGCCCAGCTGGCCGCCCGTGACAGGTGGAGCGAGGTGTCATGCGGGCCGGCCGGTACGCGCTACTACTACGAGTCCGCCAACCGCCGCCTGCATTCCTTCGATGGAACGCAGTACCGCCGACTGAACGCCGACTACACGTGGACTCCCGCCGTGACGGCCCGCCCGGATGGGTTGCCGGCTGCCTCCTGATCGGCTGAAACCATCGGATATCAGTCTTCTATGCGTCTAAGGCCTGTTTTCAGGCTCTTTGGTGACTTTGCTTAATTTAATAAAATGTTGTATAATAGTAGTTAAGCTTCTTTTATATCCCCATACCAAAACCCCTTATGGCGCAGTCCGACGTCCGTTCGTCGCCCGTCGAGCACATTCTGTGCGGGTTCCTGTTGGCGTGCATCCTGTTCGCCACCATCTTCCTGTTCATGCAGAACTCTTGGAGTTCGCCGGCCGTGCCAGTGACGCAGTCCACGTCGTCCAGCACGTCGATGCAGTGGTATCAGCCCACCACGACCACGGTGAACACGGTGTCTTCGTCCACCCAGATGATCTGGTACCCGGGTCCGACTCACGGTGCCGCCAGCTCGTTCGTGTCCACCAGTTCCAGCAGCACTCCCATGATCTGGTACCCGGGCTCTCCGGCATCCAGTTTCTCGAGCAGCGTTGCCAGTTTGGGCCGCGGACCGCGCCGGTAAAAACGGTCGATCCATCGAATCCAAAAGGGGCGTTCGCGCCCCTTTTTTCATGGTAGTGAAACATTTTTGACATTCCAGGCAGAATGTCATACGTTCTTGTCTATGTCGCTCGAAGAGCCCACCGGCGACGGCCTGGCATCAGCGCCCGTGCAAGATGGCACGGTCGACATGCCTCGCAATCCCGTGGGGGAGGAAAATGCGGATGGAACCATCGACACGTCGGGCCAGGTGGTGGTGGGAGTCGAGCCCGCCGATTTTTCACTGAACGTCCATCCGATCGACGTCGGCGCCGGCGGCGACCGCGTGCGCGCCAGGCTGACGCAACTGCTCGGCCCGGGTGAGTTCCACGAACTGGAGGCGCAGATGAGTAACGGCGCGGAATCGGTCCACGCGCCTATGAACGCAGCCGCCGCTCTCTCGCTCATTTATAGAGGCCGGCAGGCATGCGTGGATCAGGTGCAGCCCATCCTGTTCGACAACGCCGCGCTTGGGAAGCTCCAGCTGGCGAAGGGCCAGTTCTTCGTGCGAAAACTCGGCCAGGGGAAGTTCGGCACGGTGGTGCTGATCTTCGATCGCGACGCTCCGCCCGAGACGGCTCTGCGTGTGATGAAGGTACTGCATACGCCGGTCGATGAATTCGATGAGCGCACGGGCATGTGGTACGTGGACAGCGAGGACAACGCCGTGTTGTCGCAGGTGGCCCGGTTCTCGCGCGACGCGAAGGCGCACAAGGTGTTGGGAGAGCAGGGGGTCGGCGTATCGCCGGAACTGCTGGGACGCGGTTTGGTGGAGTGGCACGACGGCAAGCAGCATCCGTACATCAGCATGAAGTACGTGCCGGGTCACACGCTTGGCGCGTGGATGACCGCCGCACACAAGCATGGCCGCGTGCCGCTGCCGCTCATGGCCGACATGGGCACGTTGTTCGCCACGCAATTCGCCAAGGCCCACGGCAAGCGCCATCTGCACCGCGACGTATCGCCGGGCAACTTGTATCTGCCGGATGCGGACATGGTGAAGGTGCTGGACTGGGGATTGTCGGTGGAGCCCACCGGCAACGAGCGGTTCACGCAGCAGCACACCATCATGGGTACGCCGTTATACATGTCGCCCGAACTCGCGACCGACGCCGCCGGCGTCAGCTATCCGTCCGACGTCTACCAGCTGGCGGCCGTGCTGTACCACGCCAACATGGGTCGTCCGTTGTTCGACGGCAAAGGAAAGGCCAACGGCGCGCAGATGATGGCCCTGCTGGAGCAGCACCGAAACGACGTCCCGGACCTCACCGATTTCGGATGGTACGCGCCGCCCGCGCTGAAGGATCTGTTCGTCCGCGCGCTGGACAAGGATCCCAACCGCCGTCCGACCATGGAGCAATTCGCCGAGGGGTTGTACGCCGCGTCCAATCTGCGTCAGCGCAGCGGTGGAAAGCCGTACGCGCGCCTGGCCGAAGCCGACGCCGAGGAGGCGCTCCGCCTGCTGCCCATTCCCGACGAACTCCTGCGCAAGCGCGCCGAACTGGAGCGCGATCAGCCCATTCCGTCGTGGTACGCCAAGCCCAACCCCGGAGAGGCGCCGCGCCCGCATGGTGGCGTCGAACAGATGGTGGCGTTCCACTTAAGCCGCACCGCCGGAGACGTGCAGCACGCGACTCGCGCAAGACTCCGGTACGCGCTCGGCTGGACGGGCGGGGTCGTCGCGGTGGGCACGGGCCTTGCACTGACCACGTGGGCGATCGTCAGTTCCGCGTCCAAGCCCGATGTGCCGGCGCCGTCCCCGGACGCAGCGACCGCGCTGAAGACCCCTGCCGAAGTCGTCGTGGCTCCCAAGTCCAAACCGAAACGCCTGTTTGCCGAGGCCGACGAGCGCGGCCGCGTGAAGGATTTGCGCATGTTCGCCGGACTGCCGTGCGAGGTGAAACTGGATGACGGAAACGCGGTGCTGTTTACCGCCGACCAGAAGGTGCGCGCGGCATTGGCAAAACTGGACGGTGACGGCCTGGCCAGGATCCTGGGGTACAAAACCAGGGACGATATTCCGGAGAACGAGTTGCGCGACGGCTGCCCCGCCATCGTGTTCACCGATGCCGAAGGCCGCTGGGTCCTGATGCTCAACGGCGTGGCGTACGTGACGGGCAGGGCGGAACCGGACAGGCAGGGGACCGCCGGCCACGTGTACTCCGACCGCGCGGACATCAAGAAATCCCTCCTGCGGCACGGTTTCGTGCCTGCCGAGCACGCCGGCGAGTACCTCCGGGACGAAGATTTGGGGTCGGTTGTACGATCCATGCCGGCCGGACTGGAGACCGCCGATCCGGACGACGTGGGCGTGAATGGCGAGCGCCGCGGCGACAGCGCGGTGAACATCTCCATGCTGACCCGCAGTCTGCGCGGGGCCTTGCCGAAAGAGGCCGACAAGAAGTAGACGTCCAAATGGACTTCATCCCGGGGCCGCTTTGCTGCATAATCGGCGGGCTCGTGTCACGGTAGCTCAGCTGGTAGAGCATGGGACTCATAAGCCCAGGGTCGCCGGTTCAAGCCCGGCCCGTGACACCAGTTTTAGAATTCACGAAAGGGGCTGCGCCCCTCTCGTGGACTCACCCCGAAGCGGAGATCACTCCAGACAAGCGGAGCTTGTCTTCGCGATGTTTTTACGAAAAATAGCGGCGCATGTGCACCATGCGGATGTCTATTTCCGCGTCAGCAGCACTAGTCCCGCCACCATCGGGATCACACTCAGGAATTGCTGCGGCGTCACGGGTTGTTGCAGGAACACGTACGCTAGCAGGAACGTGATGAACAGGTCTCCCACGGTCAGCGCCAGTGTCTTGGCGATGGGGATGCGGTGGATGGCTTCCAGCCAGAGGATCTTCGACATGCCCAGCAGCAGCACGCCGCTTACCAGCAGGTGCGGCCAGACCGACAGCAGCGCAGACGGGGTCGGCTGCCGCTCCAGCGAAAACGCCAGCAGGAACAGGAAGACGGATCCCACGCTGCTGCGCACGAACATCAGCGTCTCGCCGGACACCGCTTTCCGCGCGCGTTGCGCGAAGATGTTGCCGATGGGGGCGGATGTGGTCGCCAGCAGGATCAGCAGGTCGCCGGAGTTCAGTCCGCCGCGCCAGCCGGGCAGCAGGATGAACAGCGCGCCGCACGCCATCAGCCCCGCGCCGGCGGCATGCAGCGGAATGAATTTCTCGTGTTTCCAGATGACGTTCACGATCAGGAAGGTGAAGGCGATTTCCATCAGGCCCACCACCGCGCCGTTGCCCGGCGTGGTCAGCCGGAAGCCGGCGAAGACCAGTGCGTAGAACACGATGCCGATGAAGAACGTCGCCAGCAGCATGTCGTTCCATGCCGAGCGCAGCCGGAGTTCGTGCCAGCGCCCGCGCAGCGTGAGCATCAGCGCGAAGAACAGCGATGACACGGCGGTCGCGATGGCGGCGGTGTACAGCGGCGACAATTTCGCCACCGTCACGGCGGTGAGCACCGGAAAGCCGCTCCACAGCAAAGCGCCGGTCACGGCCGCGAGTTCGCCTTTCCTGGTTTCGGATGGCATGGCCGCGAGAGTATACGGCATCCGGTCAGTCGTCGTTGCGGGTCAGTGTGCTTTGCATGGCCGACCACTTGTGCACGGGCAGCGTGCGCAGTATTTCGCGCACCGCCGGATGCGAGTAGCTGGCCATCAGCTTGTCCAGCGTCCTCACCGCGCCCGGCACCAATTTCTGCAGATGAGCATCCGCCGCCGCGATGAATGCGTCGACTTCTTCCTGTTGCACCTTCCGCTCGCGCAGGCGCCGAGCGGCGTTCTTCACCGGCGTGTACGAAGCGCCCTTGCCCAGGAACAGCCCCTTGAAGTCCGTCTTCGGGCGCAGCGACCATGCCAGCAGCTCTTCCTTCACCGGGCATGCGAGCGCCGCACGGGCGCAGCTTTCCAGCCCCGTTTCGCGGTTCGGTGCATCTCCCAGCAGCGTATTGCGGCTGATGAAGTAGTTGTTCACGGCGTGATCCTGCTCGTGCTCGAAGGTGCCGAACGAATCGTTGCCCTTGGTGACTTCGAAGTTCTCCACCGACACGGGAACCCTGAATCCGCCCAGCGAGTCGGGGAGTTTGTGCACGACCTGCGCGCCGCGCCATTCCTCGGCCTCGGTCCGCCGCTCCTGGTGGGCGGGATTCGGGTAAATGAGGCGCGCGCAATCCACCTTCTTTTCGCAGCGGAAATGGATGGATACCGGCGTGAACAGCGTCTTCACCTTGCCGGTCGGCGCCTCTTTGGTGATCTCGCCGAATAACCATTCCGTCCGTCCCGCCAGGCCGCGGCCGCGGTCGGCCAGATTCCTCGCGTGGCCGAGCATGGTGCCGTACAGCGTCCGGAACCATACGCGCGTGCGTTCCGGCAGCTGGGCCGCTTCCATGCGGCTGTCGAGCACATCGTTCAGGCGCTTCTCGCCCATGCGGAGCTTCGGACGCATCGGCAACGCCTCATCCAGCTTCCAGGTCTTGTCGTCTCGCATGCTTTGGGCGTAGCGGCTGAACTGCGTGCCGTCGTCGAAACGAATGGACCGCTCGATCATCGCGCGAAGTTCCACCTGCATCGCGGCCACGTCCCAGCGCCGCTCGTCCGGGATGATGCAGGCCGCGCCTTCCGGATACGTCACCAGGTTCGGTTTCGCGTCATCTTCGAAGTGCCCGGCGCAGATGCGCCAATCGACATCGAGCTTGTTCCGGCGTACTTCGGCGGCACGCTCTTTGGCTTCTTCATACGCCGCCATACCTGGAATCAAAAAAGTCACGCCGCATAGAATTCAATACAATGTCAAAAACCGCAAATTCCTCGCGGGGAAAATGCGGTTCGTGGCTTTCTGAGGCGTTTTACTCGTAGCAGAATTTCAGGCTGGACTGTGCCGCCGTCTCGCCCGTGTCCTGCAATTCCAGCGTGGAAGAGGCGGCGAGCGGGAACTCGGCCATGTTCTGCGGTTCGGTGCAGGAGCCGCTTTCGTCGCCGTAGCGGTGGTCCACGCTCAGTACGGCGGCGGTTTTGTCGTGGCGAACGATGATTTCTTCACCTTGTCCGGCCCACCATGCGGTGAACACGGCAATGACTTCCGTGCCGTCCTTGGCGTAGGTGCCGTACGCGGACGGGTCCACCTGCACGAGTTCGCCCAGGATTTCACCCAAATCCACTTCTTCGGTGATCGCGCCGGTCATGCGCAGCGCCGCGGTCGTGTGGATGGTCGCCAGGTCGTCTTCGGTCACCTTTTTGTCGAAGGCGATGACCACCGCGCCGGCGGGGGCCTCGGACGATGCGGAAGACGACGCGTCCGCCATCGCGGCGGACGAGGTCATGGCGGAAGACGACATTGCGGTCTCGCCCGTCGACGGGGCGGCCGGCATGCAGCCGGAGATCAGCACGGCGGAAGCCATGCCCAACAGGAGGGAGGAGTGTTTCATGCCGCGATGGTACCGCAACCCGCGTTTACTTCACCACCCGATCGTCCTTCAGCAGGTACCACAGCGATGACGCCATCATCAGCAGGCCGATGTCGCGCACGGCGATCTCGTTCCAGCCCACCTGCGTCAGGATGGCCGTGAGATGCAGGGCTGCCAGGAAGGCGGCGATGCGCTGGATGAGCCGGTAGGGGAACAACAGCGCGGCGGCGATGATGATCTCGGCGATGGCGGTGACGTCCATCCACTGCTTCAACGACAGTCCGGCCACGTTGTCCAACCAGTCCGGCATCCAGCCGATCCACACGTCCGGATTGATGAATTTCTCGACGCCGAAATAGGCGAAAACGAAGGCGAGGCCGAGGATGAGCATCCAGCGGGCGATGTGTACGGAAGACATGCGGACATTCTACCATGTGTCTCGACGTCCTACATGAAGGAACGGTAAAGACTTGCGGCGCTTCCCGTCGTACACTGTCGCCATACTTTCCAGTCCCACCGCACCATGAAAACCGTTCCCGCCGCCTTCGCCCTTCTTCTCGCCGCCGCCGTCACGTTCTGGGCCCTCGGCCCCGGCCGCGTGCGGCCCGCAGTGAATCCCGACCCGAACCACACGCACGCCGATTTCGCGGTATGGATCCAGGGCAAGCAGATCGATTTCTCCGGCGAGAAGTTCATGTCCGGTTCGTCGACCGACCTCACCTACAAGGAGGCCAAGGACAAATACCTGCACCTCCACGACGGCAACGGCCGCGTCATCCACCGCCACAAGCCGGGCCTGACGCTGGGTGAGTTCTTCGCGTCCATCGGATTCGGCATCGGCCAGGGCAAGGACGGTTTTTGCTGGTTCGAAGGGAAGACGTTCAAGGAGTGCGCCGGCGGCAAGCTGCGCCTGTACGTGAATGGCAAGGAGGTCCCGGGCAATCCGGCCGACTATGCGTTCGCCGACACGGACAGCGTCCTGTTGACCGACTCGCAGGCCGAAGCCGACGTCACGTACCAAATGAACTTGTTGAGCGACGATGCCTGCCTCTACTCGCGGACCTGCCCGGAACGCGGCGATCCGCCCACGGAAAATTGCATCGCCGACCCGGAGGTGCCGTGCACCATGTGACCTAGCCCTTCGTCACGTGCACGTCGGCGCGGAACATGCCCATGGAGCACGCGATGACGAAGTCCGAATCCGGCGACAGCGGCCCCAGCCAATTTTCGCCTTTCTCGATCGCGACGCTCATGTTGAACGCGGGAGTGGTGAGGTGGCGGGCGCAACCCGAAACGCCTTCCGGAGCCACCGCGTAAATCCACGTCGGCTTGCCCGGCGAGATGGTGAAGGAGGCGGGGGAGTAGCCGTGGTCGGACACCGACAGGCTGATGATTTGCTGGCCGTTCTCGTCGATGGTCACGTTGGGGTCCGGCGCCGCGGACGCGCGTTCGGGTCCGAAACGCAGCATGCCCGGATGCACGCCCGCCAGCGTCAGGCCGTTTTGCATATTCACGAACGCCAGCAGCACCACGACCGCACCGGAGAACTTGAAGAACAGCCGGCCAGCTTTTCCGTCGGCGAATGCACTGAGGGCGCTGATGCCCAGCAGCGCCGGCAGCGTGCCGAGCGCGAATGCCAGCATGATCAGGCCGCCGGCCATGAAGCTTCCGGAACCGAGCGCCAGCAGCTGCACGGACTGGGTGAACCCGCACGGCACGAAGAACGTCAGCGCGCCCAGCAGCGGGGCGGCGACCGGATGATTGGAGCCCGACAGGCCCCGGATGCGCTCCATCATGGAACGCGGCAACGGAACCGTGCAGAAGCTCTTGGGTACCAGATGCAGGATTTTCAGGCCGAGCATGAGCATGACCAGCGCGAGCGCCACGGTCACGACACCGGTGGCCTGCAGCGACAACCCCATGCTTTTGCCAAGCATCGCCGCCAGTCCGCCGAGTACGAAGTAACCGGCCAGTCGTCCGAGATTGAACAGCGCCAGCGGGACGAACTTCCGTCCGCGCGATACCTCGCCATGGTCTTCGCACCATGCCGCTGACACGGAGAGGAGCAGTCCGCCCACCAGCGCGAGGCAGCTGGAAACGGAAGCGGTGACGCCCACGAAGAAAATGGCGCCCAAACTCACGACGTTGCCCGTTTCCATGGCGAACGACGGTGATCCCACCCGCGTGTAAAGCGCCAGCAGCCCGGCAGCCACGACCAGCATGGCCAGGCTTTCAGCCATGTCCCTTCCGCCGGCACGCGGGGCGGCACACGAAGCACATGCCTTATTCGTACGCTTCTTCATTGGTACCAGTATAGCGCCCCGGGCGCGTACGAGTCACGCCATGCATGCGTTTCCTTAATCGTTTCTTATGCTTTACAGTGCGGCTGATGGCGAAGCGAGTCTGGCCTCCGGTCACCATGGCGACCCAGCACCCCGATAACGCGGGAGTGCCGGCCTGGAGGGACGACGCTTTCATTCCCACGCAGGACGAAATCGAAGAGATGACCTTGCTGTTCGAGCAGGGCGGCATCGACGAATACATGTGGGACTGGGAGGGCAAATACGTCGACGAGGCGGTGGGAGAGAAACTCTTTTCCCGCGCGCAGGAATTACTGAAGCGCAAGCCGCTCGGCGAACAGATCCACCTCACGTACCGCATTCCCGCGTTCGACGGAGACAACATGCACCGCTCCGCGCGTGCGTTCATGAACGTGTTGTCGCTGGCCGACCTCTCGCGCGAGATCGGCATGAAGCGCCCGGCCGTCACCGAGATGTTCCTTCCGCTCACCACGTCCGCGTCCCAGCCGATGGCGGTCCGCAAGGCGTTCAAGGAAGTCGCCGGTTTCCACCGCGCGGTGTTCCACAAAGGAAAGAAGCACGAAGACCAGATCCTGCGGCAGTTCGAGGTCACGCCGCTGGTGGAGGACGTGCCGTCGCTGCTGGGCATCGAGGACATCATCCGGCCGTACTGGGAATCGCTGATCAAGGAAAAGAAGGATCTGTCCGGCCGCGGACAGCGCATTTTCCTCGCGCGATCGGACCCGGCCATGAACGCGGGCCTGGTGCCCGCCGTGCTCGCGGTGAAGGCGGCGCTCAGCATCGCGCACGCCACCGGCGATTCGCTCGGCATCGACGTGCACCCCGTCATCGGCACCGGTTCTCTGCCGTTCCGCGGCAGCGTGAATCCGCTCTACACCAAGCCGTTTTTGGAGCAGTACGCGGGCGTTGCCACGTACTCCATCCAGTCTGGCTTCCGCTACGACTATGCCCCGAAGGACGTGAAGGCCGCGCTGAAGGCCATCCACGAACAGGCGCCCAAAAAAAACGTCGTGCGCATCCCGGCCAAAGACCTGGAGGCCATCGGGGAACTGGCGGCCATGTTCACGAAGATGTGGCGTCCGGGCATCGAGAGCATCGCGCCGCTCATCAACCAGGTGGCGGCGTTCGTACCGCCGCGCCGCGAGCGTCTGCAGCATATCGGCTTGTTCGGTTACAGCCGCGGCATCGGCAAGGTGCGCCTGCCGCGCGCCATCGGCTTCACCGCGGCGCTGTACTCCGTGGGTGTTCCGCCGGAACTCATCACCACCGGCAGGGGGCTGAAGCTCGCGCAACAGCAGGGGAACTACGGCCTCATCGAGCGGTACTACCCGGCGCTGAAGGACGATCTCCAGCATGCCGGCAAGTACTTGAACCGCGAGAACTTGGACGCGCTGGCCAAGACTTCGGCAACGTTCAAGGCCGTGAAAGAGGACGTGAAGGCCATCGAAGACATGCTCGGCTTGGAACTGGGTCCGCAGAAGCCGCACCACTTCATTCACCGCAATTACACCTCCACCATTTTCCGTCGCTTGCAGGATCCCAAACACCTGCGTCCGGATGCCATTCGGGCCGAGATCGTGGAGGCCGGCATCATCCGCAGGAGCCTGGGCTAAGCCGCCGCCAGACTCAAAAGTAGCGGTCCAGATAGTGGATTTATTATAAATTTTGTTGTATAATATCTAAATGAGGCAGCGCATCCCGCTTCCCATCGCGCCGCGTCCGTCGAAGGCTCCGTACAAGCCCGATGAAACGCTTCCTGCCACGCCGCAAGAAGCGGCGAAGGTGGTGGCCGACGCGAAGGAGTGGCTGCGTTCTTTGATGGCGTATTGCTGCGCGAAGGAGCACGAAGATCCCGCCGTTTCCGGAGTGACGAATGCGACGTGCGGCGTGCGCGGCATCAACATGCTCTGCGCGCACCAGTTGGACCAGGACGTGGAGGGCAAGGTGCTGATGGCCGACCGGTTCAAGCATCTCATCGTGCTCGCGTGCACATTGAAGACGATGACTTCGGACGAGGCGAACGCACTGTTTCGCGAATATGCGGACGTGAACGAGCGTCTGAACAAACTCGATGACGTCGCGGCCGGCGGGTATCTCCATTTCGACAACCGGGACCAGGCGGTCGGCTCCACCGCCGCCACTCTCGTCCGCCAGTTCCGGCGCGACATCCTGCCCTTGCTCGGCGACAAGGCTACCCGTGACGGTTTCCGCGAATACATCATGAGCCGGGAAGAAGCGTATGCCGGACCGATGGAGCACATTCGCGACAGGCTCCTGCAGGCGCTGGAGGGCTACGACCCGGAAAAAGCGTTCGCCGACCGCAAGCCCAAGAACAGGTTGCCCGCGCCAACGGCCGTGCAAACCAGGACGTGGTACGCGTCGCTCGTCGAGCGGGTTCGCAAGATCTGGCCGAACTGACGCCATTCGTACCGGCTAACCGCGCCAGACCAGGTACGCGACGTACACGGCGTAGCTCCCGAGCATGAGCCACCCATCCACGCGGTTGATGACGTGACCCTCGCGCTGTTTCCAGAACAACACGCGGCGGTAGCCGGTGTGGCTGGACAGGAACAGCATGACCGTCGCCAGGATCATGACGAACAGATCCACGTTCATTTCGGGCTTGAAGGGCAGCGGACGGATGACCGCGCTGATGCCCAGGATCCAGAAAATATTGAAAATGTTGCTGCCGACCACGTTGCCCACGGCGATGTCGGCCTTCTTCTTCATGGCCGCCACCACGGACGTGGCGAGTTCCGGAATCGACGTTCCGACCGCGACGATGGTCAGGCCGATGAGCGATTGCGAGACCCCCAGCACCGTCGCGATGGTCGTCGCGCCGTCCACCGTCAGCTTTCCGCCGACGATGAGGAGTCCGAGACCGCCCAGGATCATGAGGCAGGCCATCGGCAGGCCGAGTTTTTTCGACGTGTCCGGCGTTCCGTCCTCCACCCGGCTCATGCCGAAGGTGTACCACAGGAAGATCAGGAAAAACGCGATCAGCGACAAGCCGTCGCTGCGCGTCAGCTCGGCGAAGCCCAGGCCGTCGATGATGCGGTCGTTGGCCATGATGAACACCAGCACCGCGGCCAGCAGCGAGAAGGGGATTTCCTTCCAGACGGTCGAGGTTTGGACGGTCATGGGCGAGATGATCGCCGCGAGACCCAGGATCAGCAGGATGTTGGCGATGTTGCTGCCGACGATGTTGCCGATGGCGATGTCGGTGTTGCCGTTCACCGCGCTCAGGAGGTTCACCGACAATTCCGGCATGGAGGTGCCGAACGCCACGACGGTGAGTCCGATGGCCAATTCCGAGACGCCGATGCGCCGGGCGAGCGACGACGCGCCTTCCACCAGCCAGTCCGCGCCCTTCACGACGATGAACAAGCCGGCGACGATGAAGAGGATGGATTGCAGCATGGCGCGGATCGTAGCATAAGGCGGTGCCGCCGTGTCAGCTCCAGATTGAGGGACTTGCGGTCTCTGCTATACTTCCGGCATGACGAAGAACGATCAAAAAACCCACGGCAAGGCCGCAAAGGGAGGTTCGGCAGGGGATGATCTCGCCGAGAAAGTGAAGAAGGCCCAGGCCAAAGCCGACGCCCAGGCCGCGGCCGCCGGCGCCGAGAGCGCCCAAGTCGCCGAGCTGAAGCAACAGGTGGCCAAGCTCACCGACATCGCGGGCCGGGCCCAGGCGGAACTGCAGAACGCCAAGCTGCGCATGGAGCGCGAGGGCAACGAACTGAAGAAATTCGCCGCCGAGGCGTGCCTTCGCAAGCTGCTTCCGACCATCGACAACTTCGCCCGCGCGTTCAGGCATCTGCCCGAGGAGCTGAAGAACCACGAGTGGGTGAAGGGCATGACCGCGGTGCAGCAGGAGCTCACGCGCGTGACCGCCGACATGGGCCTGAAGAGGTTCGAGGCCACGGGCGAGAGCGTGAATCCCGAACGCCATGAAGTACTGATGACCGCGCCGGGCGAAGCCGGCAAGGTATTGGAAGCGTTCGAGGACGGGTACGAGTTCGGCGGAAAGGTCATCCGTCCGGCCAAAGTGAAGGTGGGTTCGGGCGATGTTTCGGCGGCTTAAACATGCCACGAGTACGACGTGACGTTGTTCCATGCGCGGCAAAAACTTGCATAGTTGTAAAAAATAACTACTGTCTTTCCATGTCGCCCCTCGCACCCTCCTCCACAGCAGATTCGGAAGCTCCGCTGGCAGTCCGCGTCGCGGATATCGTCGAGCAATACGGATTCGGACACATCGCGATGCACGTGCATCTGCAGGCGACCACCCGCGTGCGGAACCTGCTGGCCCACAATCCACACCTGCCCGATACGGTGGTCCTTGCCGTGCTGTACCGCGAAATCAATCCCATGGCCGACTGGAACCAGGAGAATGACTGACGCTTACACTTTGGCGATTGCCAGTACCGCGGCACGGAACTGCTCGCCGCGGTCCTCGAAGTTCTTGAAGAATCCGTAGCTCGGCGAAGCGGGGGACAGCAGCACGGTGGTGCCTTTGGGCGCGTACGTTTTGGCGGCTTCCACGGCTTGGGTCATGTCATTGGCGTCGTAGAGAGACAGCTTTTTGACGTTCTTCTCCTCGACGAGCTGGCGAATCTTGCGGCCGCTGTCGGGCAGCAGGACGACGTTGCGCATGCCGTCGTTAGCAGCCAGTTCGTCCACCAGCTTGCCGAAGTCGTAGCCGCGGTCCTGCCCGCCCACGATGATGGTGGACACGGCCGTGCCGAACGCGCGGATGCCGGCGATCGCGGATTCCGGCGTGGTGGAAATGCTGTCATTCACCCATGTCAGGCCGTGCGCTTCGCCGACGACTTCCAGCCGGTGCGGCAGGCCCTTGAACGCCTTGATGACCGGAATGCCGACGCTGGCGGGCACGCCCAGCGACGATGCGACCTTCCATGCGCCGCCGATGTTCACCAGGTTGTGTTCGCCGCGCAGATGGATTTCATCCAGCTTCACCGGCGCGTCGGCCTTGGAGTACGCGATGTGCCTGCCGGGACTTGCCGCGGCGATGTCCTTGGTCTCAGCGAAGCCGTCGCCGTAGAACACGGTGTCGCCCGGGCGCTGGTAGCGCGCGATGTTCTTCTTGGCTTCCAGGTACGCGTGCAGCGAGCCGTGATAGTCCAGGTGTTCGGGGAAGAACGCGGTCACCACCGCGATCTGCGGACTGGTGGTGATGTCGGCCAGCTGGTAGCTGCTCATCTCCAGCACGAACAGCGCGCCGGGTTTGGCGTGGTCCAGGAAGTCGATGGCAGGGATGCCGATGTTGCCGACCAGGTGCACGTCTTTCCCTCCCGTCTTCAGCAGCTCGTAGATGAGCGACGTGGTCGTGCTCTTGCCCTTGGAACCGGTGATGCCGACGATCGTGGCGCCGGCATGCTTGGCGGTGTCCAGGAAGATCTGCGTGGCCGAGGTGATGTTGTTGCGGACGGAGGCCAGCTCGGGTTTGGGCGGGATGCCGGGAGATTTCACGATCACTTCGAAGCGTCCCAGATCGCGCAGGTACGCGTCGCCGGTCTGCGTCTCGAATCCCAGCGGCGGATGTTCCAGCTTTTGGTCGGCGATGGTGACCTTGGCGGCCGGGGCGAAGTGCCGCAACGCGCGCAGCGTGGCTTGTCCCTCGCGGCCGAAGCCCAGGATGCAGATCTTCTTGCCGTCGAGTTCTTGGATGCGCATCAGGAGGGAAGCAGCGGCAGGTAGGGCTCGGGGATGAGGTGCTTGGCTCCGGTCTCGAACTGGCTTTGGATCAGCTTCTTGGGTTGCTTGATGCCGGGCAGGACGTCTTTCACGAACATCCGCATGATCGCGGTGTCTTCCAGGTCCCCGCGCTCGTGCGCCAGCAGGAACGCGGCCTTGGTTTCTTCGGGCGTGCCCACGCATTCGAACGGCTTGGTGCCTTCGATGCCCAGTAACTGACGGTAGAGCGGACGCAGGCTTTCATCGTCGAACAGGATGCTGCCGAACATGTTTTGGAGCGTCTCGTGATCCAGGAACGCCGCCATCAGGACGAAGACGAACGCGCACTTGGGACATTCCCCGCACCAGCGGCCTTCCGGACCGTCGCCGGCGATTTTCCAGTTTTTGTTGCAGCTGGTGAAGGATTCGAAGTATTCGGGGTGCTGCGTGAACAGCTTGGTGACGTGCAGCTCGGTCAGCGGCCGCAGCAGGCTGAAGTACCCGGCATCGCGCGACACCCAGTCGCGGAGGTAATCGGCGATCAGCTTTTCGGCGCCGAGGCTCTTGCTCCACTGGTGGTTGATCTCGCGGCTGTGGAACATCACGTTGCCGTAGTCGGCGCTGCCTTCGTTGCTCATCACCACCGCGTCGTAGCCGTACAGCAGCGCGATGACCGACGACAAGACCGACAAATACGCCGTGATCGGCACATGGCCGTTCAGCGCGCCTTGCTTGTTGAGTTCGAACAGGGTGGGGGAGAGCGTGCGCTTCACCGTCATCATCGGCAGGCCGGAGATGTGCGCGACTTCGTCGATGATGGGGTGCGGCTCCATGCGCAGCAGCGTCTGGCGACAGCCGGATTTTTTCAAAAGCTCCATGGTCACGATGGAATCCTTGCCGCCGCCGATGGGCACCAGCAGGCGCTTCTCGGTGCGGTTCACCACGTTGCGGCGCTTCCAGTTGATGGGTTTGCTGTCACCCTCGGCCGGGAAGCGGATGAGGTTCCGGAAATCGATCTGGTTCTTGTAGAAGAATTCACCCAGGCCGTTCTCGTACACGCTTGTCCAAAATTTGGCCTGCGCGCGGTTGAGCGCGCCGGACTTGATGACGATCTCGCGCGGGATGCAGGTCTTGTAGTAACTGATGCCGCCGATGAGGTGCATGGCGAACATGGCGGCGTCCAGTTCGTGGGTGTCCAGCGCGTCGGGGTCTAGGCCCTCGGTGGGCAGCTGGATGGTCTCCGTGAACGTCTCGTCGTGGTCCAGCGAGTACTCCAAAATGATCCGATGGGTCTTCGGATTGAATTGGTAGCGCTCGAAGATGAACGTGGAGTACTTCTTCATGGCCGCGGCAGTATAGCGCACTTTCCTTTGATAGACGCGCTATCCCGCTGTAGGCTTTGGCCAGTGCCGGAGTGGCGGAATTGGTAGACGCGCACGACTCAAAATCGTGTACCGCAAGGTGTGA
>CAYSWB010000002.1:0-122059 GCA_964434575.1 uncultured Candidatus Peribacteria bacterium | reverse complement strand
CATCGGGTTTTCGCTTAGTCCTGGAGCATCATGCCCAGCTTCTTCTTGCCCTTCATCTTGTGGGCACGCTGGCGGCCGGTGTGCTCGTCCTTGTAGCGCTTGATCTGCGATTCGAGCTTCTCGATGCAGCTGTCCACGGCGTCCAGGGCCTTGAACTTGCGGGATTCGGCGCGGAGCATGACGTTGCCGGGCAGGTGGATGGTGATCATGACCTTCACCTGGTCGCGGCTCTTCTTGGTGTCGCGACCCTCGGCCTCGACGCGGATGGACGAACCCTCGTCCTTCAGGCGGCGGCAGTAGGTGGCGAGCTTGCCGATCTTTTTGGCAAGCAGAAGCAGTTCCTTGTCGTCGTAACGGACGCCTTTTTCGAAGTGTTCAACATGCATGGTGCAGAGCGGGAAATGAAGTGGTTATGAGCATAGCAGACCCCGAAACGTCCTCCAACGCCGATCGGAAAACGGGGTCTCCGGGCGTCTGAAACCCGCCCTCTTCCGCAAAATGGCGTTTTTTGGTATACTAAGGAGAAATACTCACACAAAACCCAAACCCATGGACGTCGATTCCCTGCGCCGGAAAGTGACCGAAAGTCGGCTCCTGACCGAGCACGAGCGTGAGTATTGGCTCAAGAAGCTGCCCAGCATGAACCAGGAGCAGCTCATGAAACTCGACCGGATCCTCACCGAAGCCCTGGGCATCGTGTGGACCGAGCAGATGGACGGCTACCTAAAGATGATCGAACGCGCAGCCACGCTCTGCCAGCAGAAACTCGTCGCAGCCTAACACCCACTCCCCTTCACGACCATGAACCGTCCGCGCATCCCCGACGCCCCGCTTCCGTCCGACAGGCCTGAGTCGGTCAAAAAGGACTCCGCCGAACGCGCGCAGCGGCGCGAAAAAGCGCAAAAAGAAATCAAGCAGCAGCTGCAAACGCTGATGAAGGACATGCGCGCACAGGCCACCGAGCGCGACGGCAAAAACTCCAAGGAGCTCGCCGAGCGCATCCAGAAGCAGCAGCGCGAAGTCATCGCGACGTTGGCCCTGCTCATCGACCCGGCGACCGGCCGCCTGCCGGAAAGCCTGGAGAAGGAAATCGCCGCCGAGTTCAACGACAAGGAATCGCAGGATTTCATCAGCGAACTGCTGAACGGTGCGGAAAACCGCCTGGGCACCGACGCCGAAAACCTCGGACGTGAGATCGACGGCCGCGCACCGACCACCCGCGCCGGCCACCTGTTCGGCCGCCTGGAAGGACGCCTGAGCGAGATCGTCGACGGATTCATCCGCGACCGCGGCGTCTTCACCATGATCAGCGAGCGCACCGGTATTCCGGAGGAGGCAATCGCCAAGCAGTTTTCCCAGGTGCAGCCGTTCCTGATGAACGCCTTCCGCAACCTGATCGCCGGCGTCGCCGAAAACTTCAAGATCGTCCCGGGCGCCCAGGAATTCGCCGTACGCACCCGCGTGGAAGGCAGCTGGCCCGCCCTGCTGAAACTGAAAATGCAGAACCCCTCCATCGCCAAAGCCGTCGCCGCCCGCGGCGGACCGGACCGCGTGAAGGAGCTGTACATCAACGCGATGGTCGGCCACGCCACCAACCGCACGCTCTCCGAGCAGGCCCGCCAGCCGTTCAATGAGCCGCTGCCCACCATCGAATCCGTGTTGGGTCTGCCGGTCCCCGGCGCCGCTCCCGGCACCACCCCGGCCCCCGCCGTCACCGAGCAGGAGGCCAAGAAGAAGGAAGTCGCCGCCGATGCCCCGCGCCCGCTGGGTGCCGCCGCGGAGACGATCCAGGACATGCAGATGAGCTACGTGAACGGCGAATTCCGCGTCCAGAAAGGAGGCGACACCTATAAAGCGGCCGCCAAACACGGCAATGATGCCGCCACGGTCGCCGAAGTCACGCCTGTCCGCGCCGGCACGGCCCCGGTGGAATCCCTAACCGTGAAGACGCGCCAGGGCACCACCGACCTCACCAAGACGTTCGGCGCCGTCGCCATCAAGAACGCCCTCGACTCCAACGCCAAGCGCGTGACCGTGGACAACGTCACGCTCGAATTCACCCGCGCCTAACCCGTCATGATGCCCCCTTCTTTTAGCACCGGCTCCAGCCTCGACGGCTTCCTGCCGGCCACCGCGCCGGCCCCGACGCGCGAACGCACGCAGGAGGGCATCCAAAACGCCCGCAAAATCGCTGCCGGCATGCTGACGGACACGGAAGGCTTCTTTGCGGTCGTCCGCACCCGCACGCACGAGCAGCTCGACGACCTGGCGCACGTCATCAACACCGAATTCCCCAACCGGATCAACGAGCGCCTGAAGAAGGAGATCGTCGAGCGTCTCGCCGTCCTGCGCAAACAGGTGCGCGAAACCACGAGCACCGAAGACGCCCTGCGCACCATCGAGGACCGCCTGGGCGCCGTTCTGGAGCTGCTCAAGCGTCCGTTGGCCACCACGGCCCCCGTGACACCGGTCGCACCGGTCGTTCCGCCGGCCCCCGAGGCACCGAGCTTCCTGACGGACTTTTTCGGCGGCATTACCAGCCGCGTCATGACCATGTTCAGCGGCCGCCCGGCTACCGCGCAGGAGGCCGCCAAAGTGGAAGCGCAGACCAAAGCCCTCAGCAGCAACATCGCCACCGCCGGCGAACGCATTCTCGACGGCCTGATCGCCTCTCCCGAAGCCCTCGCCCGCATCCCCGTCATCGGCACGGCGCTGGCCGCACCCATCAACATCATCGGCAGCCTGATGGGCAGCACGCCCGAAAGCCGCCGTGACCGCGCCGCCCGCCGCGAGGCCGAACGCGCCTTCCGCGGAGCCCTCGCGGGTTCCAACGTGCTCTGCGCCAACCCGAACTTCGACGACGTCACCTGGAATGCCCTCAAGGCCGTCCAGCCGCCGCGTCCGGTCACCGTCCTGCTGCAAGAATGGGTGAAAGCCCAGCGCGACACCGGCATCACCACGCAGCTGGTGCTGAACTCCCCCATGGAACTGCTGAACTTGGACGGCCTTCGCAAGCAGCTTGCGGACAAGCGCGTGACGGACCAGCGCAACGCGCTCATCACCAGCATCGGCGGCCGCATCGGCCGCCCGGTCTCCAGCATCACGAACGGCTCCGACGTGCAGGCGCAGATCGGCACCGGCGGCGTGGCCATCACGGCCCGCATCGGCGACCTGTCCGCCCCGCCCCTCTCGGCAACGCCCGGAGGAATCTCCCCCGCGCCGCTCACGGCACCCGCAGCCGCCCGCGACTTCGACGACACCGGCAACCCGGTGACGGCCGAGGCCAAGACGCTGGTGGGCGCCATGCGCAAGTTCCCGAACGCCGTGAAGATCCGCATCGGCGCCAGCGGCAGCCCCATGGAGATGACCGCGGCAAACGAATTCACCATTCCGGCAGGCTCGTTCGATGAAACCGGCGTGGCACAGACCAATGAGGCGCGCACCCTCGTGGGCATGAGCGTCCGCTTCCGCAACGCCACCAAGCTCAAGCTGACCAATCCGTCCGGCGGCGGCTACGAACTGGCCAACGCCACCGAATACACCGCGCTTCCCGGCGGCTTCGCCGAGAACGGCAACCCGTCGACCAACGACGCCCGCCAGTTCGAGACCGCCATCCGCACCCTCACGGGCGCGACCAAGATCACGGTCGTGCAGCGCGGCAACCCCGAAATCCTGAACGGAAACGAATTTACGATCCGCGCGGGCAGCACTCGCGTGTCGCTGGGGGACATGCAGGCGCTGGCACGGCTGGAGAACGACCGCGACATCAGCCAGATCATCTTCGACGCCGGCCTGCCGCAGGACATCCCGATGGTGGAGTGGCGCGACAACGTGATCCACGTGGGCGGCAACGCCGAATCCGTCGCCAAGATCGTCGCCGCCGGCAGCTGGAACGCCGTGCTGGCCAACTCCAGCGTCGGACGCCGCATCAACCTCAACACCATGCGTCCCATCTCCTCCACCTAGCGTTTTTCCACCCTTTTTATGCCGACGACACCCATCGAAATTCCGCGCGAAGGTGACCTGAAGGACGCGCCGCCAGCCGCACGCGACGAACTGATCGCGCTCCGCAATACGATCCACGACACGGAAGGCTCGACCGACGATTCCCGCAAAATGATCGACGCCGCCATCAGTAGCGGCAGCCGCGGCGAAGTCGTTCGTGCCCTGCAGGCCCTGCAGACCCGCACGGAGTTCGGCCGCCTGCGCGACCGCATCGAGGCAAACCGCATCGGCGTTTCCAACAACAACGTCGGACTGATGGACCAGACCATCGTCCGCGGCGAGCAGGGTGCCCGCTACGCGTACAACAACCTGATGCCAAACTGGCTGAAGCTCGGCGCCATCACCGGCGGCGCCACGTGGCTGGCGTCCCGCGTGGCCACGTACACCGTCGGATTGTTCATGGGCAAGGAGGGACGCGACAAGCTTCGCGACTGGGGCAACAAGGCCGCCCTGGGCATCGGAGGCGTCGCCGCCGCGACGAAGCTCGTGACCGACGTCGCCACCAGCCGCACGACGTTGACCAGCACTGCCATCCGCGAGATCCCCGGCGGGCCGCTGCTGTTCAGCACGGCCGCACCCACCCTGGACCTGAGCCAGCGCGAGAAGCGCATCGGCGACGTACTCCGGAGGACCGAGTGGCAACGTCCGCTGACCAACAACCGGTTCGTGCTGCCTCCCATCAACACCACCGATCTGCCCATCGAATTGATGCGGCTGACGCAGTTGCGGGCCGACGGCAGCGTGGCTGGAAGCACCGAATTCACGCCGACGTCCGCCACCGTGCCCATCGCGAGCGCCGCCGAGCGGCCGTTCACCGCCGAGGACGGCGTCACGAAGATCACGATCCAGTTCCGCATGGCCGGCTCGCCGGACCTGCGTCCCACGCCGCCGATCACCATCGACAAGCCCACGGTGTAAACGGGAACGCGCTAAACTGGAGACATGCCGCTGTCGTACTCGCAGCTCCAGTGTTACCGCCGTTGCCCCAAGCAGTACGAATTCGCGTTCGTGAAGAAAGTGCCGCGCGGAATTTCCATGGGCGAAAGCTTCGGCAGCAGCATCCACCTCACGCTCAAGAAGTGGGGCGAATTGGAAGTGGGCCTACAGCCGAAAGCGGCGGCGCCGGGGCAAATCGCGCTGTTCACCGACGAAGCACACGGCCCCGACCGCAAGCTGGACGCAACCACGCTCAAGACGCTGTGGCGCCAGAGCTTCGTGGCACAGGGGTACGGCTCGCGGGCGGCGCAGGACGCGGCGCTCATGCAGGGAGACAAGGCGCTGGCACACTTCTTCCGCTGGTGGCAGGCCGAGCCGCGCCACGTGGCGGGCTGCGAAAAGGCATTCACGCTGAACATCCCGGCAGTGGACGACAAACCGGCCGTCAGCATCGCCGGCCGTTTCGACCGCGTGGAGCGCACGGCCACAGGCCTGACGGTGATCGACTTCAAATCCGGCCAAGTGCGCGACCAGCAGTCGGCCGATACCGACCTGCAGTTGTCCATCTACGCCGCGGCGGCGCAGGAAATCTGGGGCGAACCGGTGGCGGAGCTCAAGCTCCTGTTCTTGGGCGAAGAGGAGCTGACGGAAGTCGTGACCACCCGCAACGCGTCGCAGATCCAAGACGCGCAAAAGATCATCCGGCTGCTGGCGCAACAGATGGAATCCAAGGATTACAGGCCGGACCCGGGCGTGGAAAAATGCAGGAGTTGTCCGTACAGGGAGATGTGTCCGGCGAAAGCGATTTGACGAGAAGCAGAAGAGTCAGGTGAAGCAGGGGAACTTCCCCTGAATCTTCTGAATCCCCTGTTTCCCCTGAATCTCTCGTCAGCCGGCGATGCCCAGACCCCGCAGCATCACACCCACTCCGTACGCGGCCACCGAGCACACCGCACCCACGAACAGGATTTCCAGCGGACCCTTGTAAATGCGCTCCCGCGTCACCCAGCTGCGCAGCAATCCCAAGCCCAGCAGCGCGATGCCGGTGGCGATGATGGCGTAGAGAAAGCGGTTGCCTTCGGCGAACGGCACCACGTAGGCGACGACCGGGATGGAGCCGAACACCAGGAACGAAATGAACGTCATGAACCCGTGCAGCGCCGGCATGCCGCCTTCTTCGTTCACCAGTCCGTGTTCCTCGAGCATCATGGTATCCAGCCAGATCTGGCGGTCAGACGTGATCTTCTCCACCACCAGTTCCAGCTCCTGCCCGGAAAAACCCTTCTTCTCGTAGATCTCGCGGATTTCTTCTTTCTCGATTTCCGGAATCTCATCGATTTCCTTGCCCTCCTCCTTCAGCAGACGGTTGTAGTTGTCCTGCTTGCTGCGGATGGACAGGTAGTTGCCGAGCCCCATGGAAAGCCCGTCGGCCAGCACGTTGGCGAAGCCCAGCACCAGCACGACCATGGGCGATAGGTTGGCGCCCGCCACGCCGGAGACGATGGCGAACGTGGTGACGATGCCGTCGTTGGCGCCGTAGACGATGTCGTGGATGTATTCGCCCAGCGGACTGCCATGGGCTTCCTCGGCTTTGTGCTTGGCCAAGGCTTGTTTGAGTTGTTCGCGGTTCATAACGGCTATTTTCCACGAAACGAACGTTGATGCAACTTCACATGCATCCGGGAAACAGGAGAGTCAGGCGAAACAAGGGAGTCAGGGGAGAGGATATCTCTCCTGACTCCCCTGACTCTTCTGCTTCTTTTCAATCTCGTTATTTCTTCTTGGCCTTCTTGGGCGGCTGGTTCTTGGGGCTGTAGTTCTCCTCGTCGCGCAGCGCCTGGCGGGCCTGCTCCAAGTCCGGGCGGAAGCGCAGCAGCACCTCCAGCGGGGACTCCTTGGCGAAGTTGCCGTCCACCATCTTCTGGATCAGCTTTTGGACCGGCTTGGCGATGTGCTTCTTGAGCTCACCCAGGAACTTGTTCGGAGCCGAGACGTACACCTCTTCGATCTTCTGGGCCTGGACCACGTGGGCCAGGTGGGTGGCGACGTCGTTGGCGAACTCGTGGAGGCGGTTCTTCTCGGTCGGGTTGGTGTCGGCCATACCGCCGATGACGCCGGTGGAACTCTGGTACTGGCCTTCCTTGTCGCTGTAGTCGGCTTCCTTGGAATCGATGGTGCCGGAAACCAGCAGGGTGTGGTTGCCCACGTCGATGAACTTGCAGTGGTGCGTGTCGCAGACCACGAGCAGGGTGGGCTTTTCTACGTCGGGCATGGCGTCGGGAAGACGCTGGGGTTTGTTGGTGGGCATACGGTGGCGCAGTGTACCAAAGCGCCCGCGACGGAGCTACGGCATCCATGACAAGTGCTTCCGGGGCGCCAGAGGCGTATACTAACCCCCTTATGGCGCTGCCGAAGGGACTCATCAACCCGCGCTACCTTCCCCTCTCCGCCGAGAAGGGCAAGCGCCTGGCACAAACGCCGCCCCGCCACGGGGTAATGACCGAGCTGCCCGGATTTTTGACCGACGAAGGCGTAGCCCAGTTCCGCCGCGAGGCCAGGGAACTCCTGGAGCACGGCACCCGCCGCGACCTGTACCTGCACGGCACGCCGCGCAAGCTGCGCACGGTGAACCAAGCCACGCTGGCCCGCTTGGGCAAACTGATCCCCGGCCTGCTGGAAGCGCCGGAGTTGCTGCAGTTCCTGGGCGGCATCGCCGGCGAGGACATCGTGCCGTACGGGGACTACAACGAAGCGGCCGTGCTGCTGCACTTGGAACAAGTGGGCGACACGCACGGCGGCCACAACGACCAGTTCCTGTACACGTTCGGCGTGGCGCTGGAGATCCCGGGCAAATACGAAAAGGGCGGACACCTGGAATACGTGCCGAACGCCGATGACCCGAAGCTCCTGCTGGGCAAAGGACGCCACGAGCACCACATGCAGCCCGGGGATGCCTACCTGATGCACCGGCCGGACCTGCACATCCACCGCGTTTCGCCGCTGCAGTTGGCCCAGTCGCGCCGGACCATGCTGAGCCTGGCGTTGAGTACGCCGGAAGAAGCGGATCGCCCGTCGGAGAGCAGCGACGCGATGTTCGGCGACGACCGGATGTAAGCCCTTCGGCAAAAAACCATGAGAGAAACATGCGCTTCTTTCACGATGTGGCAGCCCCACGGGGAATCGAACCCCGATTTCCTGGATGAGAACCAAGTGTCCTAGCCGTTAGACGATGGGGCCGCAGATGACAAAAGAGCTTTCTGTCGCCACGGGAGTATAAGGGAACACACTTAACCTGCAAGTTTCACTCTGGAAGTGAAAAATGATCTCCGGTACCTATGGGAACATTGACGAAAGTACAGAATATTTTACAGTATGCGCGCTTTCGCAAGAGAGCATGCCCTTTGAGAAGGTTGGCTGTTCTAGCCGGTGCGTAAACCGGCGTCCTGTCTGTTCCCGAGTGGAGGATTGGAATCGTGAAGGTTCTGCTTGTCTCGAAGGCCACCCGCACCCCGGGTCGCCGCAGCATCGAGGCCGGACTGGCCGACGGGGAAGATCACTTCGATCACCACTTCCCCTGCCCGTCCGTCGATGCACGCATCAAACCCAAGCCCGATCAGGGCGAAACCGAAGTCACGCACTACGACGCCGACACGCATGTCGGCGTGCTGCGCATGATGGGCCGTCCCCTGCCCGGCCTGTCGGTGGACCTGAATCGTCTGGCTGTGATCGACACCCAAGGCAGCAAGGGCATCCCGCCCTTGGACCCCACGCTCCTGTACATGACCGGCGTGGAGTACATGGCGTTCACCGTCGGCATCCCCCGCGCGACCCCCGGGACCGAGGTGGACGTGACCGACAAGGTCATGCAGATCGTCGAGAAGACCGAAGACGAACTGATCGCCATCGGCCGCGGACAGTACGAGCGTCAGGAGGCGGCGTACCGCGACAAGCGCGTCGCGACGAGCCGCAACGGCAAGGTCGGGTTCTGGAGCATCACGGACATCGAGATGAACCCGTCGCGCCCGTATGACGACGGCTTCGCGGTCGTCGTCGTCTTCCGTGCCGGCTACGCCTCGGCGTCCCTGTACTTCAACCCGGCCCACGCGCTTAACGTCCTGAACCTGCCGGGCGCCGTGGAGACGGAGGGCGACCTCCCGCCGAACTACCGTAAGACCGTGGGTGGCATCCGCTTCTGCGGACACATCACGGCCTGCGGCAGTCCGCGCGGGCAGACGCTCACCGAGGCCGAAGCGTTCGTGGTGTACGACGCCGCCCGCGAGGGCGTGGACGCGTAAGAACAGCCCAATCTGACGCGAAGGGTGGCCCGGTGCTTTCAGCGCCGGGCCATCTTGAAATGGGTTCGATTCCCCGTGGGGCTGCAAAATATAAATTTGATTTAAGGTCAGTGTATGTTCCAGTTGTCTTTTCCGAGAGTACGATTCTCTTCCTTAATATTCTTAATATGGAACTTAAAGCTGTTTGTTTTAATTCGTTTAGAAGCTTAGCGGATGCCACGCTAAACATAACCCATAGGTGCATGTCACTTGTTGGGCTTAACGAGTCCGGAAAAACAAATGTCCTGCTTGGGATTCGGACACTTGATAACGATTATAAGCTCGTCCCACGTGACCAGTGCGAAGTAATTGATCAGTATCCAACAATAACTTTCGAATTTAAATTCAGTCAGTCGGAAGCAGATAAAGTATTTAAAAGTGTTATTGCACCGCTGAAACAAATTTCAACCGTTGATGTGGAAGCTGTTTTTGCGCCCTCAAAATTTGAAGGTGTAAATTTTGTTAGATACTTGAGTAGCACCTCAAAGGAGCCAACTCGAATATTTAAAACGGTTGCAGCTATAAAACCAAAAGATTCCGGAATAATGATTCTAAAGAAAGAATTTCGAGCATCCACCGATACTTTCAAGATTGGTGAAAAAGAATATCAGTTATCAAAGGCACAAATTGCAAAAAAGGACCAAATTCCTGAAGAAGTACTTCCAAAGTTTGAAGAACTCACAGAGGTAGGCTTTACGGCCTTAATTGCCAAATCTTTTGCGGATGCAGTCGAGGGTATCCTGCCCCAAATTGTGTATTGGACCTGGGATAAGAAATACTTAATCCCGCCAGAGATTTCGTATGAAAAATTCATGGAAAATAACGATCCACGAGATGTTTGCGTGCCGCTCTATAACATTTTCCTACTTTCAGGAACGCTGGGCATTTACGATGAAGAATCTCTCGCGGAAAAAATCAAAGAATGGAAAACGGATTCCGGTAAGAGGAAGAAAGATGCTCAGGCAATTAACGCTACTCTGAATAAACATATTCGAGATGTATGGAAAGAATTCGATCAAGAATTTGATCTCACCCTGGATGCAGACCGAATTACTCTGCATATTACTGACCCAAAAAGTCCTACTGGGGGATACTATGAGATGGAAAGAAGGAGCCAGGGATTTTGGAGTTTCATTTCCTTTCTTTTAACTATTTCCGCAGAAACGAGGTGTGAATCCCTCAATAATTACATTTTGGTTTTAGATGAGCCCGAAACTCATTTGCACCCCAGTGGGGTGCGATTCATGCGTGACGAATTACTGAAGTTGGCAGACCAAGGTAACTACGTGGTTTTTGCGACGCACTCGATTTTTATGATTGATCGAAAGGATTTGCGTCGACATGTAATGGTTAAAAAGAAGCACGAGAAAACGCAACTGACACCTGCAACTGAGAATAATATTATTCAAGAATCTGTACTGTATTTGGAAGGCTTTGGTACAGATCGGGAGGACTTTTCGATTGGACCCAGAACATTGGTTTTCGAAGGGGAACTTGATCGAAAAATCTTCGAATTTTACAATTCTGAATGCCTGATGGCAGACAAGAAGAAATTTAAAGATTACCAAACACTAGTTGGTGGCGGCACAAATGATATTGAGAAATTTATTAAATCCCGACTTTTGTCTTCTGAGACTTCTTCTGTATTGGTGCTGGACCGAGATGAGCCTGGCAGAAATATCCAGAGAATGCTTCTAGACAAATACGGAGATGAATATAAGAAAAATTATATTCTCCATTATTATGGGTCAGAAAACGATCACGAACTCGAAGATCTTTTGCCCATTGCTTTAGTGCAATCTTCGTTTGAGATTGCAGCTAAGGCGAGTCGTAAAGATGTAGATACTCCGACTCTAAAGCCAGATCAAATTTTTGGCTCTCAATTTAAAGCCTTTCGCAGCCGCAATAAATTAACGCAACAAGAAAATGATCTCTTTGAAGAAACATTTAAAAAAGAGCTCGAAAGACTTGTAACAATCGAGATCGACGAAATTCAAAAGAAAAAAACTAAAGCGGAAAAGAAGGCTGAGTTTGAAATTAAATTTCCTAAGCTTTGCACTTTCATTGAAACTTTAGACGGTTAACAGCTTCTCAGGGATTCGGGGGCTGCATTCATGCTAGCTCCCCTTTTCGACATACCCGCATGAACCTCCTCGGCCATCACCTCACCTCCATCGCTTCGAGCGCCCAAAAGAATGAAAGTTCTTCGAATCACGCTGGATTGTGCATGATCTAATCTGCTTACTAAAATTCCAGCTTTCTTTTAAGCAAAGGCATGTAAGGGTGTGCTAAAGTACACCATGTTCATGTCTTCCTACTTGGAACTACTTAACGGCACCCTGAAGCCCGACATCAATTCGAAATACAGGGTGATAGATTTATTCGCGGGCTGCGGAGGCTTGGCGCTCGGCTTCGAAGCAGCCGGCTTCGAAACCCTTGGGTACGAAATGGTTCAGGATTTTTGCGACACTTATAATCGGAACCTGGATGGGCAATGCCTGACAGCGAAGCTGGACAAAGACACCACATTTCCAGAGGCCGATATCGTGATCGGCGGTCCACCATGCCAGCCGTTCAGCGTAGGCGGACATCAGCTGGGCCTGAAAGACGCAAGGGACGGCTTCCCTGCATTCATCAGCGCGGTTAGGAAAGTGAAACCGAAAATCTGGATGTTCGAAAACGTGCGAGGGCTGATGTACAAGAACAAATGGTATCTGGAAGAAATTACTTCGAGCCTTGAAAAGCTCGGATATATGATCGAGATCCATCTGGCGAATGCAGCGCATTTCGGGGTCCCCCAAAACCGCGAAAGAGTGATAGTTATCGGCCACAAGGGCGGATATCGCTTCCCGGAAAGGCATTCCCGCATTTTCACGGCCGGCGATGCGGTCTCGGATATCGCGTTTCGGAAAAGCGCGGGGTGGAAATACCTTACGAAGGGAATGGATGCCTACATCGCCAAATACGAAAAAGCGTCGAAGTGCATAACGCCCCGCGACCTTCACATGGCCCGGCCGGCCCGAACGCTTACCTGCAGGAACCTGGCCGGCGCCACCGGGGACATGCACAGGGTGCGGCTAGCCAATGGGAAAAGGCGTAGGATCACCTTAAGGGAAGCGGCAAGGCTCCAAAGCTTCCCTGACTGGTTCGAATTCTGCGGAAGCGAAAATTCCGCCTTCACTCAGATCGGCAATGCCGTGCCTCCTATGCTGGCTTACAACATCGCGCTGTCCTTTGCCGACTACCTTGAAGCTGCCGACTCTAAAAAGGCCAAGCGAGGCAATATCCGGTCTTTGGCCATCGCATGAAAACCTATTTGGATGAAAAAAACGGCTCAAAAGAGTTCAAAGCCAAGGATGCGGGAATGCAACGCGTAATCAATGAAGCACTGTTTATCCTCGATTGCCTGGGCTTGCCGCTTGAGGGCTCCAGCAGCCGAAGCCTGGAGAAAATGGCTTTGGCCTTCCTGGCGACCGTAGGCGTTGCATCATCCAAGGATTGGCCGACCGCAAAAGACCTAAAGTCAGGCAGGACGCTGAAAACCCGCGAAATGATCATCTATATCAATGAGAATTTCGCCGAGAAGATTTCGCCCGGTTCCTATGACGACATTCGCCGCAAGGCCCTGCTGCTGCCGCATCTGGCCGAAATCATTGTTAACAGTAAACCCAACGCGGCCCAAAACGATTCCACGAGGGGATACGCGCTGAATCCTGCGTATACCGATCTGATTAGAAGCTTCTCCCCTGATACCGAGTGGGCAGAGGAAGCGAGGGCATTCATGGCGGATCGGGTGTCGCTTGCAGCCATCATGTCCGGCAAAAGGGATCTTGAAAAAATCCAAGTGAAATTGCCCCAGGGAAAGGAGATTGCCTTTTCACAGGGAAAGCACAATCTGCTGCAAAAGGCCGTGATCGACGAATTTCTTACCCGTTACGGGTATGGAGCCGACGTCCTGTACGTAGGCGATACGGCGGACAAAGACCTTGTTTTGGAGAAGGAAAAACTGGAGGGGTTGAAATTTTTCGAACTGGATCACGGGAAGCTGCCTGACATCGTCGCATACTGCGCCGACAAAAACTGGCTCTACCTGATCGAAGCGGTCCACAGCTCCGGACCTATCTCGGAAGAAAGAAAAATCCAACTGGAACGCCTTACCGCGCAGTGCACTGCCGAAATCGTATATGTCACGGCCTTCCTGGACAAAGAGACCTACCGGAAATTCGCAAAGGACATCGCCTGGGAAACGGAAGTCTGGATCGCGGGTTCGCCGGATCATCTGATACATTTCAACGGAGGAAAATTCCTGGGTCCCTATAAAAAAAATGGCTGATGTCTTTTCGAAGAAGAAAAGGAGCCGCATCATGTCCTTGATAAGGGGGAAAGACACTGGCCTGGAAAAAACCGTTTTCGCGCATCTGCGGAAGAAGGGCATCCGCTTCCACAAACACTACAAGCTGCTGCCCGGTAAGCCGGACGTATCAGTGCCTGCGATCAGGAAAGCCGTCTTCATCGACGGCGATTTCTGGCATGGATGGAGGTTTTCAGAGTGGGAAAACCGCCTGTCGAGTGAGTTTTGGAAACAAAAAATCAGAAACAATATCCGCCGCGATAAAAGGAATTTTGCAAAAATCCGGCGAAGGGGATGGAAAGTTTTACGGGTATGGGGGCATCGTTTTTCCACCAAGGCCAAAACGCAGAAGGTGCTTGAGCGCATCGAGCATTTCCTCACTGCGGACTGAAAACGGGCTTCTATGCTATACTCCCCTTTTCGACATACGTTATGAACCTGCTTGGCCACCACCACCTCACCGCCATCGCCTCGGACGCCCAAAAAAACCACAAGTTCTACACCGACGTCCTCGGCCTGCGCCTGGTAAAAACCACCATCAACTTCGATGATCCGTCCGCCTACCACCTCTATTACGGCGACGGCGTGGGCTCACCCGGCACCATCCTCACGTTCTTCATCTGGAAGGGCGCGTTCGCCGGCCGCGCCGGCGTGGGCCAGGCCGCCGCGGTCGCCCTCAGCATCCCGCAGGCGTCGCTGGGCTACTGGCTCACCAGGCTCCAGGACAAAGGCATCAAGACCATTGGCCCGCTGGAGCGCTTCGGTGAGAAGTTCCTCCTCATCCAGGACCCCGACGGCATGACCGTGGAGCTGGTGGCGGACGCTGAACTGCGCCCGTTCAGCGAGTGGGAGGGCAGCGTGCCCATGGAACACGCCATCCGCGGGCTGCACGGCGTCACGGTGTTGGAAGGCGGCTACGAGGACACCGCCGACTTCCTCACCAAGGAACTGGGTATGAAGAAGCTGGCCGAAGAGCACGGCGTCCACCGCTTTCAGTTTGGGAGCAAGCGCAAAGGCTTTATAGACCTGAAGGTCGCGCCCGAGTACTTCCCCGCAACCATGGGCACCGGGACCATCCACCACATCGCGTTCGGCGCCAAGAACGACAAGGATCAAAAAGCGTTCCACGAAGCCCTGAAGCACCACGGCCACAACGTGTCCCCCATCATGGAGCGCGTGTACTTCCGGTCCATCTACTTCCGCGAGCCGGGCGGCGTGCTGTTCGAAATCGCCACCGACGCGCCGGGCTTTACCGTGGACGAAACCAAAGAGAAACTGGGCTCGTCGCTCCGCCTGCCGCCGTGGATGGAACAGGAGCGCTCCAGCATCGAAGCCGCCTTGCCCCCATTCAACCCATGACCGACTTCATCCACCGCTGGCTGCCAGCCAAGAATCGCGAGTCCGCCCGGACTATCGTGCTGTTGCACGGTACCGGCGGCGACGAAGACGATCTCATCCCTCTCGGCAAAGAAATCGACCCGGAAGCCAACCTCCTCTCGCCACGCGGCAAGGTGAACGAAAACGGCATGAACCGCTTCTTCCAGCGCTTCCCGGACGGCTCGTTTGATGTACCGGACTTAAAGGAGCGCACGCTGGAACTGGCGTTATTCCTGGAGCAATCCGCGTTCACCTACGGCTTCGACCCCAAGAAGATGTGGGCGGCCGGCTACTCCAACGGCGCAAACACCATCGGGTCCATGTTGCTGATGAAGCCCGGGCTCCTCGCGGGCGCGGTGATGCTGCGCGGGACCATCCCGTTCGATCCGCACCCGCAGCCGGTCATCCCCAAGACGCCGGTGCTGATCTTAGGCGGCCGCAACGACACCATGATCGACCCCGACGGCACCCAGAAGATGGCCGACCTGCTGATGGACTGCGGTGGCCTGGTGAAGCTGGTCTGGCAGCCGGGTGGCCACGGACTGGTCAAGGACGATCTGGCGCAGGCCAAAGCGTTCCTGGCCGCACACTAAGCGCCGAACGCCCGCTCGAAGAACCACACCATCGCCATGGCCGAGATGCCGACCGCGATGATCTTCATGGCCAGCGGGTACCAGCTCTTTTTGCGGAACAGGTAGATGAACGGCAGCGCCAGCAGGATGATGAGGATCTGGCCCAGCTCGATGCCGACGTTGAAGAACAGCAAGGACGGGATGAACTGCCCTTCCGGGATGTAGAAGTCCTTCAAAAGCCCCGCGAAGCCCATGCCGTGGAACAGGCCGAACAGGAAGATGACCGACACCTTCGAATCCATGGACGAGAAATACTTGTAGCGGCGCAGGAACACCGTCGTTATGGCGACGAACGCGATGGACAGCGCGATGATGCTTTCCACCAGGCGTGACTCCAGCGTGACGATGTCCAGGCCGGCCAGGATGAGCGTGATGCTGTGCGCGATGGTGAACGCGGTGATGGACTTGAGCGTGGGGACCAGCGCGGTGAACGTCAGCAGCAGGGCCAGCACGAACAGCACGTGGTCGGTGCCCTCCAGGATGTGCTGGAAACCGAGCTTGATGAAGATCCACGCGTTCTCCCACCAGGTCGGACCCGCGCCGAACACGGTGTCCACCAGGCGCTGCCGATACGCGGCATCGCCGCCCTTGGTGAGTTCCGGCTGGGAGGACAGGTACGCGTCGAACTCGGCTTGGCTGGCATCCGGATTCTCGCGCAGGAATTGGACCAGCTCCGGGGGCAGCAATTCATGGGCGCCGACCGGAACGGGTGCGAGAAGAAGCAGGCAGGCCAACGCCGCGGACACGGCGGCGAAACGGCGAAGGGCGTGTGGCATCGCGGGTCAGCATGCGACATGCGCGTGTCTTTTCCAAGCGCCACGCGCCCGGTCGGCGGCCGTTTCGCTTCCGAAGTGAACGTCGCGAGGCGGAAATCATCGCATGGCGAAGCCAACCGCAAAGACGCGCCGACTTTCCGGTTGGCGAATCGGCCGGCCGGCGTACAGTTCTGGCATGTCTCTCTCCTTTGTAGGCAACGACTCGGTTCCGCGCGTGGAAACCGGCGGCGACCGGGAAGCATTCGAACGGCTGTACGCCGACAGCAGCCGCGAACTGTGGGCGCTCGCCTACGCCGCATGCGGCGAGAGCGAAGCCGCCATGGACTGCGTGCAGCAGGTGTTCGTGGAATTCCAGCGGCTGGAGCTGCACCCCGAAGAAATCGGCGTCATGACGTGGCTGCGCACCCGCGTGCGCGAGCTGGCGGCGGCGATGAAACCGAACCCGAATGCGCCGGCGAAGACGGATGATCGATTCGCGGCCGTGCGCGCCGCGCTGGAGAGCATGCCTGCGGACATGCGCGAAGTCGCCGCGCTGCGGTACACGCTGGATTACACGCCGGAACGCATCGCCGGCGTCCTCGGACGCCCCTCCGGCGAGGTGGCGCACACGCTCGCGCTGTGCCGGCAGCGATTGGCAAACCACCTCAGGTTGTCGCCCGACGGAACGGAAACGGCGTAAGCGCCCCCGGCCAACTCGCACGTAGAAAGAAGCCGCGGTGCGCGCGGCTTCTTTCGCCCTTTTCCTTCCCGTATCGCTCAAATGGAATTCGGATGCAGATGTCCGGCGCTCGCCGAACACGCGTCACTCTACGCGGCGTGTTTTAAGAATCGATTAAGGGTGCATCCCGGCTATGTACCGGCGAACCGCACCATGAACTCCGTGCCGGCGTCCGGCGCGCTGCGCACGTCCACCGTCCAGCCGTGCAGGTCCGTGATGCGCTTCACCAACGCGAGTCCGAGGCCGTAGCCGTCGTTGCTGCGCGAGGATTCCACCTGGTAGAAGCGGTCGAAGATGCGCTCCAAGTCGGCCTGCGGGATGCCGATGCCGGTGTCGCTCACCGACAGGAATTCCTGCGTCAGGCGCACGGTGACGACGCCGCCTTCGGGCTTGCTGAATTTCACCGCGTTGAGCAGCAGGTTCACCAGCAGGTGCTTCAGCAGCGCCGGGTCGGACCGCAGTGTCACTCCCGGCGAGACCTCGGCGACCAGCTTCACGCCCTTGGCCTTGGCGGCGTCTCCGTGCTTGGCGACCACGCCCTCCACCAGCGCCGTCGCGTCCACGGCTTCGGTCGCGAGCACGAGCTTGTCCAGGCGCGCCAGTTCCAGCAAACGCTCGACCAACACCGACACTTCCTTCAGGTCTTCCTTGGCCGACTCGATCCCCTCGCGGTACTTCTGGTTGCGCAGCGCCAGGTCCAACGATGAGCTCAGCGCGGCCAGCGGCGTGCGCAGCTCGTGGCTGGCGTCCTGCGTGAACTGCTCCAGGCGCTGCATGGCGTCCTCGGCGGGGCGCAGGCTCTTCCAGGCGAAGAACTGCCCCACGGCGAAGGTGAGGGCCGAAACGCCCACGCTCACGATGAGGTACAGCAAGGCGCGCGACGGAAGATCGCCGATGGGAAGCCGCTCCACCTCGGCTACCTGCAGGTAGCCTTGCACGGACTCGCCTTCGCCCAAGATCGGCATGGTGAGGACCGCGTACCGCTCGCCCTGCACCGACGTGGAAGACACGCCGGAGGACGCCGAGAACGGCATGTCGGAGAACAGCACGCCCGCGTACATCACCTGCCCGGAAGGATCGGCGATGCGGACGCGCTCGCGCAGCGGCACGGGCAGGAAGTGCGGGAAGTCGATGCTGCCGTAGCGCGAGTACTCCAGGATGGCGTGCGCGGTGCGCAGCAACCGGTTGTTCATCTCGCGGCGCGCGTTGCCCAGGTCGGCCGCCATGAACAAGGCGCCGTTGGCGAGCATGAGCACGAACACGAAAGCCGTGAATTGCAGCGCGATCCTGTGGCTGATGCGACGAAACATGCGTGGAGAGGATGCGGCCTATTCCGCGGGGACCATGTAGCCCTTGCCGGGCACGGTGCGGATGACGTTCTTGCCCAGCTTACGGCGCAAATACGCGACGTGCACGTCCACCGTCTGCGAGAACATCAGCTCGTCGCGGCCGCCCCACACGTGGTCGATGATGCGCGGTCGTTCCTGCACCACGCCCTTGTTGCGCAGCAGGAACTCGAACAGCGCGTACTCCTTGGGCGACAGGTCCACCTTGCGCTCACCTTTGCGGACTTCCTGCGTGTTGGTGTCCAGCACGACGTTGCCGGTGGAAAGCTGCGGGCTCTTTTCGCCGCCGTTGCGCCGCAGCAGCGCGCGGATGCGGGCGAGGAGCTCGTCGAAATCGAACGGTTTGGCCAGGTAATCGTCGGCGCCGACGTTCAGCCCGTGCACCACTTCCTGTTGCGTGGTGCGGGCGGTGAGCATGAGGATCGGCATGTTCTTGCGGGCCTGACGGAGCAGCGCGCAGATGACGTAACCGTCCATGCCCGGCAGGTTGATGTCCAAGATCAGCAGGTCGATGGGCTGGGTCATGGCTTTTTCGAACCCCTCCTTTCCGTCGTTTGCGACGGTCACGGCGTAGTGCTCCAGTTCGAGGAACTGCTTCATGTTCTGGGCGAGCTTTGCCTGGTCTTCGATGAGAAGGATGTGCATGGAAGGGTGATGGTACGAGCGTATCCGCCCGGGGTTAAGGAAGGATTAAGGAACGCTCCCGAACGGCATCGCCATGGGATTGTACGCGTTAATCCGACGATGTTGACGGACAAGGCCGCCGATTCTTTCAGCGCGAAAAAGCCCGGCTGGAAACCGCGTTTCGCGCGCCTACGCCTTGTATGCGTCGCGGATCTCGAACAGCAGCCAGAAGCCGATCACCAGTCCGGCCAGCTGGCCGAGGTGCGCGTATCCGGCCACGAAGCTGAACGCGAACGACACCACGCCGAGGAGCATGCCGTAGAACAGGTAGTTCCAGCCCGCCTTCTTGAACTGCGTCAGCGGCTGGTAGGCGGCCAGGTTCAGCACGGCGGCGGCCAGGCCGATCAGCATGCCGACGGTGTAGAGCATGGGGAACATGCCGAACCGCAGGAACGAGAACGTGAAGACCATGGACGTGAACGTGCTGGCCGACAGGATGCCGACCACGCCGAGGATGCCGCCGATCAGCGCGATCCAGGGAACGATGTCCACCAGCGTCTGGCGGATGTTGGGAGGCAGGTGCGGCGCCTTCTTGAACAGCGGAAGCATCCACGCCTCGATGGCGGCGGCCTTCTTGGCGGCCTGGACGTGATGCGGGTCGTAATGCGGAGCCTGGTCGGTCATGGGAATGGGGGAAGCGGCTACTTCTTCTTGTTCGCGAACTGGTACGTCTTGTCCATCGCGGTCCACCAGACGCGGCTATCGACGCACAGCGGCTGGCTTTCGTCCTGGCAGTCTTTGTTGGCGAGGATGTTGCCGTGCTTCACGAAGCCGGTGTTGGTGTTGTCCTGGTACGGGTCGTCGATGACGGACTGCTTCGTCAGCTCGTGGATCTGTTCGGGAGAGAGGTCGGGGCGCTTTTGCGTCCAGTCGTCGCGGCGGCGGTTGTAGGCTTTGACCAAGTCCTGGAACGCCTCTTTCTTGGCCGTCTCCTGCAGGGACGTCAGCGCGTAGTCGATGGGCTTCACCGCCAGCATGGCGGGGCCGGCGATACCTTCGGCGATCTCCTTCACCGGCTCGGTCACGCGGCTCGTGAGGTCCTCCTGGATGGCCGATGAGACCTCGTCCTTCAGGCGGCTGAGCTTGTCTTTTTTGAGGTAGTCGATGTCGCCCTGGCGCTTGAGCATGGCCTCGTACACGGAGAGCGCGTCGTCGGCGGCCGCATTCTCCTTCTCCTGCGGCGTCTGCTCCCCTTCGCCGAACACGCGGTCCTTGATCCGGTCGAACAGGCCTTTGGCGAGGATCTTGTCGACGGGCATCTTGTCGATGTCCATCGATGGATCGTAGGAATCCAAGAAGATTTTCTTCAGCTTCTCCATTTTCTCCCAGCTGGCCTGCGCGGATTCGATCTTGTCGCCGGCTTTGTCGAGGAATTCCTTGTACGCTTGCAATCCCTCAAGCTTGCCGGGATCGGTTTCGCTCTCGATCGCGTTCTCGAGTAACTCCATGTACTTGCCCTTGGCGGCGTCGCCGATAGTCTTCAGGTCCTCCTGGGCCTTGTCGTCGATGCCGTCGTCGCTGCCCTCCGCGGAAGAGGAGGAAGCCGCTTCACCCTGCTTGATGCACTCGTGCTTGTTGATGTTGTAGATGTACCCGTCGCCGCATCCGCGGCCGGCCTCGCCGTACGCCTGGCGGCAGGCAGCCTCGTTGTCGCTGTTCACGCAATCCTCGGGGCCGCTGGTCCTGAGGGTGTTGCGCTCGCATTCCTCCTGCGAGTAGCTCATGAAGCCGCCTTCGATCTTCTTGCACACGCTTAAGTCGCCGGTGTTTTCGGCGATCTCCAGGAAACACTTGTCCTTGGGCGGGTTGGCGCCGACGAACTTCTCGCCTTTGATCTTCTCGCACTTCGACGGGTCGCCGTCCTGGATGGCCGAAGCCTGGTAGCAGTGGTCGGCGTCGCCCTCTCCATCGCCGCCCGCCATCATGGCCGGCGCATTGTCGCAGAACACCTCCATCACGTCGCCCAGACAGCCGCTGAGCGCGAGCGACAGCGGCAGGACGAGCGCGACGGGGAGGAGTCGGAGCTTCATTTCTTCTTTCCGGAAGGGATGAGCATCAGCAGAGATACGAGCAAGATGAACGCCAAAGCGGCGGCGCAGCCCAAGAACAGCGGCCGGCCCACGAAGTCGATGACGGCGTGCGCGATGGGCGTGTAGCGCGGCTCGTCCATGACCATCGTCCACGCGAACACGCACCACGGCAGGATGGACAGGAACGGTACGACGGGATGCAGCCAGGCGATCTTGCGGATGCGGAAGAGGCGGCGCAGCCCGTTGAGGATGAACGCGAGAATAAGCGACAAAAACGCCAATAGCGGACCGGCGGCGTACCCGGCGACCTTGGCGATGTCCTGGATCTGCGCATTCCCGATGCTTTCGCCCGTCGGCTTGATGACGAGCGCGTATGAAGCGGCCGTGGCGGCCGCCAGCACGAACATCGTGAGGACGGGGAACCAGGCGGAGGCGGCGAAACGGCGCATGCGGATTAAAGACAGTGTGTCCCCTCCTCCGCCCCCGCGCAAGTTGCCCGCAAGCCGACGTTGCGGCGCGCTCCGGCAACGGACATACTGACTGCGATTTCCCCTCCCTCCCCCATGGATCAAGCCACACCCCCGACCCCGCCCATGACGCCGAAGCAGACCAGCCGCCCATGGATCCTCATCGCCGTGGTGGTGGGCATCCTCCTGGTGCTGGGATACGGCGTGAACGCCATGATGAGCATGGCCAGCCGGAAAGTCGGCGAGACCATGATGGAGCGCGCGATCGAGCGGTCGACCGGCGGCGATGCCGACGTGGATTTCAGCGACGACGGCAAGATGGAAGTGAAGACCAAAGACGGCACGTTCACCACCGGCCAGGAGATGCCGAAGGACTGGCCGAGCGACGGACCGGTGTACCCGGGTTCCGAGGTGCAGTACTCCGCGTCGGTGAACCCGACCAACGGCAAGCCCGGCAAAGCGCTGGTGCTGATGACCAAGGACGCTCCCGATGTCGTGAACGCCTACTACAAGGCCGAATTGGAGAAGCAGGGCTGGACGATCTCGAACACCGCGCAGGTCGCTGGCGGCATGATGATGGCCGGCACCAAGGACAACCGCGTCTTCTCCGTGATGATCGCCGCCACCGACGGACGCACGACCATCAGCGTGGGCGTGGGCGAGGAATAAGCGTGATCCGTCTCCTCAGCGGACCTTGGCGTGCGCGATGACGTAGGCCGACGCTCCCGCGATGGCGCCGAGCAAGATGCCCCAGCCGGTGTCTACCAGCGTGAGCGCCAGGTCCCAGTTGGCCAACAGGCTGTGGTTCACGAAGTTCACCGCTCCAACCATCAGCAACCCGACGATCGCGCCGTTCACGGCGCCTTCTTTCGGGGAATTGGACGTGCGCAGCACGAAATACGCCGTGGCCGCCGCACCCAGCAGCTGCGCGGCGATGATGAACGGCAAGAGCGAAGCCGGCCCCTGTTCGGCGACGGACGCGACGCCGGCCATGGCGGCGAGCCGCGGCGCGTAGAACCCCGCGAGCAACACGTGATGCCAGGCGTACTGGCCGAGCAAGTACACGACGGAAGCCGCGGCAAAGCCTCTCAGGAACGCGGGATATTTCATGGGCCAAAGGTCAGTCTAGCACCGTTGGCGGCCAGTCCAACCGCCTTGGACTTGCGGCGAAGCCGGGCACGCCGGCGCGCGTGCTGTAGGATGTCAACATGAGCCGCGCCTTCGGACCCAAGCACCGGCCAGTGATCTTGCGCTTCGCGGGGAAAAAAGAGCAGGAAAACCTGTTCGTCATCGGCACGTTCCACCGCGAGAAAGACCCGTTCGCGGTCGCCGAATTCGCCGGCGAGTACCGGGGTGAACAAATGATCGGATTGGGCGCGTACTTCAAGCGCTTCGGCAGCCTGGTGATCAACGCCGACAACAACCGCGCCATCGCGGACTTGGTGGACCACTTCGTCGAGCGGCGCTGCCGCATCGAGTGGATGCCCATGTTCGAGCGCTATGCCCTGCCGGCCATCGCCCGACTGCGGCGCTACGGCATCGTGCCGAAGCTGGTGCGAGAGGAAACCGTGTTCCTGCTGACCAAGCGGAACTTCACCGACCACCCTGGCCCGGTGACCAAGGCGACGCCCAAGGACGTGGATGACATTCTCCGGCTGGAAAAGCTGATGGACGGCAATGAAGAGGAGATCACCGACCGCGAGCGCGCCCAGATTTTCCCGGATGGCGAATACCTGCTGAAGATCGGCGGCAAAATCGTGGCGCGCGCCAACCTCCAGGGCTGGTCCGAGCAGTACGCGCAGATCGGCGCGGTGATGACCCACCCCGACCACCGCGGCCAGGGCTACGGCAAACAGGTGGTGAGCGCCATCTGCCGCGAGTGGATCGCCAAGGGCAAGCACATCATCCTGTTTTGCAAGAACGACAACACGGCCGCGCTGGCGGTGTACGAGAAACTGGGCTTCCGCCCCATCGACCGGTTCATCCTGGCGCAGTTCTGACCGCCGGCTCCGCGCGCGTCTCCCGCGTCGCTAGTACAGGTCCGCGAACGAGCACAGTTCGATTTTGCGCTCCTCGAATTCCGTCGTGAGCTCGGGGTTCATGACCATGTTGAACTCGGTGACGCGCTGCGGGTCGGTCTCGAACGGCTCGCCGTGCGGGTTCTGGCTGCCGGGGTGGACCATCAGCTCGGTGACGCCCTCGGGCAGGCGGCTGAGGATATGGCGCAGGTTGCGGTTGGACGCGTTGCCGACCATGGTCATGCCGCGGAAGTGGTCCGTGCTCTTCACGCCGTGCGCGGCGAACAGCGCGCGGGCGGCGTCGGCCTGCGTGTTGATGGCGATGATCTTCTTCATGTGGTCTTCTTCGATCATGAACCCGAACGGCGGCACGGGCTCGCTGGGGATGCGGGTGAACGAAATGCCGTAGCGGTCGAACAGCGTGACCAGGATGGGCGCGACTTTGGGGTGGACGTGGATGTGGTGATGCCCGTCGACATGCGTGGGCTGGCCGTGGTTGTCCAAGAACCATTCGAACTGGCTGCGCAGCTCGCGCTCGATGTGGTGCTTGTCGATCTCGCCTTCGTTGAGCATGCGCATCAGCGTCTGGCGGCCGAGGAAGAACCCGTCGGTGGTGAGCAGCGTTTCGATGTCGCTTTCGGCGCTGATGGGCGCGCCGTCGGTGAGGTTCAGATGCAGGCCGGTGGGCAGCTCGCGCTCGCGGGCATGGCGGGCGGCCTTCTGGCTCTCGCTGAAGTTCGGGATGAGCGACGCGCTCGTCACGAAGCCCTGCTCGAAGGCGGTGAAGATCCCGTGGCTGCGCTGGGACGTGATGCCCAGGTCGTCGGCGTTGATGATGAGGCGTCGGTTCACGCGCGCAGTGTAGCACCGGAGTATACTGGGGGCATGCGCCTTCGCCTGCTTCTCGTGTCCGTCTTCGCCGTGACGGCGTGCTCCCCCGCCCCGGCCGAGCCGGTGCTGCCCGAACCCGTGCCCATCCAAGAGTCTTCGTCGTCGGCCATGCCCGCCGTGACGGCGTCGTCTTCGTCGTCATTGGACGAGACGGTGTTCATCCCGGGCGAGGCGCCGCTGGAAGATTATGAGCAGCGGGTCACCAAGAAGCCGTTCGGCATGAAAATCACCAAAGGCACGTCGCCGGTGCAACCGGAACGGTTCTCGGGCTACCACACCGGCACCGACTTCGAGATCCTGCCCGGTGAGGAAGACGAGACGATCGGCGTGCAGGCCATCTGCGACGGCCCGGTGAAGCTCGCTCGCGACGTGGACGGGTACGGCGGCGTCATGGTGCAGTCGTGTGAGATCGGCGGCGAAACCGTGACCGTGCTCTACGGCCACATCGCGTTCACGCTCTCGTCCATCCAGCTCACGCCCGGCACGATGCTGATGACTGGCCGTACGTTCGCCACACTCGGACAAGGGTTCACACCCGAAACCGACGGCGAGCGCAAGCATCTGCATTTGAGCATCCATAAAGGAACCGCAGCCGCGCTGGCGGGCTACGTGCAGACCGAACAAGAGCTCGAGGCGTGGATCGACCCGATGACGGTGCTGCGCTGACGCGGCGGAAAATTTGACACCCGGCGCGGCGGAAGGGACCATCCCCCTCCTGACTTCCGTTCCCCGCCCCCATGAAATCCCCGCGTTACGAACCCGACGTCTCCGTGCTTCAACCGGGGCAATTGACCGAAACCGGCCAGCCGTCGCCGTTCTGGACCAAACTCGGGCGGCGCTCCGAATTCGGCGGCGAGGACGGACGCGTGGCCCTGTTGGACGTGCACACCCCGCTGGCGCTGCGCTCGGCCAGGCGGATCGCCTCGGCGGGCGACCTGGATGACTTCGAGCAATTCGGCGTGAAAACCGCGGACGCGGGTTTCGCCGGCGTGCAGTTAAACCCCATTAACGACACCGGCAACGACAGGCTGGCCGGGCCGTGTCCGTACTGCGCGGCGGGCATGTTCTCGTACGACCCGTCCGTGGCGGCACTGTCGCGCATCCCGCAGCTGCAGGGATCGGAGGCGTTCGCCCGCCTAAAGGAAGAGTATGAACGGCTCGCGCCGGCATCGGCGGAGACCGGCCGCTTCGACCACAACATCGAACGCGCCTATAAACTGGAAGCACTGCGCATCGCGTACGTCCGACTGAACGAGGGTGATGACGACGCGCCCAAAGCCGAGCTGCAGGAATTCTGCGAACGGGCCGACGACAACGTGCTGAACTACGCCGTCTTCAACGCGCTGAAGAAGCGTTTCGACGGGAAGCCGTGGTACGAATGGCCGGCGGAGTTCCGCGCCAAGGGCATCAACGGCCGCAAGGCGATGGCGATGGTGGACGACCCGGCATTCGTCGACGAGATCCGCTTCGTCCTGTACACCCAGCAGGTACTGGGCAAGCAGTGGGCCGACACGACCGAACGCATCGAGGGTGCGGGCGCGAAGGTGGTGATGGACAAGGCCATCTACCCCCAGCACGACAGCGCCGACGTGTGGGCGAACCAGGAACTGTTCTACCTGAATGACGACGGATCGCTGCTGTTCAAGTCCGGCTGCAAGAGCCCCGGCGACCCGTACGGCGAGCAGACCTGGGGCCACGCGGTGTACCGCTTCCGCGGCGAGATGGAGCCCAAGGTCATCGATTTCCTCGCCGAGAACGTCCGCCACATGGCCAAGGTGGCCAAGGTCATCCGCTTGGACCACGTGCTGGCGCTGGTCTGGAAGTACTACGTGGTCGCCACCGACGATCGGCACGAGTCGCACCACATCGACGCGCTGAAGCACACGCTGTTTCAGCGGCTGAAGAAGGAATTTCCGGACGTGCACTTCATCGCCGAGGACGTGGGGTACGTGAGCGAAGAGGAAGTGGACAAGCCGCTGCGCGAGAACGGCCTGACCGGCATGCGCTCACCCATGTGGGGCTACCGCGCCGAGGCAGCCGGCGCACGCACGGCGCGCTACGCCGACGTGAACGGCTACCCCGTCGACTGCACGGCCATCACAGACAACCACGACACCGACGCCAGCGTGGAGTGGTGGAACGGACTACGCGAAGAAGAGCGCGCGGATTTCCTGCATCAGATGTACGGCGACAAGTGGCGCGAGCGGGTCGTGGACGGCTACAACCACCGCGCGTACATCCGCCTGGTGTTCGCGTCGCGCGCGCAGATCGCGGCCACCACCCTGCGCACCATCGAGCAGAGCAGGCGCCGCCACAACGTCCCCGGCACCAGCGTGGACACCACGCCGGACGACTGGTCGGTGCTCAGCACCGAGACCGTGGACGGCATGGACTTCGGGCCGGTCGCCGAGATCATCGGGGAGACCGGACGCCGCGCCGACCGCCTGTTGGCCGGCCCGGTGGTCGCCACCACGCCGCTGATGGGCGAACACCAGCACCGCGCGCCCGGCGAGAGTCTGAGCCTGCGCGTGGCCCTGACCCGCGTGCCCGCCTGCGTGACGGTGCACACCAACGCGCCGGTGAACGGCAACGGCGGCTGGACCGAACTGCGACTCTCAGCGAACGACCCGCGCCTGCACTTCACCAAGTACGGCGATGGCCTGCTGGTCTGCGAAGTACGCCTGCCCGTCCCGGCGGATGCCGGCCGCGGGACGTACGAGCTGGCCGGCACCGTGTCGTTCGACGACGCGTCCGACGAACACGTCACGCTGCCGGAGCGCAACATCGTGGTGATCGTGCGTTGAGCAGGGCTCCTACTCCACCCACAGCAGCAGGCTCTTCAAGTAGTCCACCTCCGGGTGGTACAGGTTGATGGGATGGTCCACCGCGTGTCGGTGGCGGCCGAGGATGCGCACGAAACGGCGGGCCTGCCGCGCGGCGTGGAAGATGGCGGTCTGGAACAGCTGCGCGTCCATCTGGTACGAGCACGAGCACGTGAGCAGCAGGCTGTTGGCGGGCAGGATCTCCAGCGCCAGGCGGTTCATGTCGGTGTACGCCTTCTTGGCCGGCTCCAGGTCGGTGCTGCGCTTGGCGAACGCCGGCGGGTCCAGCACGATAAAGTCGTATTTGCGCGGTAGCGGGCGCTTGCGCAGGAATTCGAAGGTGTCGTTGGGGTACGCGCCGAAGTTCGCCGTGTCCAAGCCGTTCAGGGCGACGTGTTCCTTGGCGCGCTTGATGGCGGTCTGGTCGTAGTCCACCGCGTCGGCCGCCAATGCGCCGCCGGCCAGCGCGTTCACCGAGAAGCCGCCGACATAGCTGCAGCAGTCCAGCACCGTGCGGCCCTTGGCGTACGTGCGCACCAGCGTGCGCATCTCGCGCTGGTCCAAGAAGAAGCCGGTCTTCTGGCTTCCGGCCAGGTCGATGATGTACTTCAATCCGCGTTCCTTCACCTGGAACTGGGCCGGGCCCTCGCCCTTCACCCAACCTTCCTTCGGTTCGAGTCCTTCCTTCTTGCGCGAGCCGCCGGTGGATTTCTCGAACACGGCCTTGGGCTTGCACAGACCGAACAGCAGGTCGGCGATCCAGTCGCGCAGCTTGTCCATGCCCATGGTCGTGAGCTGCATGACCACGATGTCGCCGTATTGGTCCACGATCAGACCCGGGATGCCGTCGCCCTCGGCGTTGATGAGCCGCCAGCAATTCGTGTCCTCGGACCCGGCCAGCGACTTGCGCATGGCCACCGCGCGCGAGATGTTGCGGCGCAACGTCTCCATGGGATCGCCGCGGTCGAACGCGATCGCGCGGCCGCAGATGTAGGCCTCGCTGTTGTAGGTGGCGTAGCACAGGAACTCCCCTTTCATGCTTTTGACTTCCACGATGCTGCCGTCCTCGGCGGCCGGCGGCGACGTGATGGCCGACTGGAAGATGGCGTGATGCCTGTTGCGCAGGTGGATCTCGCCGGTGGCTTTGACGGTGAGGACGGGGTAGAACTGCATGGACGACGTATCTTAGCACGACTTCGGCCGCTTTTCCGTAGGCAACCGCTCGGTCGCGAACACCATGGCCACACGCTCGCCCACGCGCTGGTGTTTGGCGCCTTTGAACGTATCCACGTGGGCGTCGGCGATGCCGTGTGCGCACTCGCGCGCTTCGCCGCGCATCACATACAGATCTCCTGGCTTCAGCAGCAGCCGTGTGCAGATCTCGTCTTTCAGCGTCCGGCGGAAGTGGATGACGCAACCGGCCCCGAGCGTAAGGACCGCGCCGTCGCGGATATCCGGCATATCGATGTGATCTCCGATACCCTTCCCCTCCTCGTACCAATTCACCTGCACCCGCGAAGGTTGGCCGCAGAGCAGCCTTTGCACGGCGATGCGCGTGGACAGCCGACTGGTCTCCAGCGGGAACTGCCGCGCGGACAGCACCTGGAAAGCACCGAACTCCTCATCAGCCACGGGCCGGTGTGCTTTACGCGAGTGAAAAAGCTCCCTCAGAAGCAGTTGCTGGTCGTCGACGGACACGAAGCCAGGAAAATGCCCGAGCCCCGGCAGGCGCCGGCCTTCCAGATATTCGGAGCCGACGGTAAGGCGCTTGCGGGGGCGCATTGGGGCGCCATGCAACCACGATGGCCTGGTCCGTGCAAGAAAATGGGCCTCAGCGCAGCTTGTCCGCGTCCACCACGCGGTCGTACCGGCGGCCCCCGATGAGCAGCGTGGGGATTTTGATCGTGCGGACCTTCTCCTCCACGATCATCCGCTGTTCGGCCAGCGCATGCGCCACGTCCGGCGACGCGGCCAGCTCGCCGATGCGCAGGGCTTCCCGCGCCGTGTAGCCGATATCGAGAAGCATGGTCTGCAGTTGGGCCTCGGCCGACTTGGCGTTGAAACCCATCACGAATTGCTCCTGCAACGTCACCGTACCGGAACCCGTTTCGGAGAAGATGGACTCCAGCAGTCGCCAGTCGCCCCCGATGCCACCGCTGTTGCTGAGCGGCACAAGCTTGGCCGCCTCGATGTACGAGGCCATGAGCGTGGAATGCGGGAACTTTGTGCCGCCGTCCGGCAGCGGGATGGGGTACAACAGATAGCTGACGTTGTTGGCGTCCAGCGCGCCGGCTTGCTCCAGATTGTGCGTCAGCTTCCGGCAGAATTGGCAGCTGGGATCGATGATCTCCAGCGCGTACGGCTTGGCGGCGTCGCGCGGCCGGGCGAACGTGGCGGTCGGGCCCAGGTACTCGGCCGCGTCCCACGTCTTCAATCTGTCGGGAATGCGTGACAGCGTTTCCACGTATCCCATCACCGGGGCCGCGGCCCACTCCCCCAGCCGGCCCTCGGCCAGCGCGGTGCCGAGCGGCAGCGACGCCTGCTGCACGCCGCACGCTTCGCCGGACAGCGAGCACGATTCGGCACTGGACGGATCGCACGTGTCGTAGACCCACAGGTTCAGCCCCGAGGCGGCCACAGCCAGCACGCTCCAAACGCTGAGCGCCACGAACAGGAACGCCAGCCAATCCAGCGAGCGGTCCAGCGGGCGGACGAGGCCGGGCCAGCGGACCACGACCTTGGCCAGGATGCGCGCTTTCAGTTCGTCGCCGAACGCCAGGTCGCACGGACGGAACGTCACGCGGAGCCACACGCAGCGCCATGCCTTGGCGGCCAGCGGCCGATGGCTGGCGGAGAAGATTGCCAGGACGGCGAAGACGATAAACGCGGCGATGCAGAACATGCGCTAGATGGCGGAAAGGATGCGGGCCAGCGTGGCGGCGATGCGATCGGCCTGCTCCGGCGTGTTGTGGAGGCCCAGCGAAATGCGAAGCAGCGGCGGAAGCTTGCGGCGGTGCGCCAGTTCGTAGTGGCAGCAGAAGTGGCCGCTGCGGCACATGATGCCGGCCTCGTCCAAAAACAGCGCCAGGCGGTGCGCATCGGTGCCGTCGGCCCACAGGCTGACGATGGGACCGGGCGACGCGTTCACCAAGTGTACCTTGGGAATGGCACGGAGCCCGTCGAATAGGCGCTTGGCCAGTCCTGCCTCGTACGCGACGCGGTCCATGCCGCCGCGCTTCCAGCCGTTCAGCCAATCGATGGCCGCGTGCAATCCGGTGATGCCGGCCCAGTTCTGGAGGCCCAGCTCCAGCACCTCGTGCTCGCGCTCCGGGTCGCCGCGCAGCGACGTCGCCGTGTCGCGGTCGACGTCGGAGACGGTGCCGCCGCCGGTGAGGAAGAGATCCAGCGACCGCAGCAGTTCGCGCCGGATGACCACGAACCCGATGCTCGGTCCGTACATCTTGTGACCGGAGCCGAAGAGCGCGTCGAATGGGACTCCGCGCAGCGACGCCGGATCGTGCGCGAAGGTCTGCGCGGCATCGAGCAAGAGGATGCCGCCCTGCGCATGCACGTCGCCGGCTAGCTTCTTTGCATTCGCCAATCCGCGCCCGTCGATGTTCGACGTGGCGTTGACGATGACGACCGCCTGCTCCAGCTGCGCCGGTTCGTACGCCAGCGAGCCGTCATCGGCACGCTCCAGCACCAGGCGCTGCGCGCTGCGCCGCTTGGCCCAGGCCTGCGACGGCAGGAATACGGAATTATGCTCGATGGTGGACGTGACGATGCGCGAAAAACGCTTCTCCGGCAGCTGTTGGAGCACGATGTTGATGCCGTAGGTGGTGTTCAACGTGAAGGCGACGACATAGTCCTTTGCCGACGCGCCCAGCATGGCAAGGATCCCCTCGCGTGCGGCCTGCACCTCGGCGTCCACCGTGCGGCCCCAGCCGTACTTCACGCGGCCGCCGCAGGCATTGTTCCGCAAATAGTAACCAGCCTCCGCGTCGATGACGCGGCGAGGGCGCAGCGTCTGGCATGCCGTATCCGCATAAATTTTCCCGGCGGGCATGTAGTCGAAATCCGCTTCAGGGGACGCTGCGTCTGCCGACTTGCGGGAAAATATGCCCATCCACAATCAGTATGCCACGACTGCAAGAATGTGTCCGCATCATGAAACAGCTCCGTCGCCGGCTTGCATGTCGGCTAGCCGGACCGCATTCCAGGCGACGGAGCCCGGCGGGAACGTACAGTACCCGCTGAGAACGCTCGACGGCGCAAACTTGTCGCGGTGCTCCTCAAAATCTTCGACGGTCATGTCTGCGTACAACAGCGTGGCATCCGGCCCGGTGGCGTACCCGCCGCTCAACACGCCGTCCAAATCGGGCGTACCCATTTCGCCGCGGGAGCGGCGGAACAGTTCACCGAACCGCGTGCGGAGCGCCTCGGTATCCACCGCTTCGATATTGCTACGCATGCCCTCGAACTCCTCGGCTTCGGCCGGCGTGAGCTCCGTATTCGCCCGGTATTCGCCCACGATGCCGCGGAAAACGCGGATCATGCCCGGCGGCACGGGCGGCAGACGGCTGCGAATGAGGTTGGCGCGGGCCTGCAGCCCGAGGAACTCCTGCCGGGCCTGCTCGGCGAAGATCCGGGGATCGTGCGGCATGGCGTTGAACACGACCGGCTCGCCATCGGTGAACTCGATCGAAAACGCGCTGCCGTCTTCCACTTCCGTGTTCAGCGTCGCGCCGCGCGCCTGCAGGACATCCAGGAGCGGCGGCGCATCGGGCGGCTGCCAGTAGGTGTAGTGTCCGCCGCCCTCCATGTTTTCGTGAAATGACAGGCGGTACGCATCGAATGCACGCAGTCCGCCGGCTTCCGCGAAGAAGCGCCTGGCGTTCGCTTGCTGCTGACTGGGATGGAAAAACCAATGCGTGTAGCCGCCTTCCGCCAGCGCGATGCGGAACGTCAGTCCGCCCCGGAACGTCACGTGTTCCACCTCACCGATGCCCAGCGCCTGGACTTCGGCACGCAGGCGTTCGGTGAAGAATTCGCGGTTGTCGCCGTACTCGTCGCCTTGGTAGGAAAACAACAGGCCGAAAGCATCCGCTCGTTCGAACACGATGCCGGACTCCGAGGTGGCGACGAACCGCTCGGCCAGCGGCAACAGCTCCGGCGGCGTGGCGTGGGGCCGGCTGCTCTTGTCCGGAGGTGCGGCTTGCGGATCGAGCACGTCGCGGTACCGCGCCGCAAGGCTGGCGATGGCATCGTGATGGCCGGCCTCCAGCGCCACGGGAACGGGCAGGGGCTCGGCTTCTTCGCCTTCGTCTGGGACGTCGTGATTGGTGTTCATGTATCCGGTAAGTATAGCATTTTCGGCTTTCTTCAGCCAGAAGAACGGCTTCTTATAACGCTCTTAATCCGCCGCGCGTACGGTGGCGGCATGCAATCCACGTTCCGCACCATCGGCATTTCGCTGGCCAGCGCGCTCGTGATCATCGCCGCCAACGTGGCGATCTACTCCAACCACCACGTTCCGTCCGCCACGCAGGTGAACGCCGTGCACCTGGTCATGCACATCCGGCCCTGATACGGTGGTGCATTGGATATGCGCCGCATCCTCGCAATCGACCAAGGCACCACCGGCACGACAGCGTTGGTGGTGGATGAAAACTTGCAATGCATGGCGAAGGCGACGGTGGAATTCCGGCAGCATTTCCCGCAGCCCGGCTGGGTGGAGCACGACACGGACGACATCTGGACATCTGTTTGCGACGCCGTGGCTCTCGCGGTGGAACAAGCCGGCAACCCGGACATCGACGCCATCGGGATCACGAATCAGCGCGAGACGGTGTGTTTCTGGGACCGCGCCACCGGCAAGTCGCTCCGTCGCGCCATCGTGTGGCAGGACAGGCGCACCGCGGACCTGTGCGTCTCGCTGAACAAGAAAGGGCATGAGCCATCCATCCGCAAAAAAACCGGCCTGCTGCTGGACCCCTACTTCTCCGGCACCAAGGTGGCTTGGGCACTCAAGAACGACCCTGCCGTGAAGGCCGCGCACGCGAATGAGCGCCTGGCCGTCGGCACCATCGACAGCTGGCTCCTCAACAAGCTGACCGACGGCGTGGAGCACGCCACCGAACCGAGCAACGCCTCGCGGACGCTGTGCTTCGCGTTGGATGGTACGCGGTTCGACCCGGCGCTCTGCAAGCTGCTGGGCATCCCGGCCGACATCTGGCCGGAGGTGCGCGACTCGGCCGGACACTTCGGCGTCACGCGCGGCGTGCCGGGGCTCCCCGACGGCATCCCTATCACCGGCATGCTGGGAGACCAGCAGGCGGCGCTGCTGGGCCAGGCCTGTACCGAGGCCGGCATGGCCAAGTGCACGTATGGCACGGGCGCCTTCCTGTTGATGCACAGCGGAACCAGACCCGTCCCGAGCAAAAACAAGTTGCTCACGACCGTGGCATGGCGCATGCACGGCAAGACCGCCTACGCGCTGGAAGGCAGCACGTTCGTGGCGGGCGCGGCGGTGCAGTGGCTGCGCGACGGACTGGGAATCATCAAGAAGGTATCCGACGTGGAAGCTCTGGCGAAGTCCGTACCCGACAGCGGCGGCGTGACGATGGTGCCGGCGTTCACCGGACTGGGTGCCCCGCACTGGAATCCGCACGCACGCGGTAGCATTTCCGGGATCACGCGCGGCACGACCGCCGCACATATCGCCCGTGCCACGCTGGAAGGCATCGCGCTCCAAGTCTCCGACGTGCTCGCAGCCATGCACAAGGATCTGCGCAAGCCGCTGAAATCGCTGAACGTCGACGGCGGCGCGTCCATGAACGCGCTCCTCATGCAGATCCAAGCCGACCTCTTGGGGGTGCCGTTGAGGCGGCCGGAGTTCACGGAAACCACCGCACTGGGTGCTGTATTCGCTGCCGGATTGGGCGCGGGCTTCTGGACATCGATGGATGACATCCGCAAAAGCTGGAAGCCCGACCGCGAGTTCCGGCCCAAGATGACTCCGGCCAAGCGCAAGGCCATGATCGCGTCGTGGAAGGAAACGGTGGGAAAAGCATGACGCACGTCGATCCTGTATCATGCGCGCATGCAGATCTTCGCGCTGGAAACCGACATCGAGAAAATCCGGAAGCGCTTCATCGATAACGAAGATGAACACGTCTTGATGATCCGGTACCACTGGCTTCGGTTCGTCCTGGCCACCATGCGCGAGGTGATCACCGGCGCCGTGCTCGTGGCGATCGCCGTTGCGGTCTACGAATTCACCCCCGCCCCGCTCCCATGGGTGCTGTGGCCGACGCTCATCCTGCTGCTGGCGTTCGTGTTCTGGCCGATGCTCAAGGACTACATCGACTGGAAGTACGACTTCGTGGAAGTCACCAAGGACAAAGTGGTGATCGTGGACCAGTCGTCGATCTTCAAGCAGCGCATCAAGCAGATCAACATGGAGAACTTCGCCAGCGTGGAGGCCGAGACACAGCTTTTGAACCTGTTCCCGTTCGGCCGCCTGCACTTCAGCCTGAAGGAAGGCGTGGGCGACGCCATCACCCTCACGTACATCCCCAAAGCCGACCATGTCGCCGACACCATCGCCGACGCGGTGTCCGGTTTCCAGCGACGCCGTGAATACAAGCAGGCGCACCCGACGACGCCACCGAACGTGACTCCTGGGATCTAGTGGTGATACCCGCTCCCGGCCAGGATGCCGTGGGCGCGGTAGAGCTGTTCCAAGAACACGAGCTGCGCCATTTCATGCGTGAACGTCATGCCGGACAGCGCGATGCTGTCGAGGCGCTTGGCGCGCAGCGCGTCGGAGAAACCGTACGCCCCGCCGATGACGAACGTGACGGGCGTGCCGCGGTCTTTGTGCAAACCCAGCCAGCCGGCGAACTGCGTGGAGTCCATCTCCCGGCCGCGCTCATCCAAGAGCACCACCTTGCCTTCCGCCTTCTCGATGGCGGCCTGGATGCGCTCGTCTTCTTCTTCGGCCCGTCCGGCCGTCAGCACCTTGGGCCGGAAATCGCACAAGTGCTCCAGGCGTCCGGCATATTCCTCGCAACCTTCCTTGATCCAGGACGTTTTGATCTTGCCGACGGTGACGAGTGCGATGCGGTGCACGAGGATTAGGGTACGACGAAGGGAAGCGGCGGCCAAGATAGTTCTGAGCGGACTCCTTGGACTCCAGGACTCACTGACTCCATAAAAAATAGCGGAGTCTTGGAGTCAGCAATCAGCAGATTGCTAGGAGTCCAAGGAGTCTCGCCGTCTACTTCCTATGCAATTGAGCTACCAGTTCGATGTGCGCCGTGTGCGGAAACATGTCCACCGGCTGCACGTTGCGCAGTTCGTAACCGTTCTTCAGCAGCTCGCCGAGATCACGGGCGAACGTCGCGGCGTTGCAGGAGACGTACACGATCTTCTCGGGGCGGTGGGTGATGACCGACTCCAGCGCTTGCGGATGCAAACCCACGCGCGGCGGATCGACCACGATGCAGTTGAACTTGTACTTGCCGCCCGGCTTCAGCTGGGTGTGCAGCACCTGCTCGGCGCGGCCCTTGTAGAAGCTGATGTTGCCGATGCGGTTGCGGCCGGCGCTCTTCAGCGCGTCCTCGATGGCCGACGGGTGCGACTCGATGCCGACCACCTTCTCGCAGAAGCGGGCGAGGTACTGGCCAATCGTGCCCATGCCGCAGTACGCGTCCAGCACCGTGTCGCGGCCGGACAAGTCCGCGGCGGCAGCCACGGCGGCGTACAGCTTCTCGGTCGCCAGCGTGTTGGTCTGGAAGAACGAGAACGGCGAGATGTCGAACGTCAGGTCGAACAGGCGCTCGCGGATCCACGGGTCGCCGACCAAGTTGTGGATCTTGGGCGCTTCGGGTTTGTCGTTCAGGCCGAAGTGCTCGACGATGAGGAGGGACTTCAGATTGGGGCGTCCGGCGAAGCGCATGAACTTCTGGAACAGCGGCTCCAGCTCCTTCTTCCGCGCCTGGACCACGAAACAGATCATGTGCTCGTTGGTGTGCACGCCGCGGCGCAGGATCAGGTTGCGGAGCATGCCGCGGTGCGTCTTGGGGTTGTAGACAGGCAAACCGGTCTCGCGCATGAACCGGTTCACGTCGGCTAGCAGCTGGGGCAGCTGCTCGTCGTACAGGTGGCACTCGGTGATCGGCAGGATGGTGGACCACTCCTTGGCCATGTGGAATCCGATGCCCGGGTTCTCGTCAAAATGGATGCGCTGGGGTTTGCCGCCCGGAGTCTTGGGCGGGCGCTCTTCCACGCGCATGTTGGCGTACCCGAACGTGAGTTCGAGCTTGTTGCGATAGTTGAAGACCTGCGGGCTGGGAACGATCTTCAGCACGCGGCCCGGCAGTTGCTTGCGGACGGCGGCGTCGGCCGGCGTGAGATGCTCCAGCGTCTCGCGAACGATGTCTTCCTTATATTGCAGCTGCTTGTTGTAGGCCAGGTTCTGCCACACGCAGCCGCCACAGGTGCCGAAATGCGGGCACTTGGCCATGATCTCGTCCTTGGACCGCAGCAGCACTTTCTCCACCTTGGCTTCGGCGAAGGTGTCTTTGCACTTGGTGATGACCACGTTGACCTTCTGGCCAGGGATGGCGCCGGACACGAACACGGGCATGCCGTTGAGCGTGGCAAAACCCGCGCCGCCGTGGGCAAACTTCTCGATGGTCAGGACATGCTGCTGTCCAGGGTGGATACCGGAGGATCCGGTGACAGTTGACATTTACAGGACAATATAGTATAAAGTGCTACTTTCAGGTTTTTTGCTTCCTCCATGCGTTTCCAAATGCCCGTTAACCGCAAGCTTGCGATCCTCGCTTACGCAGCCCTGGTGCTGCTGGTAGTACCGTCTTTCTCGACGGTAACCGCGCGTATCGTACCAGGCTTCCAGGCCTCCGCAAGTACTCAGCAGGCCGGTTTGCACGAGGCCGCGGACCAGACGGGCAAGAAAGTCGCGCCAAAGCGCCACTCTTCCGCCTCCGGATTGCTGCCGGTGGTCGATCAGCCCGATATCGACGAGGAGCACCGCCTGCTGGCCGACAACACTCTGCGCTCGCTCCCCGCGCAGTGCCGGGACAACCTGCGCACCTTCTACGTGAACTACGAACTCAACCCCCGCAACCGCGGCCTCGGCGGCGCCGACACCATCATCATCACCGGTCAGGTGCCGGACGTGGAGTTCCGCGCCCTGCTTATCCATGAGTGCGGCCACGTGACGGACTTGGGCGGATTCCGCGGCACCCCCAGCGCCGGCATGACCGAGTTCTTCGACGGCAACGAGCCCATCTACGCCAATGATCCCAGCGTCGCCTACTACCGCATCTCCTGGAACTCGGCGACCGAGCGCAAGCCCAAGACCTCCAAGGCCGACTTCGTGTCGGGCTACGCCATGAGCGACCCGTTCGAGGACTTCGCCGAAAGCTACGCGTTCTACGTCTTGCAGAAGAAGGAGTTCGCCCGCCTGGCCAAGGGCAACAAAGCCATCGCCGCCAAGTACGCCTGGTTCGAGAAGAACCTCTCCCCCGCCATCCCCAAGACGCTGGCCTCCGGCAAATTCACGCGCGGCAAGAAGGAGCCGTGGGACGTGACCAAGCTGCCGTACACTTGGCTGAACTAAAGAGGACGCCGCGGGCGCGGTGCTGTATGCTGCCGGCATGCGCCGGATGGCTCTGTTGATCGTGTGGCTCGTGACCGACGTGGTGCTGATGCTCGGCGCCTACGTGGCGGCGTACTTCCTGCGCGTGGGGCTCATCTTGTCCACCGACTTCCCCATCGACAAATACCTGCACGTCGTCCTGCTGGTGGCCCCGCTGTGGCTGGGCGTGATGCTGTTCCTGGGTATCTTCCGCCTGGCCCGCGTGCAGACCGGTGCGCGCAACCTGTGCCATATCCTGTTCTCGTGCGTGTTCGCGCTGGCGCTGTTCACGCTCGCCTACTACTTCGTCTACAACACCTTCTTCAGCCGCAAGCTGCTGGTGTACGCCGGCGCCGCGCACCTGCTGTTCACCGTGGTATGGCACGCCGCCTTCGACCAATGGCAGCGCCGCCTGCTGCGCAAGAACCCGCCCGCGTATCCGCTGCTGGTCATCGGCGCCAACCGCGACGCCGAACGCGTGATCCGGTTGCTGGAAGACCGCCAGTCGCCGTTCAAGCCGGTGGCCGTGCTCGACAGCCAAGGGACGTCCATGGCCGACGTGGCCGGCGTGCCCGTGCGCGGCAAGCTGAACAAGCTCGAAGACGTGGTGAAGGAGAAGAAGATCACGCATCTGCTGCAGTGCGCCGACCTGGAACACACCATCAACCTCTTGAGCCTGTGCCGCCAGCGCGGCATCACCTACATGCTGCTGCCGTCGGTGCTCGGCATCGTGGGTGTGAACGAGGAAGTGGAATACATCGAGGGACAACCCGTCACCATGGTGAGACACTGAAAATACTCGTTCGCCTTTCAATAATATGACTGACGCTCAATTTTATTTCTTCGCGGCCATTGGGTGCCTGCATGTAGCGATGCTATTCGACAACAGTAAAAACTTTATAAAGACCCTTGAGAAGCCCGAACATCGGGAATTAGTGAAAGCTACTGACTCGAAAGAAATACTGTTTCTTTCGATATTTCATAATCTGCCTCATTGGGCTTTTGTTATCGCGGCAATTCGATATTTCATTCTGTATTTGATGTCCTAGTTCGTTCTTGAATTAATTTCATGCAGTGCTTCGTCCTCGCCGGCGGATTCGCAACACGCCTGTGGCCGCTCACCGAGAAGCGTGCCAAGCCGCTGCTGCCGCTGGCCGGAAAGCCCATCCTCAGCCACGTCGTGGACGCGGTGCCGGACGATTTGCGCGTGACCGTCAGCACCAACGCCGCGTTCGAGGACGACATGCGCCGGTGGGCCAAGGGGCAGAAAACGAAAAACATCGAGATCGCGGTGGAGGACACCGGCCACGACGACCACAAGCTGGGCGCGCTCGGCGCGCTGGCCAAATGGATAGAGGAGGAGAAGGTGGATGACGACGTGCTCCTGCTGGCCGGAGACAACTACTGCGAATGCGACCTGGCGGCGTTCGTAAGCATGTTCCGCGGCAACCCGCTGCTCGCCGCCCATGACCTGGGCGACAGAAGCCGCGCCAAGGCGTTCGGAACGGTGGTATTCAACCCGGACCTGGAGCCCGGCACCCTGCTGCGGCGCGTGACCGGCTTCGAGGAAAAGCCGCAACACCCCAAGTCCAGCTGCGTCTCTGCCGGCTGGTGGGTGCTGCCCAAGGCCGTGCTGCCGATTGTGGGCGAATACGCCCGGAAGAAGCCCGACAACGTCGGTGGCATCTTCGAGGAATTGCTCAGCCGGGGCATCCCGGTGGACTGCTACGTGTTCGCCGAGCGCTGGAAAGACATCGGCTCGTTCGGCTCCTATATGGCCATCCACCAGGAGCTGGTGGCCGACAAACACCTCATCGACGAGCGGGCGACCGTGGACGAGTCCAGCAAACTGCTCGGCGGCGTGGCCGTGGGGGCCAAGACCAGCATCCGGGGCTCCACGCTGACAGACTGCATCGTGTTCGGGGACGTGGACATCGAGGACTGCGTCCTGACGCGCTGCATCATCGACGAAGGCTGCGTGTTGAAGGGGGTCGACCTGACCGAGAAAATGCTGCGCGCCGGAACGGTTCTGACAAGGGATTAACACGTGATGAAGAAGGGTTTCAGGGTGCTTTGCCGGGTACCCACCCTCCTGTACACTGCGCGGGCATGTCTCGCATCATCCTCCCCATCGGCATCCTCTTGGGCTGCGCGCTCATCTCCGCCTGCGGCGGCGTGACGCAGCTGAAGTACGACCTGACCATCGACGACGGCACGCCGTCCCAGGTGTTGAACCTGGTGAACGCCAGCGAGCGCGTCGTGAAGCGCCGCCTGTCGGCGCTCGGCGTCCAGAACCCCAACGTCATCTCCGTGCCCAAGGGCGACAGCGGCGGCGCCATGACCATCGACGTGCCCGACGCCATGCTCACCACGCGCATCAGGGACATCCTGGCGGAGCAATTCGCCTTCGACATGCGCCTGGAGCTGAAGGAAACGACATTCGCGGATCAGAACGCCGAGGAAAACTGGGAGAAGCTGGGCGTGAACAACGAGCACCTCATCGGCGCCCAGGTGGTGTCGGCCGAGGACAGCGGCGAGGTGGCCGTGGAACTGCTGTTCACCGAGGAAGGCCGCAAGCTCTTGGGCGACGCCTTCTCCAAGTACAAGGGCCGCACCGTCGGCATCTTCGTGCGTGGCTTGCTCGTCTCCAAGCTGAAAGTCGAGGATTCCGCCCTCAGTGAACACATCGTCATCAGCGGCATTCCGTCGGCCGCCGTGGCCCAGATTTTCGCCGACGACGTGAACGTGGGACTCCATGTTGCGTTCAAGCCCGTCGAATAACTACTATAGCCTCCCTTCTTTTTTCTCCCGAGCAATGCCCGCACAGAAACGCTTCCCCATTTGGACCGCCGCCACGATCGTCGTCGGCGTCATCGCGCTGATCATCGCCATCCCCACTTCCTGGAAGCCGTGGGCACCCGATTTTCTCAAGCCGGAGCTGCATCTTGGCCTGGACCTGGCCGGAGGCACCCAGCTGGACTTCCGCATCTCGGAAGATGAAATCAACGCCCGCAAGGCAAACCTGAACAAGGAGATCGCCGACCTCAGCGCCGCCGGCGGAGAGCCGAGCAAGCTGGCCGCCAAGCGCTTCGAGCTGCAGAGCATCGAGTTGCAGCACCAGACCCTGGTGGAGGCCATCCGCACCGTGCTGGAGCGCCGCATCAACTCGCTCGGCGTCAGCGAAGCGACCATCACGCCGTCGTACTTCGGCAACGAAAAGCACCTTCTCGTGGAGTGCCCGGGCGTCGTGGACATCCAGCGCTGCATCGAGACCGTGGGCAAGACGATCCAGCTGGAATTCAAGGAAGAGTTCAGCGGCGACGCCGCGCAGTACGCCGCCGGCATCCGCGCCACCGCCGACAACATCTACCGCCAGGTGACCACGGGAACCGGCAACCTGCGCAACGTCGGCCAGGACATGAGCAGCACGCTGGGCGTGTCGTACTTCGAGAACCAGACCGTGTTCGTCGGCGCACTGCCGAAGGGACTGGAATCCCTGGCCAACCGCAAGGTCACCGATCCGCCGGTCCGCGTCGAAAGCTCCATCCAGACCACCGTGAACACCGAGAACGGCGCCCAGCTCAGGGAAATCAAAGGCATCTACATCGCCCAGCTGCTGTCCGGCCGCACGCCGGGCGAGCGCGTGCTGCAGAACCCGCCCGAGGCGTTCGACGAGCTGCAGAAGGCCACGCCCGCCGACACGACCGTCGAGCACAAGCTGAATGTCCAGCTGGCCACGTTGCCCGGCTGGCTGCAGACCCCTCTTTCCACCATGGAGATCGGCGCACTGCAGTCCGTGAACGTCGATAACGGCCAGGCCGCCGCCGTGTACCTGTCCAGCCGCGTGGAAGGCACGTCCGAAATGACCGCCAGCCACATCCTCGTCCAGTACAAGGGTGCTTCCCGCGCCGACGCCACCGTCACCCGCACGAAGGAAGAGGCCCTCGCCAAGATCCGTGAGATCAAGGGCCGCGTGACCGCCGCCAACTTCAACGACATCGCCAAGAACGAGTCCGACGGTCCTTCCAAGGGCCAGTCCGGCAGCCTGGGTGTGATCACGAAGGGCATGATGGTGCCGGAGTTCGACTCCGTCGCCTTCGGCCTCACGCAGGGCCAGATCTCCGACGTGGTCGAGACCGCGTTCGGCTACCACATCATCCGCGCCGACAAGGCGGCCGCGACCCCGGCCACCACCGTTTCGTACGACCTGCTGACCATCAAGTCCGCCGACGCCGTGGCCCGCGCCGCCGCCGCCGTGCAGAAGGTGCAGGCCGGCGAAGTGAAGCGCACGGAAGACCAGATCGCCATCCGCGGCCTGTTCATGTCCCTGGAGCCCACCGGCTGGCAGGACACCGAGCTCGACGGCAAGCACTTCCTGTCCGCGGCCGTCACCACCGACAACCTGGGCCTGCCCGAGGTGCAGATCCAGTTCGATGAAGAGGGAGGCCGACTGTTCCAGGCCCTCACCAAGCGCAACGTCAACAAACAGATCGCCATCTTCGTCGGCGGCGAGCTGGTGTCCGCCCCGACCGTCCAGGGCGAGATCATCGGCCAGTCGGCCGTCATCAACGGCGTCGGCACGTTCGAGAACGCCCAGCGCCTCGCCCGTGACTTAAACACCGGCGCCATCCCGGCTCCCGTGTACCTGTCCGGCCAGTCCACCGTGGAAGCCACCCTGGGCGCGGACGCCCTGGCCCAGTCCATCAACGCCGGCATCGTCGGCCTGATCCTGCTGGCCATCGTCATGATCATCATCTACCGCATGCTCGGCGTGGCCGCCGTCCTGGCGCTCGCGTTCTGCGTGGTGCTGTTCGTCGCCTCGCTCAAGCTGCCGCTCATGCTGGTGAGCAACGCCTACGTGGTGCTCTCGCTGGCCGGTATTGCCGGCATCATCCTGAGCATCGGCATGGCCGTGGACGCCAACGTGCTCGTGTTCGAGCGCATCAAGGAAGAAATGCGGAAGGGCAAGACCTTCAAGACCGCCATGGACGTGGGCTTCAAGCGCGCTTGGCCCAGCATCCGCGACGGCAACGCTTCCACGCTCATCACCGCCGCCATCCTGTTCACCATCGGCACCAGCATCATTCGTGGATTCTCCGTCACGCTGGTCATGGGCATCTTGATCTCGCTGTTCACCGCGCTCATCGTCACCCGCTGGATCGTGGAGAAGTTCGCCAAGTCCCCGCTCATGCAGCGCCCCGAGATGATCGGCGTGAAGGTGCCGCCGCACAATCACGGCCAGCAGCAGTAAACATTCCCCTTCCCCGATGGACTCCATCACTCTCGAAGACATCGAGATCTGGACGCGCATCGGCGTGCCCGAAGAAGAGCGTGCGGTCGAGCAGCGCCTGCTGGTGTCCGTGGAGCTGTTTTCGGACCTTGCTCCGGCGGCCAAGGCCGACGACGTGGGCAAGGGCATCGATTACGACGCCGTGACGGTCGCCCTGCGCGACCTGGCGGGCGGAGCGCCGCGCAAGACGATGGAACGCTTCGTCGAGGATGCCGCGGCCATGATCCTGAAAGCCTTCAAGCCGGCGGGAGGCGTGAAAGTATCCGCACAGAAATTCGTGCTGCCCGGCGTGAAGGCCGTGCACGTCACCGTCTTCCGCACATCATGAAAGCCTACGTCGCGCTCGGCTCGAACATCCTGCCCGAAGCCAATTTGGTGGCGGCGGCCGACCTGCTGCGCGAGGAATGGCCGGACACCCGCTTTTCGCACGTCTACCGTTCCAAGGCGGTGGACCACGAGGACCAGGCGGATTTCCTGAACGCCGTGGCCGAGATCGAAGCCGACCGCGACCATGTCAGCATCCACGGCAAGCTCAAGCAAATCGAGGAATCGCTCGGCAAGGACGTCGCGTTCAAGTCCGGCCCGCGCACCATCGACCTGGACCTGCTGCTGTACGGCGACCTGGTGATGAACAGTTCGGGACTGATCCTCCCCCACCCGCGCATGCACCGCCGCCGGTTCGTGCTGCAGCCGCTGTGCGAGCTCATCCGGTCCGAGCTCCGCCATCCGCGGTTCAAGAAAGAATGGATGGAGATGCTGAGGGACACCAAGGACCAGAAGTGCGAGCGGATCGGGCTCACGCTGTAGGACGCGCTGCTGTATACTTCGCGTCCCATGGAGAGCATCTTCACCCAACTGCTGCAGGACATCGGCGAGGACCCCAAGCGCGAGGGCCTGCAAAAGACGCCAAAGCGCTGCGCCGAGGCGTGGAAGTTCCTGACGTCGGGATACGGCCAGGATCTCGAGAAGATCGTGAACGGCGCCTTGTTCGAGGCCGACACCGACGGCATGGTCATCGTGAAGGACATCGAGTGCTATTCGCTATGCGAGCACCACCTGCTGCCGTTCGTCGGCAAGGTGCACGTGGGCTACATCCCGGGCAAGAAGATCATCGGACTCAGCAAGATCGCCCGCATCGTGGACATGTTCGCACGCCGCCTGCAGGTCCAGGAACGCCTGGGTCAGCAGATCTGCGATGCGCTGCACGAAGTTCTCCAGCCGGTGGGCATCGGCGTGGTCATCGAAGCCAGCCACTTCTGCATGATGATGCGCGGCGTCTCCAAGCAGCACAGCGTGGCGGTCACCAGCCATGTGAAAGGCAACTTCAAGAGCGACGCGCGCACGCGCCAGGAGTTCCTGGATCTCATCGGACGCCAGCCGTCCGCCTAGGCGCTCGGAAACGGGAGCCGCCCCCGGCCCCCGCTTCCCTTGCTGTCTTCGTCAGGCCGCCAGAGTGAATTGGTCGGCCGTTTCGGCAGCCTCGCGGGCCGCCGTCATGTTGCCCTTCTTCATTTCCTTGGCGATAGCTTCGCGTGCCAGCGCGGCATGGATCTTGCGGAAGCCCTCCACCGTGCGTCCGGCCTCATGGACGAGGGCGTCGCCGTTCTCGCCCGCGGCGTTCAGCTCCCCCTTCACGGCGTCGGCATACTTCACGAAACCCGCGTACTCGGCCGTGTGGCCGTTCAGGCCGCCTTCGGCCTTGATGGCGCCATTCTCGCGGAACGTCAGGCGGCGGAAACCCTGGCGGTAGCCGTCGATGGCCGGGTTGCCGGTCTTCGGCAGCTCCGCGGCCTGGTCGCCGGTCTCCTGCAGGGTGTGCTCGGCTTCATGCGTGCTGGCGCGCTCGGTCAGGCCGGTCTCCACGGCGTCCTCGGTCAGGCCGCGGGTCGTGATGCCGACCTCGCGATTGCCGTCGAACTGCACGGCCAGCATGTCACCGTCGGGCTTCACCACCTTGGCGTCCGGCGTGTCGCCGATGGCGTCCACGCGGGCGGCATCCGCCTTCTTGGCACGGGCAACCAACTCCTGCTCCGCCTGCTCGGCAGTCATCGTCGGGGCATTCTTCGTTTCGGGCTTGTTCTCGGTGACCGTATTCGGCTGCAGTTCTGCCGTTTCCGTCGGCGGAGCATCCTTCACCGTTTCCGCGCGTTCCGCCAGGAGCTCTTGGACCTGCTCTTTCTCGATGTCTCCGATCTGCTTCACCCGGGCGCCCGCTTGTTCCGCCTGTTCCAAGGCGCGCTGACGTGCTTCCTGCTCCAGTTTCGTGAGCTCCTCCCGATCGATGACTGCCGGTGCTGTGAAGGTTTCTCGTTGTGCCATGGGGCTTGTGGTGGGAAATCCGTCCATAGTGTCTGCCGATGGGGTTTCGCCGGATACTGAAGGGCTAAACGAAATCGCTGTATCGCTTGTTTATCGGCCATGGGAGCCACTTTTGACCGAATGCCAATGTGGGGCAACAGGCCGTTTTTGCACGTCGAATTCAGCGTAAAAAACCACAAAAAGCAGGGGTGTCCACCCCCTGCTTTCCGACAGAGTCGTCGATTAGTTTCCCAGCGCCGACGCCTTGGCATCCGCCGTGGCCGTGGCCTTGGGACCGGGCTTCTTGCCGTTGCCGTTGGCGCCCTTCTTCTGCTTGCCCTTCCAGATCTTGTCGATGTTGACGCGGTAAAGGTTGTGATACTTCTCCAGCTCGTCGGGGGCGGCCATCTTCAGCACGTCCAGCTCCGGCGCGAACATCTCGGAGTAGCGGTCGCGGCGGCGGATGAGCTTGGTGGTGCCGTCCGGGTGCAGCATGACCATGGACGCGCGCTTGATGGTGTTGAAGTTGCTGGCCATGACCTGGGCGTACGCGCCCACGTCCATGATGGCCACCAGGTCGCCGGCGCGCAGTTTTGGCGTCTGCAGGCCGTGAATCATCAGGTCCCAGCAGTCGCAGGTGTTGCCGCCGATGGTGACGTTCTGCACGCGCGGCGAGTCCAGCTTGGATGCCGGCAGCAGGTCGTACTTCAGCGTGGTCTGCACCAGCGCGTCGGGGACGAAGTTGTAGGTGGAGCCGTCGACGATGACCATCCGCTTGTCCATGCCGAGACGCTTGCGGGCGATGACCTTCATCAAACCGATGCCGGCATTCATGACGATGCTCTTGCCCGGCTCGAAGATCACGCGGACCGGCTGCTGGATGCCGGCACGGTGGAACAAGTTCTGCACGTACGACGGGAAATCCTTCATCTGCTCGATCGGGAAGGCCTGCTCGTCGCCGATGGCGGCCGGGAAGCCTCCGCCGAGCGACAGGGTCTTCACGCGGATACCCTTGTCCTGGCAGCGCTTGATGAGCTTGGCGAACGTGCGGGCCGCGGCCTTGTACACGCCGGGGTGGTGGACGTAGCCGCCGTGGAAATGGAAGCCCTGGAAGTCCACGTACGGGCTCTTCACCGCCAGTTCGATGGCGCGCTCGATGTAACCGATGGGAATGCCGTACTTATTGTTGCGCGTGGTGTAGCTGCCCACGGTGAGCATGGGATTCACGCGGATGACGGTGTCGATGTGCTTGCGGAGCTTCTTGGCGGTGGCGGCGATGTGGTGGATCTCCTCGATGGAGTCGGCCGTGATGGACTGCACGCCGATCTTGGCGGCGAAGTGCAGGTCCTGCTCGCTCTTGAACAGGTTCGTGAAGGTGAGCTGCTTGGGCTTGAAGTCGGCAAGCAGGCCCAGGATGACCTCGCCGATGCTGGAGCAGTCCAGGTCGAAGCCTTCCTCGCGCGCGATGCGGAGGATCTCCAGGTTGCTGTTGCACTTCACGGCGTACTGCAGGCCGATGTCGCTGCCGAAGGTCTTCTTGAAGCGGCGCAGGCGCGAACGGATCTCGCTCTCGACCATGATGTAGGTGGGCGTGCCGTATTTCTCGGCCAGACGGTCGACGGGGACGCCGTCGATCATCATCATGCCGCGGTTATCCTGCGATAAAAAATTCTTCCACCGCGGCCGCATGTAGCGGTGGGAGATCGGAAACTTCTTGGGATGTAACGGGATCTTCTTGCTGACTCGTGAGCCCGAAGGGCGCTTGGTCATTTCAGGAAAATTGGAAGTACAGGACGCGATTATAATCACGCGTGACCGCGTGTAAATAGAAATGTCTGGCAATGTTGTCGCGTGATGTCATCGACATGTTTTTTCCATCGACAAAAAACATCCGCGGGACACGATGCCGTGCGGATGCTTCTTGAAGACGAAGTTGTTCGGCGGTTGGACTACAGGCCCAGAAGAACGGCCGCGATCCACGGGAACGCCACGGTCACGTCGCTCTGGATGATCTGGTAGTAGCTCTTGGTGGAGAGCTTGTCCCACGTGATCTTCTCCTTGCCGCCGGCGCCGGAGTACGAGCCGTACGACATGGGAGACGAGCCGATCTCGATGAAGCCCGCCCAGTCACGGACGTTGTGATGGCGCAGGTCGTGCTTGATGGACGGCACGACGCAGATCGGGAAGTCGGCGGCGATGCCTCCTCCCAGCTGCAGGAACGCGATGGGGTGCTTCTTGGATTCCTCCATGTACCAGTCGTAGAGGAAGGTGAAGTACTCCAGTCCGCCCTTCATGATGCGCGGGCTGAGCACGGTGTCGCCCTTCTGCTTCCACTTTCCGCCGTACGTGTAGCTGGCGAAGATGTTGCCCATGGTCGAGTCCTCGAAGCCCGGAATGACGATGGGGATGTTTTTCTTGAACGCGGCGTACGTCCAGCAGTCGGCCGGGTTGGCCTTGGGGTCCGGCTTGATGAGGCCGAGCTTGAACAGGCGGCGGAAGTACTCGTGCGGGAAGTAACTCTCCCCTTTCTTCTCGGCGTCCTTCCACATCTTCAGCAGGTGCGGCTCCATGATGCGCACGCTTTCGTCCTCCGGCAGGAACGTGTCGGTGATGCGGCGCAGGCCCGCGTCGCGCAGCTCGGCCTCCTGCTCGGGGGTCAGCTCGGTGTAGCGCGGGATGTAGGCGTAGTGCGAGTGGGCGACGTAGCGGTAGTAGCTTTCCTCGTGGTTGGCGGCGGTGGCCGACACCAGGTGCACCTTGCCCTGGCGGATGAGCTCGGCGAGCATCACGCCCACCTGAAAGGAGCTGAGCGCTCCGGCGATGGTGACGACCAGCTTGCCGCCGTTGGCCAGGTGATCCTTCAGCCACAGCGCGGCCTGCATGGTGGAACCGCCGTTGCAGTGCATGAGCGTCTGCGCGGCGTAATCGGAAACCGGTGTGCGGCTCTTCTTGGTGAACTCGGAGATGGTGCCCTTGCGTTCCTTGGCCGACGATTCGGGAACGATGAACTTCTTGAGGGCGGGCGACAACTTGTTGAACTTCTTCATAGAGGGGGAGAAAAAAGCAACGAAGAAAATCCTACACGCTCCGACGCAGGAATCCAGGAAGAATGACTGGTATTTCTCGGGAAATCAGAAAGACATGATTGCATCTTCGCCGCGAAAGACGCACACTTTGCCGCATGGAAAAACGTGAAGTCACCGTCGCGCTCGTCCAAATGTCCATGGGCAAGGACGAAGCAGCGAACATGAAGAAAGCCCTCGAAATGGTCGCCACGGCGGCCAAAAAGGGCGCGCAGATCGTGGTGCTGCCCGAGCTGTTCCTGGGGCCCTACTTCTGCCAGAGGCCCGACGACAAGGCAGCATTCGCGACCGCGCAGCCCGTTCCGGGCCCCGCGACGGACCAACTTGCCGACGCCGCCCGACAACACAAGATCGTGCTGGTGGGAGGTTCCGTGTTCGAAAAGTCCAAGGAGGGCAAGTACTACAACACCGCCTCGGTCTTCGGTCCGGACGGCAAGCGCCTCGGCGACTACCGCAAGACGCACATCCCGGAAGACATCCTGTACCACGAACAGCACTACTTCGAGCCCGGCGATACGGGCGTGCGCGTGTTCGACACGCCGTACGGCAAGGTGTCCGTGCTCATCTGCTACGACCAGTGGTACCCGGAGGCCGCCCGCATGGCCGCGCTGAAGGGCGCCGAGATCGTCTTCTACCCCACCGCCATCGGCGTCATCGATGAGGACGTGGAAGACAACATCACCGGCGACTGGCAGGGCATGTGGACGAACGCGCAGCTCGGCCACGCCGCCGCCAACTGCATGTACGTGTGCGGCGTGAACCGCGTGGGTAAGGAAGGCGCGATCACCTTCTGGGGTGGCTCGTTCATCGCCGACCCGTCGAGCAAGCTGTTGGCCAAGGGTGGAAACAAGGAAGAGATCGTGATGGCCGTCTGCGACCTGGCCCGCGTGAAGCCGCTGCAAAAGGCCTGGCGCTTCCTGGAGAACCGCCGCCCGAACATGTACGGCGACCTGACGAAATGACGCCGGCCAAGGCCAAAGCGCCGGCGTTCCGCATGCCCGCCGAATGGGAACCCCATCGCGGCACACTCCTGACGTGGCCGCACGACGACCAGCATTGGCCGGGCCTGTTCGAGCACATTCCCGCAGTGTGGGCGCGCATGACGAAAGAGCTGAGCGTGGGAGAGGAGGTGCATATCGTCACGCACGACCAAACGACCGAAGATTCCGTCAAAGCCGAGCTCAAGAAAGCCGGCGCCATGAACGAGCGCGTCTTCCTGCACCGCATTCCCAGCAACTTCGCCTGGGCGCGCGACCACGGACCCATCGTGGTGAAGGATGCCAAAGGCGAAAGCCTCTTCCTGGATTGGATCTACAACGCCTGGGGAAACCAATGGAAGCATGACCTGGACGACGAGATCCCCACCCTGCTTGCCCAAAAGCTCGGCGTGAAAAGCAAGAAGGTGCCGATGGTGCTGGAAGGCGGCTCCATCGACGTGAACGGCCTGGGCACGCTGCTGACCACCGAGGACTGCCTGCTGAACCCCGACCGCAACCCGGAGAAGAACAAGGAACAAATCGAAGCCGTGCTGAAAGCCGAGCTGGGGCTGACCAACGTGCTGTGGCTGGGCCGGGGCATCGCCGGCGACGACACCAGCGGCCACGTGGACGACCTGACGCGCTTCGTGGGCCCCAAGACCGTGGTGACCATCGTCAGCGACCAGCCCGACGACCCGGACTACGCGCCGCTCAAGGAAAACCTGGAGCGCCTGAAAACCATGAAGGACCAGGACGGCAACGCGCTGGAGGTGATCGAGATCCTGCAGCCGAAGCCGGTGTACGTGAACGAGCACGCGCCGACCAAGGCCGTGCACACCCCGGGCGAGGGCTTCCGTATCCCGGCCAGCTACGCCAACTTCTATATCGGCAACGAGTGCGTGCTGCTGCCCGTCTGGCAGGACCCCAACGACGAAAAGGCCATCGCAACGCTGCAGAAGTGCTTCCCCACCCGCCGCATCGTGCCCGTCGACAGCCGCATCCTCACGTGGGGTTTCGGCTCGTTCCACTGCACGACGCAGCAGATTCCGGCTTAAGCCCGTTCGTAGACGAAGAACGTGTACGGATACGCGTGTTTCTCGTCGGCTTCGTGCCGCTCGGCCGAGATTTCCTTCCATTTGCTCCAATCGATGTCCGGCAACGTGACGTCGCCGTCCACCTGCGCATGCACGCGCGTGAGGTAGATGCGGTCGGCATGCGACTGCTCCAGCGCCTTGCCGAAGACTTCCCTGCCGCCGATGATGAAGACTTCCTGCGGCTTGGATTCCAGCGCCATGGTCAGCGCCTGCGACATGGATGAGGCGACCTTGCAGCTCTTCACATCCAGATACTTGGACGTGAGCACGATGTTCACGCGATTGGGCAGCGGCTTGCCGATGGATTCGAACGTCTTGCGGCCCATGATGACCGGATGCCCCTCGGTGACCTTGCGGAAGTATTTCAGGTCATTCGGCAAACTCCACGGCAGGGCGTTGTTCCTGCCGATCACGCCGTTTTCGGATGCAGCGACGATGAGAGAGACGATCATGGCGACAGCTTAGCGCTAATTCCGCCGGCGGAAACCCGCCTTGCGCTCCATGTTCCGCACGAAGTCACGCAGCACCACCGGGATCAGGAAACCCAGACCCAAAAGCTCCAGGCCGTAAAAGATGAACGGCCAGCCCGGAAGGATGGGCAGAATCAGCCCGGCCAAGCCCAAGACCATGCAGCCCGCGCCGACGGCGACGCGAAAAGCGGGGAAAGCCAATAACTTCCGGAGGCTGTGTTTCATGGACTAGACGGCGATGGGGGCTTTGATGCCCGGATGGGGATCGTACCCCGTGAAGACGAAGTCCTCAAACTTGTGGTCGAAAATCGTGGGGCGCGGCGCGAGCGTGAACGTGGGCAACGGACGCGGCTCGCGCGACAGCTGCAGCTTGGCCTGCTCCAGGTGGTTGGAGTACAGGTGCGCGTCGCCGAGCGTGTGCACGAAGTCGCCAGGCTTCAGGCCGCACGCCTGAGCGATCATGTGGGTGAGCATGGCGTACGACGCGATGTTGAACGGAACGCCCAGGAAGATGTCGGCGCTGCGCTGGTACAGCTGGCAACTGAGCTCGCCGCCCGAAACGTAGAACTGGAACAGCGTGTGGCACGGCGGCAGCGCAACCAAGTCGGCTTCGGCCGGGTTCCAGCCCGACACGATGTGCCGGCGGCCGTTGGGGTTCTTGCGGATGCCTTCGACCAAGTTCGTGATCTGGTCCACGCCGTCTTTTTGGTACGTGCCGTCGGCGTTCCGCGTGGCGCCGAAATTGCGCCATTGGTGACCGTAGACGGGACCAAGATCCCCTTCCTTCCGGCCGAAGCGAGCGCACTGCTCTGCGGTGGCCCACTCGTTCCAGATGGTCACGCCGTGATCTTGAAGGTATTTCACGTTCGTGTCGCCGCTGAGAAACCACAGCAGTTCGTGGATGATGGACTTGGTATGCAGCTTCTTGGTCGTCAGGAGCGGGAACTTCTCTCGCAAATCGAAACGCATCTGGTAGCCGAACACGCTCTTGGTGCCCGTGCCCGTGCGATCGCCTTTGTCCTTGCCGGACTCCAGGACATGCCGAAGAAGATCCAAGTACTGTCGCATACCGCGACTATACCATCAGGTTGCTGCCCGCGATCATCAGAAACAGCAACACCGTGACGGTGATGCCGAAGACCATGCGGACGTTGTCGGGATGGATGCGCTTCTTTTTCATGGGATGAAAAGGATTACCAGTCGAGGGGCTTGGGTTCGTCGGTTGCTGCGGCATGCATGCCGTCACCGCAGTGTTCGGGGCGCGTGCTCTGGTCCTTCATGGAAGCATACGTGGGCACGTAGTTGTTGCCCGCGCTCCATACCTGGTAACCGCAGGCACCCGCGGCGTACACGGCGTCCATCTGGTCGCGCATGTCCTTCTTCGTCACGCCGTACCCCTGGATCCACGGGCGGATTTTGTGGGCGTGCTCGGGGCCCAGCAGGTCGGCGTAACCGGTGAGGGTTCGATACACGAGCCAGTACATGCGGCTGCGCGGGTGCTTGCCAGGCACGTAGTAGCCTGCGGACGTGAACGTGGCCGGGTAGGCCATGGGCGATACGATGTCGACGTACGGCGCGAAGCGGACGACGTCCTGGCCGAGGGTTTCCAGGTTACGCGCGTAGTCCCAACCCAAGATGGCGTACGTGCTCAGTCCCAGCTGGGTATCCGGGCCGCAGCGGTCGATGGCCTCGCGGGCTGCCTTGATGAACACCTCCACCTTGTCCGCCTTCTCGGAGCCGGTGTACACGCTCAGCGCTCCGAAGTCGGCGGTGGAGAAACGGATGTAGTCCAGGTTGATCTCGTCGATGCCGGCCTCGGCCAGCTCGCAAATGACCTCGGCGTTGTAACGGACGGCCAGTTCGTTGGCCGGATCCACCCACGTCTGACTGAGAACGCGGGCGCCGTTCGGGTCGCGAACGCGGGTTTCGGGGCGCTTGCCGGTGATGCCGTCGTCCTTGATGGCGACCAGGCGTCCGATGACGTACAGGCCCTTGGAATGGGCGTAATCGAGCACCGCGGGCAGGTCGTACACGGGCGTCACGAGGCCGATCTCGTTGGCGGTCGGGGCGGCGCTGTGGAAATACACGCGCGAACCCTTCACGTCGAACACGATGGCCGATCCGCCGGAAGCGACGACTTCGTCGATGGTCTCGTGGAAGAACTTCTCGCGGTTCACGCTGTTGGCGGTCAGATACACGCCCACCTTGTTATTGGCGCGGATCTCGGGCTGGGCCGGAACAACGGCGGGTGCGGCGTCCTCGAACGGCTGCGGCGTCTCGGCTGCCGGAACGACCGCCTCTTCCTCCTGCTGCTCTTCCTCTCCGGCGGCGCCATGCTTCGGCTCCTCCTTCGGAGCGGCCAGCCACGACGGACGGGACTCCTCGGTCATGACGCTGAATGCGAAGCTTCGCACCATGCCGCTGTCCGGGTTGCCCTGCGGCGAACCGGACGGCACCTGCGACAACGCGGCGTTCTCCGCCAGGACGGTGGACATGCCGAATCCGATCGCCGCGCCCAGGAGCACCACCGGCAGCCAGCCTAAGAGCAATCCGGCCGGGCCCAACGTGAACGCGGGCGAGGCCTGGACCGCCAAAACGGGCGCAGCAGGCGCCTGAAGGGGCTGGGAGATGGAGGCCTGATCGGCCAAACCGTCTGTCGGCATGAACAAGAAGGGATTGAGTATCTGTTTCAATGTGTATTGTACCATTTTCTAGTAGTTAGGTCAAAGAATCAGGCGATGTGCTTTCGCTTGAAGATGGAGGATTTGGGAATCTTCTCTCCCGAAGCGATGCCGGCGTAGCGCCAAGCCATCTCGAAAATCTGGCGCTGAGTCTCGGCAACCTCCTTGCTTTCGATGATGACGCCGAACAAATCGTCGGTGGAGCGCGCATCGTTGGGGAACGAGCAAATGGCCACCTTATGGTCGTAGATGTTGATTTCGTTGCGGGACGCGAACATGGACGGCGATACCAGGCGGATTTCGCGCAGACGGTCCTTGTCTTCGCCGTGCACCTTGCGGCCCGCCGCGTCGTCGGGCGCGATGCCGCGCAGCATGATCCCCCGCTTCACGCGCTGAGCGACGTATTCCTCGTCGTATTCGGACCAAAACTGGCGTAACACGGCCGAGTCGGCGAAGTTCAGGATGTCGGTCTTGGCGGTGAGCGTGTCCTCGTACACGCGGCGCACGCCGTCCCAGCCTTCGAAGAACCGCACGCGGGGCTTGCGGTACTTTGCGCCCTGCAGCGAGCGCAGCTCTGGCAGGGCACGATCCAGCGCCTCGGCGCTCTTGCGTGCCTCCAGCGAAAGATATTCGGGCGCCACAGGCGAGTACCACTTGGCACGTACCTTCTTCACCGTGGTCAGCAAACCGCGCTGCACCATGGCTTCGAGCGTGTTGTACGCGGTGATGCGGTTCATGTTGGATTTCTTCGCGTAATCCGACGCCGGCGCCGCACCGAGCTGCAATCCCGCGAGATAGAGCTGGGATTCCTTATCATCCAGGCCGACTGCTTCGAGCACGTGGAGGAGATCTTTCGCCATCAGGCACACAGTGTAGCAAGGCGTTCTGTTCTTGAACAACTCGTCGGCGCCATTCGCGGCGGCGCGAAAATGTCATTCTCAGCAGACGATGAATGCAAGCCGAAAAACTGGTATGCAGTTGTGTTGTTCAAATTATGAACAGAAAAAATTTTGTGCTCAGAAAACGCGTTGAGCAGACGAAAAGCGACCGTGTACAAGGTGCCAGTCTTTCCTACTTCCTTCCTCCTTCCCACCATGACCGACAAAGATGTCATTGCACTTGCCAAGAAGCACAAGTGCACGGTGCTGGACCTCACGTTCGTCGACGTGCCGGGCACCATGCACCACACCAGCAAGCCCATCCACCAGCTGGAGGACGTGCTGAAGGACGGCGCCGGCTTCGACGGCTCGTCCATCCGCGGTTTTCAGCAGATCCACGAGTCCGACATGTTGCTGATCCCGGATCCGGCCACCGCTTATGTCGATCCGTTCACGCAGGAACCGACGCTGTCGATCATGTGTGACGTTCGTGAGCCGCACCGCAAGGAGCTCTACGAGCGCTCCCCGCGCACCATCGCCAAGAAGGCGATGGAATTCCTGAAGAAGAGCGGCGTCGCCGACACCGCGTTCTTCGGTCCGGAGGCCGAATTCTTCATCTTCGACCACGTCAGCTACGACGTCGGCCCCGGCCACAGCCACTACCACGTGGACAGCGAGGAAGCCACGTGGAACTGCGGCGAAGGCCCCGAGGAGTGCCCGAACCTGGGTTACACCATCCGCCACAAGGAGGGCTACTTCCCGGCTGCCCCGCACGACAAGGGTCAGGACCTGCGCGCCGCGATGGTGATGGAAATGGAGAAGGCCGGCATCGAAGTCGAGACCTTCCACCACGAGGTCGCCACCGGCGGCCAGGCCGAGATCGACATGAAGTTCGACCGCCTGCTGCCCATGGCCGACAAGCTCATGCGCTACAAGTACATCTGCCGCAACGTCGCCGCCCGCTACGGCAAGTCCGTCACGTTCATGCCGAAGCCCATCTTCGGTGACAACGGTTCGGGCATGCACACCCACCAGTCGCTCTGGAAGGCAGGCAAGCCGCTGTTCGCCGGAGGCGAGTACGCCGGCCTGAGCAAGACCGCCATGTACTACATGGGTGGCCTGCTGAAGCACGCCCAGGCCCTGTGCGCCCTGTGCAACCCGACCACCAACAGCTACAAGCGCCTGGTTCCGGGCTTCGAAGCGCCGGTGAACTTCATCTACTCCGCCCGCAACCGCTCGGCAGCCATCCGCATCCCGATGTACTCGGACAACCCGAAGGCCAAGCGTCTGGAGCTCCGCTCGCCGGACCCGGCCGCCAACCCGTACATCATCTTCGCCGCCATGTTGCTGGCCGGTCTGGACGGCATCAAGAACAAGATCGATCCGGGTCCGCCGACCGACGAGAACCTCTACGACATGTCGCCGGAGAAGCTGGCCAAAATCCCGCACGCCCCGCACGACCTGTCCGGCGCCCTCGACGCCCTGGAAAAGGACTACAAGTTCCTCACCGACAGCGGCGTGTTCAACAAGCGCTTCCTGGACGACTTCATCACCGTGAAGCGCGCCGAAGTCGCCGACGAGCGCAAGCGCCCCTCGGCCGGTGAATTCTTCAAATACTACGACGTCTAAGACCCGAAGCGGCTCCCAAGGAGCCGCTTCTTTTTTGTTTCCCCTTTTCCTCTCTTCCCATGATCGATACCGGTAACACCGCATTCGTGCTGGTCTCCGCCGCGCTGGTGGCCATCATGACGCCCGGCCTCGCCTTCTTCTACGGCGGACTCGTGAAGCGCCGCAACGTGCTGACCATCATGATGCAGAGCTTCATTTCCATGGGCGTCGTGACCGTCCTGTGGGCAGTGTTCACCTTCTCGCTGGCGTTCGGCACCGACGTGAACGGCTTCATCGGCGGTTTGGACTTCGCGTTCCTGGGCGGCGTCGGCATGGAGCCGCACGCGGTCTACGGCACCACGGTCCCCTTCCTGGCGTTCTTCGTCTTCCAGATGATGTTCGCCATCATCACGCCCGCGCTCATCACCGGCGCGTTCACGGAGCGCATGAACTTCAAGAGCTACTTGGTCTTCCTCGTCCTGTGGAGCGTGCTCGTGTACGCCCCGCTCGCCCACTGGGTGTGGGGCGGCGGTTTCATCATGAAGCTCGGCGCCATCGACTTCGCCGGCGGCACGGTCGTGCACATCAGCGCGGGCATGGGCGCACTGGCGTCCGTGTTCGCCCTCGGCAAGCGCAAGAACACCGCGCACCTGCCGCATAACATCACGCATGTCGCGCTGGGCGTGGGCCTGCTGTGGTTCGGCTGGTACGGCTTCAACGCCGGCAGCGCCTTGGCCGCCAACGGCCAGGCCGCGCTCGCGTTCGCCAACACCGACATCGCCGCCTCGGTCTCCATGGTCGTGTGGCTGCTGCTCTCCTGGCTGATCGACAAGCGCCCCAGCATGGTCGGCGCGCTCACCGGCGCGGTCGCCGGTCTGGTCGCCATCACCCCGGCGGCCGGCTACGTGGACCCCAAGGCCTCGCTGATCATCGGTGCTGCGGCTGCCGTGTGCTGCTTCGCCGCGGTGAAGTTCCGCATCAAGATGGGCTGGGACGACGCACTGGACGTATGGGGCTGCCACGGCGTCGGCGGCATCGTGGGGTCCATTCTGACCGGCGTCTTCGCGGTGAAGGCGGTCGGCGGCTTCTCCGGCCTGCTGGAGGGCAACACGGACCTGTTCATGGCCAACATCTACAGCACGCTCATCGCCATGGCGTACGGCTTCGTCATGACCTACCTGATCATCATGGTCCTGAAGATGTTCATGAAAATCAGCGTGGAACCGAAGGAAGAGCAAGACGGCCTGGACCGCGCCCTGCACGGCGAGGAGGCATACGACTTCTAGACATCCTTCATTCATGTGCGGCGGCCCTCCGACATGCCGGGGGGCCGTTTTCAAAATGACGAATCGGTTTTACAATTCCACCGATGGTACAACCGGCAGCCACCGAAGTACGAACGGACACCCGCTGCTCCCTGCCCGGGGAAGGATGCATGCTGTGTGGCTGCGACAAGTACGTGGACCGCAAGCTCAAGCGGTTTTGCGCCCGCTGCGGCACGCTGTGCGAAACGTGCTGCGACGGCGGAACTCCCTCCCGGTAAACCGGAAGGGGGCCGCCGCGTCGTGTCGTGATGACGATGGGTGGACGAACGTCTATCCGCCGAACGTGAAGGCATACGCCTCGGTGCCGGCACCTTGCAGTTTCAGGACCATCTCGTGTTCGCCGTACTCGCCGGTGAACAGGTTGTACGAGTCGTACATGCCGATGTCGAAGGTCTTCACGCTCTGGCCGTCGATGAACACTTCGGCCAGCTTGCGGTTCTTGGTGAGGCCCGGACCCAGCACCATGTTGATCTCGCCACCGAGGAACTTCATGCGGATTTCACCTTCGCCGGAGCCCAGAACCTGCTTTTCACGGTCCACCACGCGCCAGGTGCCCGAAAGATAGTACTTGTTCAGCGTCATGGCTTCGGGGGCCTTGTACGTCACCGGCTCCGGGGACGGCTCACCCTGGCTGTTGCCCAGCGCGGGCCAGCTTCGGTCGCCCAGATACGTTTCCGGAGAGCGCGGCTTGCCGGCATTCGGCTTTTGGACCTCATCGGTCTCGCCCACGCCTTCCGGCAGCTCCACGCCCGCCTCCAGAAGGAGGCTGGCGATGGCCTTGTCGGTCTCCTCGTAGTCGCCCTCGCCGAAGTGGGTGTAGCGGATGTAGCCGTCGGCATCGATGAGGTACTTGGCCGGCCAATAGCGGTTGGCGAACGCATCCCAGGTCTTGAAATCGTTGTCCTGCGCCACCGGATGCGTGAGGTTGTGGTTCTTGATCGCGGCGGCGACGTTGGTCTGGCTCTTCTCGAACACGAACTCCGGCGTGTGCACGCCCAGCAGCACGAATTTGCCCGTATCCTTGTACTTGTCCCAGTAGCCGCGGATGTAGGGCAGCGTGCGGATGCAGTTGATGCAGCTGTAGGTCCAGAAATCGATGAGCACGACCTTGCCCTTCAGATCGGCCTGCGTGAGCGCCGGACCGTTGTGCCAGGGACCCAGGCCGGGGAAGTCGGTCGGGGCACGGACGAGCTTCGGAAGCGTCGGGAGATTCATCGAAGTTGCGGGGGAAGAGGAGGAAGTATTCGGGGTTCCTGGCATGGATGACGAAGACGAAGCCTCGGACTGTCCATCACGGGCCTGTTCGAATGCCTTGCCGAAGAAGCGATCTTCGAGCTGGGTGCCGATATCGCCGATCATCGTGTTGTCCAGCAGCCAGACCTGCAGCTTCTCGAAACCGCGGAAATGGAAGGCCACGGCCGAAATGATGAGCAGCGCGCCCGCAACCTGCTTCACGCGGCCGCTGTACTTGGCCAGCGCGCGCACCGAGTGCACGGCGGTCTGGCCGCCGTAGCCGATGATGAGCAGCGGGATGGCCGTGCCGAGGCCGTAGGTGAACAGGTACAGCATGGCCACCGGACCGGGCTGCTCGCGCACCAGCGTGAGCGCGAAGCCCAACGCCGGACCGGCGCACGGGACCCACACCAAACCGAGCGTCAGACCGATGATCAGTGCGGTGACGGGCGCGTCGGCGCCGAATTCGCCCCGGGCCTTGGATTGCACGTCCGTACCGAACTGCTGGATGCGGGTGGCCGCGCGTCCCCCGAGTTCCATGGCAACCATGCCGAGCGCGGCGGCGGCGATGACGGCCATCCATCCTTTGCTGATGAAGAACAATCCTCCCACGGCGGCCACGGCCAGCTGCACCGGCTTCTTGCCGGTCACGAAGCCCATGCCGAACAGCAGCAGGACGTAGTACGTGCCGATGCGGATGTAGTCGGCCAACTCCACGAAAGAGCTCAGTACCACCAACAACAGGAAGGTGAATCCGACGAAGCTGATGAGCATGCCCGCGATGGTGAGCAGCGGCCTCCACTTGCTCCGTCCGGCGATGCTCACGCCCAAGACGATGGGGATGAGCGGCAAGATGCACGGCAGCAGGATGGTGAACACGCCGGCCGCGAACATGGCCGCAAGCAAGGACAGGGACAACATGGGGGTGGGGGTTAGCGGACGACGAGCTTGGTCAGTTCGTCGGGATTCGGATGGAGGAACATGGAAACTTTGGCGCCGGAGCCGTTCACGAGCACGAACGTGTCGGGAAGAAGGACCGTGAACTGGAGTTTCATGCCCGACGCGGTGCCGGCATCCAATTTGTACGTGGAGATGGTGGCGGCGCCGGAGCCGTACAATCGCGTCAGGATGCGGTCGCTGCGCTGCGAGAACACGTCGCCCGGCTGCCAGAAGAAGAGCAGCGCCTGCTTGCCGTTGCCAAGATCTTCGGGTGCAAAATCGCGGTAGAACACGCTGGCCGCCGGACGCAGCTTGGCGCCGCTGGACGACAGCGAGCCCGATGCCGTCACCGCGCCGCTGCCGGCGGGCGGCTGAACGGGCGGGGCGGAGGGAGACGACGAACATGCCGCGAGCAGCAAGCCCGCGGTGCCGAGAATCGCCAGTGCAAAGCGTCGCATCACGGGGTACATCCTAGCATACGCAAGCCGCGCGCGGGGACGTTCGCGCCCGGAATTCACCTGCGGCGAGAAGATTTCTTCGGCGTGACGTAGCGACTGAACGCCGCAAGCGCGGCGGCGGGGTTATACGCGGCGTTGGTGGCCCTGCCGTGGGCGATGAGCAGGTGGGAAAGCGCCGACCAGTCCTTGCGCGGGGTGATGCGCATGAGGTCCTTTTCGATCTTGGCCTGGGCGGTGTGCCGCGTGAGGCCGAGGAGCTTGCTCAAGCGCGTGACATGGGTGTCCACCGCGATCCCCTCCTCTATGCCGTAGGCGGTGGAGAGAACGACGGACGCCGTCTTGCGTCCGACCCCGCGCAATTGCAGCATCTCGGACATGGTCTTCGGCACGCGGCCGCCGAACTTCGCGAGGATGGTGCGGCAGGTTTCGCGGATGGCCAGGGCCTTCATGCGGTACGTGCCGCACGACCGGATGTCTTGCTCCAGTTCAGCCTGCGGCACGGCCAGATAGTCCTCCGGCTTGCGATATTTCTCAAACAGGGATTTGGTGACGATGTTCACGCGCTTGTCCGTGCATTGCGCCGACAAGATGGTGGCGACCAGCAGCTCCAGCGGCGTGGAGTGATCCAGCGTGCAGCCGGCATCCGGATACAGTTTCCGGAGTGTTTTGAGCACGGCGTCGACGGGGATGTTCGGCACGGCGACAGTGTAGCGAACGGACGAGTCCGCGGAGACCATAAGTCGATGTGCGCGCACTTGAAAATGAGCGGTACGGCTCGTACCCTGCGCCGGTATGTCTTCGCTGCCTTCGTTCACCGTCTTCGACGTCGAAACCACGGGCCTCGAGCCCCGCAAAGGGCACCGGATCATCGAGATCGCCGGCCTGCGGGTGGAAAACGGCGAGATCGACGAGACGAAAACGTTCGTGTCGCTGGTGAACCCCGAGCGGCAGATCCCGTGGGAAGCGAAACAGGTGAACAAAATCAGCGACGAGCTGGTGGCCTCCGCGCCCACCATCGACCAGGTGCTGCCGAAGTTCCTCGAGTTCGCCCAGGGTTCGTTCCTGGTGGCGCACAACGCCGCCTTCGACATGAGCTTCCTGGATTGCGAGAAGGAATTCTGCTGGGGCTACGTGGACCTGCCCGAGTGCTTCTGCACCATGCGTCTGAGCCAGAAGGCGTTCCCGCAGGATTTCGGCCACAGCCTGGACGCCGTCGCCCGGCGCTTGAACCTGCAGTTGCCCCAGAACCGCCACCGCGCGCTGCCGGACGTGATCCTCACCGCCCACGCGCTCATCAAGATGATCGGCAAAGCGAACATCGGCAGCATCGAGGAATTGCGCGAGGCCGCCTCGCACAGGGCGCTGGCGCGCTAGAACGGCAATCCGTCTGGCAGAAACGCTTTTTTTGCGTACAATCGCGCCATGGCCGTCCTGCCCATCGTCCTCGGCGCCGACGCACCCGTGCTGCGCGGCAAAACCAAGAAGGTCCCCAAGGTGACCAAGGCCATCCTGCAGCTGTTAAAGGACATGATCGAGACCACGGTGCACGCCCAGGGAGCCGGGATCGCCGCGCCGCAGGTGAACCGCACCGAGCGCGTGTGCATCGTCATGCTCCAGCGCAAGAAGCTCGTCGCGCTCATCAACCCGGAGATCGTGTGGAAGAGCGAGGAGATGGACATGATGGAGGAAGGCTGCTTGAGTCTGCCGAACGTGTGGGTGAACGTGGCGCGCCACCTCGAAATCCAGGTGAAGTTCATGGACGTGGACGGCAAGAAGCACGAGCTGAAACTGAAAGGCTGGGACGCCCGCGTGGTGCAGCACGAAGTGGACCACCTGGACGGCATCCTCATCACGGACCGCGTGAAGGAGCAGTCTATGCCTCCAGCGCTCGCTCTGTAACCATCTCGCGCAGCTTCACCATGGCCACGTGCAGACGCGATTTCACCGTACCCATCGGAATGCCGATGGTGTCGGCGGCTTCGCGGTACTTCATGCCGCGCAAGTGCGTGAGAATCACGACTTCTTTCAAGTCCGGAGAAAGCGAATCCAACATTTCGAGAACAACGTCATGCATGTCTCGTTCGGCAATCAGCTCGCCGGGATCGGGCGTGTCTTCGTCGAGCAAGAGGCTGCCGATGCTGTGCGGCTCGCTGGCCGGATCGATATCTTCGACCGGTTGATCCAGGCTGGAGGCGGAATGCCTGCGGCGCTTACGCATGAGATCCACCGCCTTGTTCTGCGCGATGGTATACATCCACGGCCGCAGGCGCTGGGCGGGATCGAATTGCGCGGCTTTCTGCGCCGCCTGCAACAACACTTCCTGCACGACGTCCTCGGCATCGTTCGCATCGCCCAATATGCTGCGGAGATAGTGCACCAGCGCGTCGCGATAGACGGCCACCACATGGTTGAATGCCTCGGCGTCGGCGCCGTTTTCACGGTAATCCAGGAATGCCTGCTTGGCCTCTCCGTCGCCTGCGTAGCGACCGTTGCCATTGGTGTGCGAGGCACCATTCATAAGGACGGAACTCTAAGGTTTCGCCGTCGCCAGTCAACTTTTTCGGCCCGTTGCCCCCGGAACCCGGTAACAGGTACTCTCTTCCGCGCATGGCAGTAGAGCTGGAAGCCATCATCGGCCTGGAGGTGCACGCCCAGATGAACACGAAGACGAAGATGTTCTGCGCCTGCGACAACGACGCGTGGGGCAAGCCGCCCAACACGACCGTGTGTCCGGTGTGCATGGGCCATCCCGGCACGCTCCCCGTCCCCAACCGCGCCGTCATCGACAAGGCCATCCGCGCGTCCAAGGCGCTGAAGTGCACGGTGAACGAAAAGAGCCACTTCGACCGCAAGAACTACTTCTATCCGGACCTGCCGACCGGGTTCCAGATTTCGCAGTACAAGCACCCGCTCGCCAGCCACGGCGAGGTCCGTTACGCCATCCAGAACGCCGACGGCAACAGCGGCGAAACGAAGGTCTGCCGCATCCACCGCCTGCACATCGAGAACGACGCCGGCAAACTGCAGCACCGCTCGGACGGCTCGCTGTGCGACTACAATCGCGCCGGCACGCCGCTGATGGAAATCGTCACCGAGCCCGACCTGCACACGCCGTTCGAGGCCAGCGCATTCGCCGAGGAGCTTCGTCGCATCCTCATCGGCGCCGACACCAGCGAGGCAGACATGTACAAGGGCATGATGCGTTTCGACGCGTCCATTTCCATGCGTCCGAAGGGCGAAAAGAAACTCTACCCGCGCATCGAGATCAAGAACTTGAACTCGTTCAAGGCGCTGGAGAAGGCGCTCGCCTACCAGGAGAAGGTGCTGCGCAAGCTGTGGGCCGAAGGCAAGCAGCCGACCGGCGAAACAACCGTCGGCTGGATCGATGACGAGGAGAAGACCGTGCTGCTTCGCGACAAAGAATCCGCCGCCGACTACCGCTACTTCCCGGAACCGGACATCCCGCCGCTGGAGCTCAGCAAGGCGTACATCGAGAACGCCACCGGCGGCATGCAGAAGCTGCCGTCCGAAGCCAAGGAGGAATACATCGCCATGGGCCTGACCGGCGCCGAAGCCACCATGCTGGTGGACCAGCCGGCACTGCAGGTGATGTTCGACGCCGTGCGCACCGCCTCGGGCGAAGCCAAACGCGCGTCGTCGCTGGTGCTCACGCAGCTGCTGGGCTTCCTGAAGGAACGCAACCTGCTGCTAAACGAAGGCCCCACCACCGCCTCCATGGTGGAGCTGGCCGAGGTCATCAAGGCCGGCACGATTTCGGTGAACACGGCCAAGGACGTGCTGGAGAAGATGGTGGACACCAAGAAGTCGCCGAAGACGATCATCAAGGAAGAAGGCCTGCAGCAGGTCACCGACACCGGCGCCATCGAGAAGCTGGTGAAGGACGCCATCGCCGCCAACCCGGTCGCCATCGAGAGCTATAAAGCCGGCAAGCAGGCCGCGCTCGGCGCCATCGTGGGCTGGGTGATGAAGCAGTCCAAAGGCCAGGCCAACCCCGCCATGGTCAACGAATTGCTGAAGAAGCACATCTAGCCACAAAAAAGCCGGGGCGTGCCCGGCTTTGGATCCGATGTATGAGGCGGCCTATTTCTTGTCGTTGGCGCGCTCGACGTACTCCCAGCGCTCGGTGTTGATCTTGATCTTGTCGCCCTCGTTGATGAACAGGGGGACGTTCAAGGTCGCGCCGCTTTCCAGCTTGGCCGGCTTGTCGCCGCCCTGGGCGGTGTCGCCGCGCAGGCCGGGCTGGGTCTCCACCACTTTCAGCACGATGGTCACCGGCAGACTGATGCCGATCGGCTTCTCGTCGAATACCAGCGCGTCCAGCTCCAGGCCGTCGATGAGGAAATCCACGGCATCGCCGACGGTCTCATCGGTGAGCTCGAACTGGTCGTAAGTGCCCAGATCCATGAACACGCGCGTGCCCTGTCCCTTGTAGAGGTACTGGACGTGGCGGTAGCCGACCTCGGCCGGCTCGATCTTCTCGCTGCCCTGGAAGTTCTTGGCCATGATGGCTCCGGTCTTCAGGTTCTTCAGCTTGCACTGCATGTTGGCCTTGGACTGGCTCTTGCGTCCGAACTGGGACGAGATGACCAGATACGGGTCGCCATCGAGGGTGATGGCGCGTCCGGGCTTGAGATCGGTGATCGTGTACATAGCAAAAACGGGAAGAATCAGCAGCCAGAGTCAACACGCCTGACCGGAAAATGTCAATTCGCGGCGAACCGCCGCACCGGAAAAGTGACTTCTTAGGGCCTTGATTCCTCATGCTGATTCTGGATGAATACCTGTCCGTTCTTTTCTTGCCTGAATAGAGAGAACTGGCGCCATACGAGCACGGAAGGAGGTGATGTCCATGCTCAACTGGTGGTACCTCGTGCCGCTCTCGTCCTCGCTAACCGGCGTCGTGCTCTGTGCAATCGGAATGTACTGCATGCCGAACGCACTCGAATACGATCCGGACGAGCGGCGAACACAGCGTTGGGGGTGGTTTGTGACCGCCCTCATACTGAGCGGAGTTCTGCTGCTGATGGCAGCGGGACCACTGTGCTGGCTGCCCATCTGGTATGGGTAGTCGAAACACCCCCGGTGCAGCGATGTGCCGGGGACTTCTTGCGTGCTGTGGCGGCTAATCGACGTCCGATTCGTCGCCCAATTCGTCGCCGAGCTGCTTGATCTCGGTACGGACGTAGCCGGCCAAGCCGTTCTCGGGCAATTCGCGGTACAGGCGGCGCAGGAGCGTGCCGCGGTGCGGGTTACTGCGCAGCTCGACCATTTCGACCATCAGCTGGTTGTAACGGCTGCGCGGGAGCTTGAGGTTGAAGATGCGGCCGACGATGGCGTCCACCTGGGCGTTCAGCTCGGCTTCGCCGATGAGCACGCGCTCGGGCTCGGACGGCAGGTACAAGGCGATGTCGGCTTCGATCTCGTCGGCGGTGCCGGCGCCCTCGGCGATCTCCAGCTCGGCGATGAGCGCGGACGTGCTGACCAGCAACGAGCGGGCCTCTCGCTGCAGGAGCGGGTGCACGCCGCTGTCTTCGGCCAGCAGGTTCTGGAGATACGGCTGGATTTCGCTGTACGCCACCAACGCGCCGGTAAGGTTGCGCGAGGCGGTGAGCGAGCTGTTCAGGGCGGCCAGCTTGTCGACCAGCACGTAGCCTTCGATGTCCTGCGGCTTCAAGTCAGCGTCCGGAATGGCGGCGCTGACGTCCAGAACGGCCTGTTGCACGGCGGCCAGCTGGTTGTCGGCGCTGACGACCGCCACGGAGGAGCTCAGCTCGTCGATCTGCTTGCGGATGAGGAACTGCACCAGGTTGTCGCCGGTGCCGGAGGCCAGCGCCACCAACGTGTCGCGGTACTCGGTCAGCGATTCCTCGGCCTCGTCTTGCTCGCCGTTCTGCAGCAGCGTGAGAGCCTCGCTCAGGCGCGTGTCGGCTTGGCGGACGCGCTTTTCGACTTTGGCTTCGCTGTCGAGCGTGAACAACACGTCCACTTCCTCGGCGATGCGCTTGGCCGAATACAGGAAGGAGCCGGGCAGGATGCCGGCCATTTTCTCGCGGCGCTCCTGCTGGAGTTCGGCGATCTCGGCACGGTGCACGGCGTCCTGGTCCAGGTTCACGCTCACCCACGGGGTGGTGAACAGGACCGGAGGCATGTCGTTCACGTACGGGCCGCCGGCGCCGCGGGTGATGACGCGCTCGCCGGAGATGAGGAAGATGCGGTTGTTGTCGTCGGTGCCGAATGCGGCACCCTTGTCGTACACGGCGGTCGTGACGGTGTCGCCGTCATCGTTGATGGAAACGCTGCCCGCGTTCACCTCCACGGTGCCGCGCGACGTCTCGACGGTGATGCTCGGGAAGGCGGGCGGGAGCAAGCCCAGGACCCACACCTGGCCTTCCACCAGCGTGGCGGTGGCCGACGCGGCGGAGAACTGCGGACGGTCGCCCAGATCATGCAGGCGGAGCACCGTGTTGGGCCCCATGCGGAGCACGCCGTCGTCGTTGAGGATGACGGTGGCCTGCGACTGCGGTCCGGTGCTGATGAGAACGGGGCCCCTGAGGACCTGCGACGCTTCCAGGCTGCTGACCACGCCGCCGACAGACACGGTGACATCGCCGCTCGGAATGAGCTGCACGGACGTCTCTGCCTGCGTGACGGGAGCCAGCAGGACCAACGGCATGATGCGGACGGCCAGCAGGAACACGGCGAAGGCGGCGGCCCACTTCAGACCGAAGCTGGCGAACGACACGGACTGGGGCGACAGACGGCGGAACATGGACTCCTTCACCACGGCGGCGCGGTCGGGCGAAAGCGACCAGTCGCCGGCCAGGGACTTGAGGGTCTCCGGAATCCAAGCCTTGGCCATCACCTTGCCGCGGACACTCTGGCGGAACGATGCGCTCGGCACCGTTTTGTCCACGGCGTCAAGGAGCATGGCGGGGCGGACGCGGGCGTCCACGCGCTTCCAGATGCGATTTTTCGCATCATTGGCGGGGTTTTGGGTGTCTGCCAGGCCGGTGAGCAGCTTCTCGAGGGAATTCATAGGTGGTCTCGCGTTGTCTAGAACGGTTGTCAGAGGGCTTTTGTTACACAAAAAAACGCACTTCAGGCCGCTTTGGCGGGAGGGTCTTTGGGCAGCAGCGCTTCGAGCTTCCGGAGAGCCCGGAACTTGAGGATACGCACGCCGCCTTCGGTAATGCGGAGAGAGTTGGCGATTTCAGCGTGCGACAGACCCGAGACATAGTGCATCAGCAGGATTTCACGGTAGTACCGCGGGATGCCGTTCAGCGCGGCGCGCACCCGGTGCACGGACATGCCGCGTTCGGTGTTCAGCTTTGGATCGTTGCGGGCATCTTCATCCACGATATCCTCGCTGATCTCCTCGAACCCGCGCTGGCCGCGGTAGGCGTCCACCACCACGTGGCGTGCGATGCGGAACAGCCAGGCCGAGAACGGCACGTTGGCCACGGACTTGTACGAATGCAGCTTTTCCCACGCCTTCACGAAGATGTCGGCCACCAAGTCTTCGGCCAGCTCCTGCGGGAAACGGAAAACGACATAGCGGTAGATCGGCGTCAGGTACGCGTCGTAAATCTTGCCGAATGCCTCGGTGTCACCATCCTGCGCGCGCTTCACGAGCGCCTGCAGTTCCTCGGCGGGAATGGGCGGTACGGCCATGGAGACGGCAGTATAGAACGAGAGTCGAGGCAGTAAAAGCTTGTACTTGAGAGAAATCAAAGACGACACGGACGTCAAAGAAGTCTTTCTTGGTCATCTTTGTTTTCTTTGACACCCTTGTCTTCCTATTTTATTCCCACTCGATGGTCCCCGGCGGCTTGCTGGTGAGATCCAGGAACACCGCGTCGATGCCCTTCAGCTTGAGGATGCGCTCGGTCATGACCTTCAGCACCTTGGCGTCCAGCGCCACGGCGTTGGCGGTCATGGCGTCGTGGGACGAAATGGGGCGCAGTACGATGGACTGGCCGCCCTTCTTCTCCCCCACCGGAAGCAGCACGACCGGGAACTGCCAGATGCTGTCGTACAGTCCGGCCTTCTGCATTTCCTCGGTGACGATGGCGTCGGCTTCGCGCAGCAGATCGGCGCGCGTGCGGTCCACGTAGCCCGGGGTGAACACCGGCGCGAACGGCTTCTCGTGGGATGTGCACAGCAACACGCGGTTGAGCGTACGGTGCGTGTTGGGGATGGTGGTGGCCAGCGCGATGAGTTCGTCGGTGACGGAGAAGCGGTCCTTGGAGAACATGGCGACCGCCAGCCGGTACGTGCGGCCGTCGCCCTGCACGCCCACCGAACGGACGGGCAGGATGGCATGCGGCAGATCCACCGCGAGCTTTGCGTCTTCGGTCGGCGCCGGCTGCTCGCCGCACAGGATGCGGACGCCCAAACCCGGACCCGGGAACGGATGGCGCCAGACCAGCTCCTTGGGCAGGCCGAGCTCTTCGCCGAGCATGCGGACTTCGTCTTTGTAGAGGTCCTTCAACGGCTCGATGATCAGGCCTGCATCGATCATGTCCTGCACCGCCTTCACGCGGTTGTGGTGCGTCTTGATGTGATCGGAGTGCTTGGTGGCGCCGGTCTCGATGGTGTCGGGATAGATGGTGCCCTGGCCGAGCATCCACTTGTCGGAGACGCTGATGTTCATCTTGTCGCCCACGCGCTTCTGCACCGAGAGGAACGTGTCGCCGATGGCCTTCCGCTTGCGCTCCGGATCATGCACGCCCTTCAGCTGGGCGAAGAATTCCTCGGACGCGTCCACTGCGTGGAGGTTGTCGATCTTCAGTTTCTTGAACGCGTCCTGGATCAGCTTCACTTCGTCCTTGCGCATGAGGCCGGTATCCACGAGCAGACCTTCCACGCGGTTGCGGCCGAGTACCTTGTTCAGCAGCACGAACGCCACGGTGGAGTCCACGCCGCCGGACACCAGCATGAACACCTTGCGGTCCCCCGCCTCGCGCTTGATCTCCTCGCCGACCAACGACGCGTAGCCGTCCATGGACCACGGCGCGGGCTCGCACAGTTCGGCGAAGTTCTTGAGCATGGTCAGTCCGCCCTCGCTGTGGGTGACCTCGGGGTGAAACTGCAGGGCGAAGATACGGCGGGCCTCGTCCGAGAACGCCGCGTTCATGCACGTCTCGGAGGTGGCGATGCGCGAGAAGCCCTTCGGCAACTCGGTCGCCTCGTCGCCGTGCGACATCCAGACGACGGGGTGCTCCTTCACGCCGGCGAAGATCTGGCTCTTCTTGGCCAGGATGCTGATGGGCGTGCGGCCGTATTCCTTCACATGGCCGGACGTCACCTTGCCGCCCAGCGTCTGGGCGATCCAATGCAGCCCGTAACACAAGCCGAGCACCGGAATGCCCAGATCGAAGATTTTCGGATCGGCCTGCGGACTTCCTTTGTCGTACACGCTCTGCGGGCCGCCGGACAAGATGATGCCGGAGGCGCTGGCCAGCTCGGACGCGGGAGTCTCGGGCGGGCGGATTTCGGAGTAATAGCCGAACCGGCGCACGCGGCTGGCGATGAGGTGGGCGTATTGTCCCCCGAAATCGAGTACGACGATGCTGCGCGGGTGCTTCACGCGCCGAGAATACAACAGACCGCGTCCTCGCGCAGCAGGTTATGCCGGTTTCTTCGCCGAGATGGCCACGGCTGCCAGAATCCACACGGTGTACGCCACGGCGGCGTCCTCCCAGGCGTGCAGGAACAAGGCCGCGACTGCGGTCCCGAGCAGCGCCAGCGCGGCGGGCATGGCCAGCGTCGTAATCTCGCGGCGCTCCCTCAGCGCGGTCCAGACGGCATGCAACAGGGCCAAGAAGAGCAGGAGCCCGAGCACGCCCGTTTCGATGCCGATCTGCAGGTACCAGTTCTCCGGCAGCACCGGGCAGTCGCAGGGCGCACCGGCGGGTTGCACCTGCGTCTCGCCGACGAATACGCAGAGTTGCGGATGTGCCTGGGCCCACGCCGCATCCGCGCCGGCTTCCAGGTGCACGCATGCGTCGCTGAAACGGTTGCTGGCCGGACCGGCGGTGCCTAACCCCAAGCCGAGCGGATTCGCGGAGATGGTTTGCAATGCCAGCAACGGGCGCGTGAGGTGGTCTTTGGTGGACGCCACGCGCGTCAGCGTGGACGGCGCGGCCACGAACAACACGAGCGCCAGCGCGCACACCACTCCCCCGGTCCACAGCATGAACTGCTTGCCGCGCTTGCCCGGGAACATCCACAGCATGCCCGCGGCCACCAGCACGGCCGCGCCGATCCAGGCCGAACGCGAGAACGTGAGAGCAAGACACGACGCCAGCACGGCAAGCGCCGTCATGCGACGAAAATCCAGGCAATTGCACGCGCCTCGCACCATGCCCACCCAGGTCGCCGCAAGCGGAATCAGGAGCCAGATGCCCAGCTGGTTGGGCCCGCTCATCACGCTCTGGACGCGGCGCAGCGCGCTGCCGCCAAGCTGCTGGAACGGAGCCAGCGGGCCGGACGGGACGTACAGTGAATGGAGATCCGAATAGCCGAGCGCGGTGAAGACGGACTGCGGCACGACCGCGCTCAAGATGCCGAGCGCCGCGACCGCCACGCCCGTGAGCATGAGCGCCTTGAGCAAGCGGCGGCCGAACTCCTGCGACCACGGCACCAGCTTGAACGTGCCGAGCAGGATCAGCGGCAGCAGGTCGTACTTCGCGCCGTACAGAAACGGTCCCCATCCGGCGAACTTGAACGCGGTCACGACCACCGCGAGCAGGACGAAGAAGCACACCAGGCGGTCGATGATGTCGATGGGCAACGCGGCCGGCTCTTTCGGCATGGGCTTGGACGCCAGCTCGGCCAACGCCAATCCGATGAGCGCGACCACCAACGCCTCCTTCCACAACGCCAGCGCCGTCAGCGGGGCGTGACCCGGACCGGCGACGAGCCTGGTGAGGACCGTGACGCCGAACGCGTGAAACGGCAGCAAGACCACCAAAACGATGACGAGGGTTTCACGGACGCGCTGCATGGAATCGAGTATGCCAAAGACACGCCTACAGTCCCAGCCGTTCCTCTTCGGCGCGGAACGGGTCGCCGTTCTTGAGTACGGCCTCCACGCAGTCGATGCAGGCCTTGCTGACGTCCTTGCCGTAGATCTTGGGGGCGGCCCGCATGTCCTTGTTGTCCCAGGCGAACTCGATCATCTTCACGATGAGCTTGGTGTCGGTCGGGGGCGCGATCAGGTTGCCGCCCGCCATGGCCGACTCGCTGCGGTCGCTGCCGAAACGGAGCGTGACGCACGGCACGCCGAGCACGTTCATCTCCTCCTGCATGGAGCCCGAGTCCGTGGCGCACACGGCGGCCTTGCTCATGGCGGCGATGACGTCGCCGTATTCGCTCCACACCGGCGACAGGATGAAGTTCGGGTACTTCTTGGCCAGCGCCTCGGCGTCGTTCTTGAGATTGAAGCGGTCCAGCGCGGCGTTGGTCTGGATCATGTTGATGAGCAGCACCTTCTTTCCCTTCTTGATGAGCGCGACCATGGCGTCGTAGATGGCGCGGAAGCGCGCCTCCGAGAAGCAGTTCTCGCGGCGGTGGATGCAGAACCGCACGAAGTCGCCGTCTTTCAGCAGCGGGTACTTGTCGAAGATGGTGGAATCCTTGGCGCGCGCCAGGGCTTCGATGGTGGCGTCCACCACCGAGTTGCCGACGACGAAGATGCGATCGTCGCAGAAGCCTTCGTCGAGCATGAAGTGGCGGTCCAAGTTCACCGGCGCCAGGTGGATGCCGGTGGCGGCCTCGCTGCAGCGCGTGTTGAACTGCTCGGGGTACGGCTCCTGGCTGCCGCGCTTCCAGTTGTCGCGGTCTTCCAGGAACACCCTCCACGCGGCGATGTCCGCGGTGGAATCCGGCGCCTTGCCGCCGAAGAACTTGGCATAGTCGGGTGTGAGCGTGCGGATGCCGGCCTCCACGTGCACCGACGCGAAGCCGTGGCAGTACCCGGCGTTGCTGGCGGCCATGGCGGTGGTGGTGTCGCCGTGCACGTACGGGATGACGACCTTGCCGGCCGCCTTCAGTCGGCCGATCACGTCGCCCAGCCTCCCGATGATCTGGCTGACGACCTCGTGCATGGACCCGCGAACGTTCAAGTTGAAGTCCGGCTCCACGCCGAACTCGGCGAGCATGCCGCCCGACAGGTTCTGGTCGTAGTGCTGACCGGTGTGGCCGAGGAGCACGCAATGCCCGCGCGACTTCAGTTCCTTATACAACGGGACCTGCTTGATGATGTCGGGCTTGGTGGCGATGAGGATCAGGTGCACGTGACGCGCGCCGCCCTGGGCGACGGCATCGAACGCTGCGCGATCCTTGAACGTGATTTCCATGCGAAAACGGCCGCATGATACCACGCTTGCGCCTCCGGCCTACGCCGGTTCGAGCAACGACAACTGCAGCACCATGGCGGCCTGATGGCGCGTTTCACGAAGGATGGACGCGGGATGATGCGCGCGGCGGCGCATGGCGGCGGCCACGGCGCCCACGGTCCACAAACCGGCGATCGCCTGCGCCGTCGCGGCGAGCACCATGACCGATAACGCGATGTGCACGGGCCCGAGCGTGGTGGGCTTGATGATGATGCCGATCGGACCACCTTCGTTCTTCACCTTGGCGACGAAGCGGTTCTTGCCGGGACGAAGGAGGCCGGCCAGATCGACCGCGCGGCCGTCGCCGCAGAACGTGCCGTCGGGCACGTCGCTGCCGTTCACGCGCAGCGACTCGAAGCAGTCGTCGGCCTTCAGGTAAAAGCGGCCGTCCTCCAAAACGCGCGGCAGCGTGAGTGTGGCCGTGACGAACATTTCGTTGGTCGTCGCCGGAATGGAGAACTGCATGCCGGGCGCGGCGCCGTGCTGCGCGTCGGTGAACGCGTAATGGACGGACGACACCGTCGGCATGAATTGATGGCGGAAGCCCTGCAGCGCCGATACGGCGACGAGCAGCATGGCGCAGTCGATGGCCAGGCGCTTGAGCGCGGCGGTCAATTCGGAGCGGCGGTGCACGCGCGGCGGAGCCGGGAACAGCGCATGGGTGAACAAGACGTACGACAACGCCAGGACGGCGACGTTGCGGGCGTTGAGCACCGCAAGCGCGAGCGGCTCTTGGTCGATGACGTTGGTGTAATGCAGCGGGAACACCCACTGGGTGCAGAAGCCCGCGACCGCGGTGAGTGCGGCGACCTTCCAGAAGGCGTCGCGTCCGGTGGCGGCATGGAAACGGACGGCCAGCCAGGAAAGCAGGAGAGGCAGGATCCACACGATGTACTGCGGCGAAAACACCGGGCTCGCCGCCATGGAAAACGCCAGCACCGAAAGCGCCAGCGAGTCGGCGTGGAAGCGGGCATGTTTGCGCCGCAACAGCGCCAGGACTGCGGCGCCGACGGACATGGATACGATGAGGAGCTTGGCGATGGACATGACCGTGCCACCGAAGTCGGCGTTGTTCACGGACAGGTGGCCCATGCTGACGGGCGCCTGCATGCCGACCATCGTTTTCATCAGCATCTGGACGCTCGACCACGTGCTCTCCAGCTGCACCTCGCGCTCGCCGTGGTACTGGAGCATGTGCACGAAGTTATCGGCCGTGAGGCGCGGACCCATGGCCAGCGCCGGAACGGCGAAAGACGCCGCCAGGCCGGCAGCGAAACCCAGCATCATGCGCTTCCACTGGGAACGCGGCGCGGTGGCGAACAGCACGGGAACAAGCAGCGCGGGGACGACCTTCAGCGCGCAGGCCGCCGCCAGAAACGCGGCGCAATGGCCGAAGCGATTGCAGGCGCGGGCGCGGAAGCAGAGCAGCATGAGCGTGACCACCAGCACGTCGTAGCGGCCGAACACCAGTTCGGGCCCGGTCATGAAGACGGTGCCGGCGACGGCCGCCGGAATGAGCCAGCCGCGCGGATCGCGCAATGCGTACGTGGCGTACGCGCCGGCTCCGGCGATGGCCAGGACCACCATCAGGAGCCATGTGTTCGAAAAACCGATGTGCAGCGGATTGACGTGCGCGAACAGGAACAGAATCGTGGCCGGCGGCGGGTATTCGCTGCCGATGGTGCCCTCTGCGCCCTTGATCAGGCCGTACACGTTGTCACCGATGCCTTTGTACACGCCGATGTCGAACACGCCGTCCACGCTGCCTTGGTACAAAAACGCCAGCATGGACAGGCAGAACACCGCTCCAAGCAATTTCGCCGCGCGGGAGGCACGGTCGTGGTCGAACGGGTTTGTTTGTGTGTGTTTGTGGCCCATGAAAATCTTTGTATTGTAGCACGAAAGCCCCTTTTCCTCAACGGAAAGGGCTTTACGGGCCGTCTGCGTGGCGGACTATTTGGTCGGGGCCTTGGCCGATGCGTCCTGCGTCTTCTGGATGCCGGGCACGTCGAGGATCTTCTTGTTGACCATGGTGTCGCCTTCGAACGTGTAGACGTACGGGGTGACCAGGCCGATCTCCATGCCGGAGGCGTCTTCGGGCGACAGGTTCTCCAGGAATTTCATGATCGGACGCAGGCTGTTGCCGTGGGCGGCGATGATCACGTTCTTGCCGGCGTGCACGTGGGGCAGGACGTACTGCATGAAGAACGGCAGCGTGCGGCGCTCGCAGTCGGCCATGCTTTCGCCGTTCGGCGGGCGCGTGTCATAGCTGCGGCGCCAGAGCTTGACCTGGTCCTGGCCGTACTTGGCGGCGGTTTCGGCTTTGTTGAGTCCCTGCAGATCGCCGTAGTGGCGCTCGTTGAGGGCGGAGTCGAACTCGGTCGGAACGTCCTTGGCGCCGGCGTTCTTCAGCACGGCGGCCAGCGTATCGTTGGCGCGCTTCAGGCGGGAAGTGAAGGCCATGTCGAACTTGTACTCCTGCACGGCCTTGCCGGTGAGGGCCGCGTCGGCGGCGCCGCGCTCTGTGAGGGGCACGTCGGTCCAGCCCGTGAAGCGGTTTTCGAGGTTCCACAGGGACTGACCGTGGCGGATGAGGACGAGCACTGACATGGGAATGAGGCGGAAAAGGCTTGGAAACCCCGTAGGGACCGCCGGATTCTACACCGCTGCCCCGGGCGACGGAAGCGGCACTGTCTCGAAGGGCCGAAAACTGCTATACTGGAGAGAAACATGGACCTCGAAAAACTCACACATCACAAAAATTACGGCGTGACGGTCGCTGTCGCCGTGGGCCTCTCCATGGCCGCCGTGGTCGTGGCAGCGGTGGCCGGACGCAGCACGCTGAATCTGAAGGGATCGTTGGTGTCGGAGTACGTCACCGTGCCGGTGGTCATCCAGCTCGTGAGCGAAGCGCATCCGGACGAAACCGTCGGCAACGTGGAAGAGCTGCCCGTGCGCCCCGAGATCGTAGGTTCGTCGTTCGTGGTCACCACCGACGCGGCCGCCTACTTGATCCGCGTCAGCAACACCAAGCCGTGGGAGATCATCGAAGAGAAAACCATGCACGCGGACGCGCTCTAGTTCTTCGAGGCGCGGACGACCATCCTCGGAAATGTGACCGTCGCGGTGATGATGCGTCCCAGGCGATGGGGTTCTTGCCAAAGGCGGAAGAGCCACTCGAGTCCGGAATTGCGCAGGAATTCGGGTGCCCGCTTGCGGCGGCCGGACAGGAAATCGAACGCGCCGCCCACGCCCATGGCCACCCGGACGCCCGGCATCCTGGAGAGGTTCCGGGCGATCCACAGCTCTTGTTTCGGCGCGCCGTACGCCACGAACAACAACGGCGCACCCGACGCGTTGATCATCGTCACGATCTTGTCGTCGTGCTCGGGCTTGGGTGAACCGGCGAACGTACCTGCGATCACCAGCGCGGGATTCCTCGTCTGCAGCGCATGGGCGGCATACTCGGCGATGCCGGGCATGGCGCCGAGCAGGAACACGGGGCCGCCGACGCGCGCGCAGACGTCCATCATCACATCCGTACCGGTAACGCGCTCACGGAGCGGCGTCCCCTGTCGGCGGGCGGCCCACAGCAACCCCGTGCCGTCGGGCATGTTCAGCGACGTGCGGTTCAAGAGCGCCTTGAATTCCGGATTGCGCGCGGCTTCCACGATCATCTCCGGGTTCGGGGTGGCGACGTGGTGCTGTCCGGCGCCCGTGAGCATGGACGCGATCAGGTCCGCCGCGCCGGCGCGGGTGACGTTGTCGACGGGTACGCCGAGGATGGACACGCGCGTCTCCATAGGATCGCATTATCGAAGCAAAGACTGGCCGAGGCAAACACGGAACTGTACGCTTCGCGGGCAATGAAGCGTTCCCCCTCCGTACCGGCCCTGTTCGCGGCGCTCCTGCTGCTCGGAGCCTGCACCGTGCAAACCGGCACCGTGCCGTCGGAAACCGCTTCGGGAAGCAATTCCATCTCCCAGGCGCCCGTAAGCGCGTCCGGCGCTGCAGCATCGGAAACCGAAGAACTGGAAATCGCCGCCGAGCCGGCGGCCACCGGCACCGACAGCCTGGAAGTGCACGGGGACGCCGCGCCCGCCGCGGTGACGGGACATCTGATCATCGACACGATCGGCTTCGGCATGACCCCGGAGAAAGACGGTCCGCCTCGCCTGTACGAGTACTTTGATTACGACTGCGAATACTGCCGCCAGCACGCCATGGAGGAGCGCGCATGGATCGACGCGAACTATGTCGCCACCGGGAAGCTGGGCATCGAGCGCGTGTTCGTGTCGTTCACGCCGCAGGGCAAGCGCATGGACCAGGCCGCGCTGTGCGCCGCGTCGCAGGGCTTCTTCACCGAAATGGACGCGTACCTGATGGCCAATGTGCCGCGCAACGACCCGACGATCTTCGCCTTCGCCAAGACGCTGAAGATGGACCAAAAGCGCTTCGCCACCTGCATGGAAAACATGGCGGTGGCCGAAGGGAGCCACGAGGTTCCCGGCGGCGAGCCGGTGAAGCGCGTGCCGGCGTTCATCCTGAACGACGCGCGCTGGGAGGGCATCCTGCCGCGCGCCGAGCTGCAGAAGACCATCGACGAAGCACTCCGGTAGAACAATGCCCGAACTCCCCGAAGTCGAAACCACCGTGCGGTCGGTCTCCCCTTTCCTGGTGGGGAAAAAGATCGCCGGCGTGGAAGTGCTTCGCGCCAACATGGTCGGCGATCCGGACGCGTTCATCGCGGCGGTGAACAAGCGGACCGTCGTCACCATCCGGCGCCGCGGCAAATACATGCTTGCCCAACTGGATAACGAAACGACGCTGATCCTGCACCTGAAGATGAGCGGCCGCCTGGGCATCCGGAAGAAGTCCGATGCCGCGCTGACGTACGAACGCATCCTGTTCCACTTGCCCGGAGACGTCGTGATCGCGTTCAACGACCCGCGCACGCTGGGCCGCGCGCTGGTGGTACCTGACGCGCTGTCGCACCCGCCGATCAAGGCGCTGGGGCCCGAGGCGCTGGAGATTGGATTCGCCGAATTCGAAGCACGCTTGGCCAAACGCCCCAAGCGGCAAATCAAGGAGCTGCTGATGGACCAGGCGTTCGTGGCGGGTGTCGGCAACATCTACGCGCAGGAAGCGTGTTTCATCGCCAAGATCGACCCGCGCCGGGCGGCCAAGACGCTCAAGCCCAAGGAGCGCAAAGCGGTCTACGACGGCATGCGCGAGGCACTCGCCATCGGGCTGAAAAACATGGGCACCAGCATCTCGGATTTCTCGGACCTGTTCGGCAAACCCGGCCAGACCATCGACGACCTGTGGGTCTACGGACGCGGCGGCGAACCGTGCCGCGCCTGCAAGACCCCGCTCAAGTCCTGCGTGCAGGCCCAGCGCACCACCGCGTGGTGCCCGAAGTGCCAGCGCTGACGGTGTATACTGGCGTCCGTGCAACTGAAAGACGCCATCTACGACTTCCTGACGCACTGCGAGGTGGGCAAATACCAAAGTAAGAAAACGGTGGAGAACTACCGCCACTACCTGCGCCGCTTCGAGCAGTTCGCCAATCCCACGATCGACGTGGCCACAATCTCGTCGGACATGGTGCGCGACTACCGCCTGCACCTGCACCGCATGGAGCAAAAGGGCCAAGGCGTGGGCCTGAACATCAAGACGCAGCAGTACCACCTCATCGCGCTGCGTTCTTTGCTGAAGCATCTGGCCAAGAACGACGTGAAAACGCTCTCGGCCGAGAAGATCGAGCTGCCCAAAGTCCCCGGCCGTCAGGTGGACGTGCTGTCGCGCGAAGAGCTGGACGAAATCTTCGCCGCGGCGGACCCCACCACGCGCAACGGGCTGCGCGACCTTGCGATCCTGCACATGCTCTACTCCACCGGGCTGCGCGTCAGCGAGCTGTCCAACTTGAACCGCGACGACGTGAACTTGGACAAACGGGAGTTCCGCGTGGTCGGCAAGGGCCGCAAGGCGCGCATCGTATTTTTGTCCGTGGAAGCCGTGGACCATGTGAAGCGCTATCTGGATTCACGCACGGACAACTGGAAGCCGGTGTTCATCAGCAATTCAAATCGCTCCAAGGGCGACATCGTCGGCGACGACAAGCGCCGCCTGCAGCCGCAGGCCATCGAGCGCGTGGTTCGCGAACTGACCGTGAAGGCCGGCATTTTGAAAAAGGTGACGCCGCACACGCTCCGGCACACCTTCGCCACCGAGCTGCTGCGCAACGGCGCCGACATCCGCTCGGTGCAGGAGATGCTGGGGCACGCCAGCATCACCACCACGCAGATTTACACCCACCTGACGAACAAGCGCCTGAAGGAAATCCACCAGCAGTTTCACCGTTAAAGCGAGATCTTGATCCGCTTTTGCGGCGATGTGTGGCCCGAGAGGATTTCGACGTGCGCCTTGGCCACGCCGAACTCTTTGGCCAAAAACGACACGAGCTCGGCATTGGCTTTGCCGTCCTCCGGCGCTGCCGCCACGTCCACTTTGTAGACGCCGTTCTCCAAGAGTTCTTTCGCTCGCGTGCGCTGCGCGCCGGCATGGACCTTCACGTCGAACGTGACCGATCCGCTCTCGACCATGGTGTTCTTCAGAATGGCGAACATGCCGGCATCCTACGTCACTTCTTGCCGCCCAACACCTTCAACTGCGCGGCGATGGTCATCACTTCGCGTCGAAGTTCGGGGGCGATGTAATTGGCGCGGCTTGCCTCGATTTTGCGCAGGATGGTCAGCAGATGACCGACGATGATGGGGTCTGTTTGCCCGCCGTCGCGGATGCGGTGAAGATGCGGATGCAGCAGTTTCTCCACGCGGGAGAACGGGATGTCGTCGTATTCCTGGTCGGCGATCTTCCACAGGAGTTCGATGAGGTTCTCGTCCGTCAGGGCCACCTCGGCGGCATCCACGCGGTGCACGTCGAAACCCTGTTCGATAAGCCAACCGAGCTTGCGGCGGTTGTTGGTAAGCAGGCCGAATTTCTTCAGGCCCACGCCGCGCAAGGCGCGGCCGATCCAGGCGTAGTCACGGAAGTCGGCTTCCGGGAAACCGATCTCCTTCATGGCTTCGGCAGTGCCGACTTTGCCGACCCATTCGCCGCTTTCGTCACGGCCTTCCTGGCGGCGAAGCGAGTGCGACTTGGCGTGCAAACCCATGCCGCGGCCCTCGGCGCGGTGGTAGAACACGCCGCCGCTGCCGTGGTCTTCGATCGCATCGAGGCAGGCATCCAGCTGCGGGCCACAGCCGCAGCGCATCTGGTCGAAGATGTCGCCGAGCAGACATTCGGAGTGGATGCGCACGATGGGATCGCGGCCGTTGCTCAGCTGGCCCGACGCGTGGACGCCGTGCGGCGCCAGCGGCTTGCCGTCGGATGTGATGGGCTTGGGCAATCGCACCAGGAACACGTGCGGGCCGCCGGTCGTCCCTTGCTCCGGATCATCGTGCTCGTAGAACAGCGAGTACCACGGCGAGCCGGGGCACCAGCGCATTTCGCACGGCAAGATCACGTCCGGGTACCGCACGCCCTCGGTGGAACGCATGGCCGCGATGGCGGCCTGCACGGCTTCGGCTCCGGCGCGAATATGCGGTTTCACCGCCTTACGATTCTGCCCATTCAGCATCCTGAACATGGCCACGCGCGCATGGCACAGCGCGTCCACCGGGACTTGTGCGGCGACCAGTGCCGCGAGTCCGTCGCAGGCGGCAAGGATCTTTTCTTCGCCGGCGAATTTGCCGCGGACCACGGCGATTTCGGCGAGCACCGCCTCGGCCAGTTCCCGCTTCACGGGAACGCGCTCGGTGTCGACGGCGAAGGATTCGAGATGTTTCATGAAGGGGGTGAAGATACCACGGCGGATCAGCCGCGCAATTGTTTGTCGAAGAGTGCGGCCTTGCGGGCTTGTTCGGCCAGGCTGCCGAGCAGCACCATGCTCGTGATGCCGTGATACCCGCCGTCGGGGGTGATAAGCGCCCGTGTGACTTCCGCGATGTCGGCCTGCGTGCGGAGAATCTTGAGTCCCGGCTGATCGGCCAGGGTTTCGGAGCCCACGTACACGTGCAGCGGGCGGAAGCCTTCGCCTGGACGGGCAAACGAACGCAGGACGGCATCGGCGTCGGTGCCGACCACGGCGGCGTGCGTGCGATAGTCGAGATCGGCGATGTCATCGGGCGTTTCGGCAATACCCGTCCACGGACGCCCGTGCATGCGCATCGTCAGGAAGCCGCGGTTGTGTTCGCGACACGCCTCCTCCAGCACCGGGCCTTCGGACGATACGCCCGCGCCGTGCAGGATGCGCAGGCCGTTGCCCGCCACGCGGACGTCCGGGTCCACCAGGCCGTAGGCCACGTGCCGCACGCCGCGGGCCAGGATGATCTCGGTGCAGGGCGGCGTCTTCTTGGTGGGACTGGGGCAACACGGCTCCAGGTTCACCACCAGCACGTCGTCGGGCTCGACCGGTTCTTGGTAACGGTTCAGCAAATCGCGCTCGCCATGCGCCGTGCCGAATAGCCGATGGATGCCGGTGGCCACCACGTCTTTCCCGCGCACGAGCGCGGCGGCGACCATCGCGCCGGTACCGACGTTGCCCCGGCCCTCTTCCGAGATGGCCAGACACGTGCGCATGGCTTCTTCGAGCGTGTCACGGGTGGGATGCATAAGGTTGACATCGTATAGAAAAGTTCTGTAGTTTCAAGATGATGAAGCGACCGTACGTGTCCCTCAGCGCGCTCTCGTCCCCCGCCGATGTTCATGCCATCCGCGCAGCCCATGAGGCGGACTCGGCTCTTGTCGTACCTGCCAGCCACGACGTCTTGCTTGGCATCTCGGCTGACAGACACACCGCCAAAGGCGAATTGCCGGCCAAGCCGAGGAAGATCGCGACCGTGGAGGACATCCGCGCAATCAGCGGGGCCATCACGGCAAAAATGCCCCTCGCCGTGCACGTTGAAACGTACTACCGCGACCAGCCCAAGAAAGACATCCCCGACGTGCTGGACTTCGCACGGTACCGCACCGCACCATTCGCGGACGCCGTGCTGCGGATTCTGGACGGCACCGAACCCGCGACGCTCGGCGCCCTGCAACTCAACGGCGTGGTAGACCCCGACGAACTCGCCAAGGTGCACGAGGCGCATCCGAATCTGCCGATCATTTACCAGCTTCGGCGCGAATTGCTGGAGCGCGGCGAGGAAGATGTGGCGCGCCATCTGCGCGCATGCCGCTTCGCGGCCGCCCACGTGCTGCTGGATTTGTCATCCGGCCTAGGCGTGAAACTCCAACCGGAGGAATGCGAGCGCCTTGCGACGCTGGTCCGCGAAGAAGCTCCCGACGCCCGCATCGGCATCGCCGGCGGCATCGGCGCCGAAAATGTGGATGAGATGTATGCCAACGCGTTCGATGTCGCAGGAGCCGTGAGCCTGGACACCGAAACCGCCATCCGCGAAACCGGCACCGACGCGTTCAGTGTGCCGAAGTCGCTGACCTTCCTGCGCAACGCGTACGCCGCCGTCTCCCACTTTTCCGCCACCTCCTGATGAAGATCGCCGTCGCCTCCACCAGCGTCCATAGACTCGAAGCCGTGCGGCGCGCTGCGAAGAAGTCGACCTAGAACAAGTGTATGCCTGGTTGAAGAAGAGCCGGCAAGCGATGGCCTGACGTCTTAGGCGCGACGGAATCCTTCGGCCGCTGCCGCGACATACGCGGCGAAGCGCGCCATATCAAGCGCGTCCGTTTCAGGATCTCGCACCCTGCCCTCCACATCGATGGACCAGTTTGCATTTCCCGTCTCCGTTACCAGGCTCGCGACGCGCTGACGGGTGTTGTCGGGACTAAAGCCACCTGCGAATCCCAGCGCCAAATCGGGGCGCTCGCGGCGCAGAAGATCATGGAGATCCACCGCGTTGCCAATGTCGAATTCGGCGCCGGTGCCGGCGGACGGATCGATAAGCGCATGCGAAAACGCATCACCGTGGGGCTCCAGCGCACGGACCACCGCTTCGCCACCTCGCGCGACCAATTCCTTGCGGATCTGGAACACCAAGCGCAAATGCGGAAAATCGCGCAGCAATGCCTTCACTTCGGCATGGGCGGGAAAACCATTCAGTTGCACGTGCCGGCACGTATCGGCTCCGTAGACACCGGAAGCTTCCAGCGTCCGGGCAAGGCCGGCTGCGAACGTATCGTCGTTCCCCTCCGTCTTGGACAGTTCGACATGCATCATGGGCAGCACGAGTCCGCGCATGGCCGCGAAAATATCACGCATGACTTTCGGATCGTGGACCTGTCGCGTTGCCTCGCGCACACCGGCGAAGCGCCGTTCGGCCGCGGTCAGTACGCCCACCATGCCGACATGGGAGGCGCCGGGGACGAAACCGTTCCGCTCGAAAATAGTCACGGCGGCTTCCGCCTCGTCGGGAGTGCGGACGCCGGTCAGACCGACGTAATTGGCTTGGTTCATAGACATGAAGGGTAGAAGGAATTATTTCTCGCCGGCTGATTCGCCCAGGATTTGCGCGGGCGACGCGGACATCTCGCTTAAATATCCATCACCGGTTTTTGCTTCGATCTCGCGCAGCGCCATTTTCGACGTGATGCGGTTCAGCGGCAGTCGATGGCATTGCTCGATCTGAATACCGGCATCGGTGAGCGCACGGAGCTTGTGCGGGCTCTGGGAAAGGAGCTTGGTGATCTTGAAACGAGTGCCGAGCGTCCAAAGAATCGGACCGACTTTGGTGAAGTCCAGGCGTCCGTCCTTGCCGCCCATGATCTCGTTGGTGCAGTCGAAGTACCGGGCGGAGGTATCGCCGCCGGGCTGCCAGTCGCGTTTGGCGTACACCAGGTGCTTGGGCACGCTGCCGAACCCGCGGCCTTGCGACACGTAACGGATCAGTACGCCGATACCCTGCTGCTGCGCGGCCTGGATGGCCTCCTCGATGGCATACATCATGAAGTCGCGGCACGTGCACCGGCACGCGCCGACGTCGCCGTCGTCGCAGCTGTCGTGCGGACGCAGCACGACGGGGCCCTTGCAATCATTCGGATGCGCCAGGCGGCCGATGTTGCCGAACACCCAGATCGTGAAGCCGCCCAGCGGCGGAAGCATGACTTTCAAACGTTGGGATTCCGGCTCGATCAGCTGCGGGAACATGCGGCCGGAATGCTTGTAGATCATCTCGCGCAACTGCTCTTCGGTGAAACCCAGCTGGGCAGCGACGGTTGGCAGGTGCCATACCTGTTCACCGGTGATTTCCGTCACGCGCATCACTCCGTCCTTGTCGAGTACGGCACCTTTCTTCACGTTGTGCTGCGGATGTCCGAACTGATCCAAGAGCCCGCGGCAATCTGGCTTCAGACGGCCGCTGCTGACGCCCTCGGCGATTTCGGGCATGCGGTAGTAGCTGGTATTCACGGCGACGGACGGCGAGATGTTCACGCCTTCTTGGCGCAAATCTGCGAAGTGCGTTGCCACGCAATGACCCCACGGATCCATGGTCGCGATATGGTCGGTGCCCCACTCGGGCTGAACCGGCACCTGGAACGGCGGTCGCGTATGCGATAAATCCGGCGCATGCGTGCCCGGAATCATCTCCAATACTTTGGCCATGCCGCGATGAAAGCCATACAGGTCGCCATGCAAGCCGAACGCGGTCGCCTCTTCGGGGAAACGCGCTTCACTCTCCAGGACGATGGGGCCGCGCTCCGCTGGACGCTGCGCTCCCCATGTAACGGACAAGGATTTTGCCATATATGCAAATTAAGTTTTGCTTCACTCTTTGTCAAGAATAGGCGTACACTGCGCCCTCATGAATTTTCTGAAGGCCATGACCACCGCCGACGGCTGCATCGTGGAATTGGACCCGCCGTCCAAGGCCGCGCCGCACCCCAAGTACAACCTGCCGTCGTACCGGGCGGTCGTGGAGATCGCACTGCGTCCGGCGCAGCGTGATTTGCTCGGCGCCCTGCTGGATCGCAGCGGCATGGAGGAGGTACACCGGAGCACCCGCAGCTCCGTCGACCAGCTGGGCCTGTTCGGCTGCGACTCTTCGTCGACATCGGTGCGCATGGAGGGCGACAAGGCGATCGTGGAAACGCGCATCGCACTGGTGGACCCGCATCCGCAAAACCGCGTCCTGGACGCGCTCCGTGCCGTGGTGCATACGCAGAAAGCCAAGTACTGCCGGCTGCTGCTGACGCCGGCCGAAAGCAAGCATGGCGAGCGGGCGCTGCCGCTCGTCCCGGGCCGGGAAGTCTGGTACGACCATGCCGCGCTGCCGCAGAGCGAACTGGAACGGCTGTGGCTGGGCGGTCCCGGACGCGAGATCATCCTGCCGGCCAAACGCGAACGCGAACTGCCGAAGACACTGCCCAAAGGCGCGTTTTTCATCGGAGAGGTACATGCCATGGACCCCGACCATCCGTCCGCCGAACATTTGTGGGTACTGAAACGGCGCGTCCGCCAGGGTGCATGGGACAACCGCACGTCCATCCGGCACGGCGACGCGTGCGGGTTCGATCCGCATCGCTCCACAGGCATCCGTCAGGGCGAATTTTTCGTGACGGGCCGGAAAAGAGTCACCACGAACGACCTGCTGATGATCGCGGAGCAGTTCGAATTGGATTACGAAAACTCCAACGGCGAGCTGCAGCACAGCGGCGTATAGATCTACTCATCCGCCGGACGGTTCGCGCCCGGGTAGGGTGGGGTCGTATCCGGAGCCGCGGGTCCGCGGCCGCTGCCGGCCTTGCGATCGATAGCTTTGGGGACGTCTCCCGCATCGGCCGCGTCGCGCATGCGCCTGTGGCGTGCGGGCCTGCCTCCGCCCTCCTCGTCTTTCGGCTTCCCCTGCTTGCGCTGCATGCCGTATCGCTCGGGGCTGCCGAAGGCTTCGACGATCTCGCGGCGTACGCGCTCCACCAGCTTCTCCTGGATCTGCAGATGAACAGCTGCACGCATTCCCTCGATGGTGAACGCGCCGGCCTGTCCGGCCTCGATGGCACCGCGGACCTGGTCCAGCGGCATTGCGGCATCCAGCGGCACGGAATCTTTCACAGTCGCGAGATATACGGTCTCGTAAAATTCGTTCGAGCGTCCCACGGCGCCGGCAAGGATAGCGACCACGCCCGCGCGGACGTTGGTGAACACGTCGTTCAGGTCGTTCAAACGCAGGCGAATCGCAGTCTCCACGTCACGGGCGACGGTGGGCTGCAGATTGAGCGCTGCAACCAGTCCGGGCAGTTTGGAAGCTTTCATAGCCGAAATATTTTATACTATTTTTTTATTATGTCAATAACGCTACTTCGTCTGTTCCTTTCGCCACTTGTCGATGTTGGCGTGGTGTCCCGACAACAGGATGTCTGGCACACGCAAGCCGCGGAATTCCTCGGGGCGGGTGTAGTGCGGGTACTCCTTCTTCCGCTTCAGCGCCTTCGAGAAACTCTCCTCGGCCGCGCTCTCCTCCTTGCCCAGCACGCCCGGCACGTGACGCGCCACGGCGTCGATGAGCACCATGGCCGGCAGTTCGCCGCCGGTGAGGACGTAGTCGCCGATGCTCAGCTCCTCGTCGATCCATCCGTCGATGACGCGCTGGTCGATGCCCTCGTAGTGCCCGCACAGCAGCAGGAGCCAGTCGTGCTTCTTGGCGATCTTCTCCACCGTGATCTGCTTGAGCCTCGTGCCGCGCGGCGACAGGTACACGCGGTGCGGCTTCGCACCGTTCTTGCCGTCGGCTTCCACCGACTCGATCGCGGCCACCAGCGGCTCGCACATCATGAGCATGCCTGCTCCCCCGCCGTACGGCTTGTCGTCCACCGGGCGGTGTTTGCCCGTGGCGAAGCCGCGGATGTCGTGGATACGGATATCCAGCGCGCCCGCCGCGACCCCCCGCTTGATGATGCTCTCGGTAAGCGGGCCGTCGAACATCGCCGGAAACAACGTAAGAACGTCGATACGCATGACGTCATCAGTATAGCGGGAGTACACTGCAATCCCCATGAACAACGCGACGGTCAACATTTACGTGCCCACGTACGAACCGAAGCCGGAACACCTCCGGAAGGCTTTGGAGAGCATCAAGAACCAGACGTTCCAGCATTGGACCGTGCTGATCCATGACGACGCCTCCCCCAAGACCAATGTCCGCGAGATCGTGGGGCCGTTCCTGGGCGACCCGCGCATCGTCTTCATGCAGTCGGCCGAACGGCGCGGCATCGGCGGCAACTGGAACGCGTGCATGAAGCACGGCAAGGCTCCGCTGGTGCAGTACCTGTTCCAGGATGACGCATGGGAGCCGACCTATCTGCAAAAGAGCGTGGAAGCGCTGAACTCCGACGAGACGCTGGCATTCACCGCCGCCAACCACTTCTACCGCGACGACGAAGGCAACGACATCGGCGGCCGCTACGGCGAAATCAAAGCCATGCGCGACACGATGTTCCGCGGCAAGGACAATGGACGGAAATTCCTGATGGAGTGGATCGACCGCGGCCTGGCGCCGAACCTGGTCGGCGAACCGAGCTTCGTGCTGATGCGCCGCAAGAACATGGAGCAGGCGGGCCCGTTCGTGGAAGACATGCCGCAGTTTCTGGACGTGGAGTACTGGACCCGGCTGCTGCTCACCGGCGACTGGTTCGGCCTCGGTGAAAACCTGGGCATGTTCCGTGTGCATCCGGACGGCGCCAGCGCGCGCAACGAGCGGACCGGCCAGGGCATGTTCGACCGCTTCCGCTGCTTCCAGAAACTCATCGCGCTGCTGAAAGGAGCCGAACGCAAGGCGGTGACTCGCGCGCGCAACCAAAGCCTGGAGGAGATGATCGACAAATTCCTGATGCGTTTGATCAACCGCAAGAAGGTCACGAGCGGCGGCGGCAAGAAAACGAAGTCGCTGACGATGGCCGACTACCCGATCCTGATCGGCGGACTCATCCGCTACTTGATCCGCGCGCCGTGGCGCCTGCTCGCGCGCAAGAAGAAAAAGACGCCCGCGGCATAGCGAGCTGTTGCGCCTTGCGGCGCGGCGAAGGTACGCTCAAGGCCACACCCGCTTTTTCCACTCACCATCATGAAACTCGACACTCTCTTCCGCCGTGCCGTCTCCATCGGCATGGATTACGATCCGCGCGGCCGCAAGCCGCTGGAGAAGATGCTGAAGAAGCAGCAGGCCCGCATGAAGGACATGAAGCCCAAGGACCGCGAATACTTCGACGAAGAGCGCACCTGGAACCCGTACAGCGACTGCCGCGTGCTCTACGGCGCGCCGGACCGCGAGATGAAGACGCTCATGGTGGGCGTGGACATCGAGACGCCGGAAATCCTGCTGGCCGACCGCCTGCGCGAGCGCGGCACCAAGATCGACGGCCTGTTCATCCACCACCCGGAAGGACGCGCCTTGGCCGACTTGGAGAAAGTGATGCCGATGCAGGTGGACGTGCTCGCCCGCGTGGGCGTGCCGGTGAACGTGGCCGAAGGCATGCTCCGCCCGCGCATGGACCGCATCTGGCGCTCCATCCACGCCGACAACCTGTTCCGCGTGGAGCGCGCCGCCGAGCTGATGGACATGCCGGCGTTCTGCTGCCACACCATCACCGACAACCTGGTGTGGGCGTTCATGGAAAAGCACATCTGCAAGCGCGAATACGACGATCTGGGCGAGGTGCTGGAGGCCATCCTGGAGATCCCGGAGTACAAGTACTACGCCAAGAAGGGCAACCCGCCGATTATCGTCAGCGGCTCGCGCTCCGGACGCCCGGGCAAGGTGACGGCCACCGAATTCACCGGCGGCACCAACGGCCCGGAGGAGTTCTACGCCGCCAAGGCGCAGGCCGGAGTCGGCACCGTGCTGTCCATGCATGCCGGCGAGAAAGCCGTGGAAGAAGCCAAGAAGCACCACATCAACATCATCCAGTGCAGCCACATGGCGTCCGACGCCATCGGCATCAACCTGCTGCTGGACATGCTGCAGAAGGAAGACCCCAAGATGAAGTTCATCGAGGCGTCCGGCTTCGTGCGCGTGGAGCGCAAGAAGTGGTAAGCCGAAAGAAACCCTGAAATAAGTCGCGAGCGAGCGCCGCCCTGTACGGTGGCGCCGTTTCGCGAACGCGCATCAGGAATGGTGCGCCGGTACGATGGTGAACAGCTTGCCTTCCGGCTTGAGAAGCGAGTGTTCCAGACCGTACAAGAACTCGCGGACCTGGCGGCGCTGGGCGTAGACGTCGGGCCTGTCGTAATCGACGGCAATGTACGTGGCAGCAGCGTAGCAATCGACAAGCGTATCCGCGGAGCCGCGCAAATCCTTCTGCGCAATGCAGGCATCTTCAAGCGTAAGCGGCAGCAGCCGGATGCGTTCAGGATCCAAGATGGCGGCACAGCGGTATTTCAATCCCCGCAAAAGGCGCAACAGATGATTCATGTGCTCTTCCTGGGGTGCCAAATCGATGGCCGTATCGAGCATTTCGGCCATGAGAGCGTAGTTTGCCGGATCAATGACCACGGGCTTGGGGCCTCTTTTGCTCGTCAGAAGCGCGGCACGGTCTGCCCATTGCACGACGGATTGACTGAGGCCGGCCCCAACCTCAATGAGCTGCTTGTGCGGCTCGACCTCGAAACCGGGCATAATCGCCCGGTACTGGGACGTAGACCGCGAACTGATGACGTACGCCCATTCCGATGGACCGACCGAAAAGCGGCAGCGCAGACCCCTGTCGCGGGATTCCGGTGAACACGTCAGCATGTATTCGCCATCGCGGTCGATAAGCTGGGTTTCGTACGGAGGCGCATCGTGGTCATTCTCCGGTTGCGGATGATGGACTTCGTACCGGCGGCCGGCGCGCTCGAAGATGAGGTTGGGCGGGATCTGCATGGGGCTCACGAATCGTGAAGTCGCGCATTCTACAAAAACGCCCGCCACAGGCAAGGAAATGACATTCGAACGCGCGCCTACTTGGCGCCGGCCTCCTTCACCACGGCGGTGAAGACCTCCGGATGGTGGATGGCCAATTCGCTCAGCGACTTGCGGTCCAACGCGATCTTCTTCACGGAAAGGGCGTGGATAAGGCGCGAGTACGAGGTGTTGTTCAGCTTGGCGGCGGCGCTGATGCGGACGCTCCACAGCGAGCGGAAGTCACGCTTCTTGCGGCGGCGGTCGCGGTACGCGTTCTGACCGGCCTTGATGACGGCTTCCTTACCCTTCTTCACCGTGGTCCGCTTCATTCCGCGGTAACCCTTGGTCAGAGCCTTGAGGGCTTTGACGCGACGATGCCTGTGAATACCACGTTTAACGCGCATGGGAGTGTATTAGGAGTTCGGGAGCAGGTAGCCGAGGTTGCGGGAGTCGCGGTCGGAAAGCATGCGGGTGCGGTTCAGACGCTTCTGGCGCTTGTTCTTCTGGAGCAGAAGGTGGTTACGGCTGTTGCGCTTGAACGCAACGCGGCCGCTTCCGGTCTTCCGGAAACGCTTCTTGGCGCCGCTGTGGGACTTCAATTTCGGCATGGACGCAGGAGTATAGACAGAAAAAAGACGAATGCAAAGCCTAATTTGCAGCCGGGGTCTGGGGGGCCGCCGCCTGGGGCTGGGGGCCGCCGCCGGAGCGCTTCGGGCGGAGGATGACGATGAAGTGGTTTCCTTGGCGTTTGATGGGCTGATCCACCTCGGCGGCATCGACCAGGCCGTCCACGAACTTCTTGAGCTTGTTGATGCCGTACTCCTTGTTGGAAAGCTCGCGGCCGCGGAGCACGATGCTGACTTTGACCATGTGGCGCTCGCCAAGGAATTCGCGCACGCGGTTGGCCTGGCGGTCCAGGTCGCCGACATCGGTGCGGAAGCCGAAGCGGATGGCTTTCACTTCGGTCTGCTTGCTGTGCGACTTCTGGCGCTTCTCCTTCTTCTTCAGCTGGTACAGGTAGCTGCCGTAATCGCCGATCTTCACGACCGGCGGGCTGGCCTTGGCTGCGACTTCGATGAGGTCCAACTCCTGCTCCTGGGCCATCTTCAACGCTTCGGCGGTCGGCATGCGCTTCGCTTCGCCGTCGTCGCCGACCAGCAGCACTTCCGGCACGCGGATCTGCTCGTTGGAACGGGGGCGGTTGAAGGTCTCGCGCGGACGGCCGTAACTATAGTTCTGGCGCAGGGTGAAGAGGGGGAAGAAACCGCGCGGTAGGATGGCGAATATTGGGCTTACGGTCAAGCAGAACCCGGTTTCAGCGGCCCGAACACTCCACTCGCACCAACCCCTCCGCAGGGGTGGGCCGCAGGCACGGATCGGCCAACAGGGCGGCGCTCGTTTCGGGCGGATAGTACGTCAGGAAAACCTTGCCGACGTACAAGTACAGCGGCCTGGGGAAGAAATCGTAGAAAGCATGCCGGTCGTCGCTGGTCCCGTAGATGAACTTCTCCCATACCTCGTACGACGGCGACGCGAACAAGCCCGGCCCGGCCACCTGCGCGTGCGGCATGGAACCGAGAACCCACGGCGCCACGTAGTTGTCGAGCGAAACGACCGCGGCTCCGTCCGGCACGTGGGCGGCGGCTGCGCGGATGGCGTCCAGTTCCTCGCGGCTGATGTCGGCACGCAACTCCTGGAGCCGCTGCACGCTCAGGATCGCCTGGATGCAGAGCAGCGCGACCGCCAGCCAGCGCAGCGCATGCTCGCGCATGAACCACAGTCTCACCAGCATCTGTGCGGCGAACGGCAGCAGGAAGAAGTCCAGCAGTAGAAGAAAGCGCAGGTAGAAAAAGAACTGGGAGAATACGAGCGCCGCGCACCACACCAGCGCCCACTGCCATGGCGAACCCAGCTCGCCGGAACGGACCGAGTGCATGAATCCGAAGACGCCCAAAAGAATGAGCGGCAGCGACAAGCGGACGTACAGCGAAAGAGAAAGGAACGACCCGGAAGCCGCGTCGGTGCGGCCGGGTAAGAGCCAGCCCGCCAGCAATCCCCCGCCCAGCACCGCGGCCACGATGCAGGCCAACGCCGACAGGAACACCGTGCGCGGAGAGAGGGATTTTTGCGAAACGCGGCCGCCCCACAACGCCGTGACCGCCACCGCCGTAAGGGCGACGGCGGCGACTCCGACCGTGAGCGGGTTCAGCGAAGCGCCGACCTTCGAGAGCACGGGCTGGATGGCCTGCGCGTAGTTCGGCAGATACCACGCCAGTCCCAGCGCCAGGGTGCACATGCCCGTCCACAAGACGAACATGCTCTCGCGCCGGTAGCCGGTGAAAAACTGGAACGCGAACAAAGAGGCCACCGAGAGCATGAGAACGAGACCCACTTGCAGGTGCGTGGCGACGACGAGCATGCCGCACAGGACCCACCGACGGTCACGGAGTTCGAGCAGGCGGAAGGCAGGCGCGGTCCACGCCAGGGCGGCGAACACCTTCCAGTACATGGCGGCGAAACCCTCGTATTGGGCGACGGACAGCAGCGCCACGGCCAGCACGGCCACGGCCACCTGCGCGCCGCTGCGGCGCAGGAACACCGACGCAAGCACGCACGGCACCGCGACGGCGAACGCGTTCCAGATCCAGCCGGTCAGCCACTGTGCCGGCATACCGGCATGCACGAGCGGGCTGGTGAACGCAAAGAGCCCGAGCGGATGGCTGCGCGCCCATTCGGGCAAAGCGGCGGTAAGGAAAGGCGGCCATCCTTCGGCGTGGCGCGCGAACAGGAACTGGTAAATACCCGCGTCGTAGCCGAACGGGATGTCCGATACCGTCAGCGACCACAAATACTTGGCGGCCAACAGGACGACGAGCGCGACCGCGAGGAATTTGAGGCGGGGCGATGCGCGTCCGGATGTCTTCATGCGTGCGAGTATACAGCAGCGTAGACGGCTTCGTACGCCGCGACTTCGCGTTCGATACCGAAGCGCGCGCGGGACGCGCGGCAGCCTTCATGCAATGCGGTCCATTCCCGCTCGTCGCGGAGCAATCCCGCCGTGGCGGCGGCGAAACGCGCCGCATCGACGGGCGTGAGCACGCCTGTCTTTCCGTTCTCCACCGTCGTGCGCAGTCCGGGCACATCACATGCGGCCACCGGCGTTCCGGCAGCGCAAGCTTCGGCGGCGGCGAGTCCGAAACCCTCCAGGCGCGACGGCATCAAGAGGAGCTTCGCCGATCCGACCAATGCGCGGAGAGAGTCGTCGGGCAGGCGGCCATGGTAGATCACGCCGTCCATGGGTGCGGCTGCGAACCCCGCGACATGCAGAACGGCTGCGGGGTACTCGCTTCTGATCTGCGGCCAAGCCGCCTGCAGCAGATCCCACCCTTTGCGCGCCTGCGGACGACCGACGAACACGCAGGCGCCGGCGTCCCGAACGTCGCGGTCGGCGGCGATCCACGGCGCCAGATCGAACCCGCACTCCACTGTCGAGACGCGTGCGGGCGGAATGCCGTACGCGCTCACCAGTTCATCGCGCGTGTCCGCCGAGATGCACACCGTCCGGTGGGCGGTGAGGTATCCGGCGCGCTCCCACGCAACGAGCAGGCGCTTCCAAGTCTGGCCGGGAATGCGAGCTTGGGACGCGTACGTATGGTTGGCGGTGATGATGACGGGTGCCTTGGTGCGGGTGGCGATGAACAACGCGCCGCCCGGGCCGCCGTGCACGTGCAACACGTCGATGTTTTCCGCCGCGATCCACCGGTCCACGGCCCGTCCCATAAAAAGGGAAGCCAGGATGTTTTTCCCGAAGCGGTACGACAGCAGCTTCCTGATGTCGAACACCCGCACGTCGTAGCCGGCCGCGCGCAGCCCGTCCGACAAACTTTCCACGTGGCGGCCGATGCCGCCCACGCACGGCGTGCTATCGGCCGTCAGCATCCCGATCCGCGGCCGGTGCGAAGAGTTCGTTGGCATAACGCGAGGCAACGGTAGCGATGTCGTAGTGCCGGCGGCAACTGCGCTGCACGGAGAGCCTGCTCCAGCGGTGTTCGAGCGCGCCGAAAATGACGGCGGCGGCATGGTCCGCGTCGCCGGGCTGGAAGAACACGCCCGTTTCACCGTCGATGACGGCGTCGGCGATGCCCTCCAATTTGGCGGCGACGGTGGGCAGACCGTGCGCGGCGGCTTCGACGCACGCCATGCCGAAACCCTCCATGTCGCCGGAGACCGAGACGTTGGGCATGACGTGGAGGTCCGCGACGGCGTACTGCTGCACCTTCTCCCCGTCGGACAACACGCCTGCCAGCCGGACGTTGTCCTGCAACCACAAGGAGCGCACCAGCACGCGGAGCTTGCCGGACTCCGGGCCGTCGCCGATGACGGTGTACTGCATGTCGGGCGCCTTGGCGATCAGTTTGGGCAGGACGTGTTCGAGGAACCACGCCGTACCTTTGCGCGGAATCTGCCGTCCCACGGACAACAGATGCGGCGGGCCCGGGATGCGCTCGGCAAGCGCCGCAGGCTGCACGCCCCACGGTATGACGATGACGCTCTTCGCGCCGCGCGCTTCCGCGACCGCGGCGGTGGCGGCGCTGACGGCCACCACTGCGTCGCACCGCTTCAGTCCGCCGAGCAGGAAGTGGTACAGCGGATGCGGGTAGGTGAGGTCGAGCCCATGCGCCGTGCACGTCATGCGCAAGCGCGGGCGGAACATTTTTGCCAGCGCGATGACCGGCGCGAACGCCGCGTCGCCGAAGTGCACGACGTCGCCGCGAAAGAACAGCACGGCCGCGGCCGCGCGCGCGAAGAACCACGGCAGCGCCCACTTCGGCCCGCTCCAGCCGCATACGCGAAGATCGATATCCGGCAGGCCCCGCAGGCCGGCGATGAGCAGTCTCGTGGCCGTCTGCATGCCTCCGGGTGCGGACTGCAACGAACGGGTGACGAACAGGACGCGGGTGTGTTTCATGTGATGGGACAGGAATCTTCGAGCCGGCGCTGGGCGGCCTGGGCCTCGGCCAGCAGGCCGATGAGCACGAACTGGAACGCGATGGCGGCCAGCGCGGCCATGAGCACGAACGTGCCGAAGCGCGGGGGTGAGAACGTGAAGGACAATGCGAGGACGACCATCGCGCCGACGATGATGCCGGCGAGCGTCAGGAAATTCCGCAGCGGACGGTGGACGAACAGCGCGCGAAGGATGGTGCCGCACGAGCGGGCGATGTGGTGCCTGAGCGTACGCACCAGCTTGCTCTGTCCGTGCGAGCGGGGCAGAAAATCCACCGGCGCGTCGACGGCTTTCATGCCGGCCGCGGACGCCTGGATGAGCATCTCATGCGTGTAGGTATGGTCGCCGGTGATGCGGAGCTTCCGCGCGCTGCGCGCCGAAAACAGCCGCAATCCGGACGACGCGTCGTTCACGGTGACGGACGCAAGCCTGCGGAGCATCCAACTGCCGACCAAGTTGCCGACGCGGTTGCCCATCGGCATGTGCGTGCAGCGCTCCACCTGCCTGTCCCCCACCACGATGTCCGCGCCGGTCTGGCGCATGCGTTCCAGCAAGTCACCGATTTGCCGCGCACGGTACTGCCCGTCGGCGTCCACCGTGGCCAGCAGGTCGCTTTCGCACTGCAGCGCCGCTCGGACTCCGGTGCGGAACGCCGCGGCCAGCCCTCGGCGCGAGGGGTGCGAGAGCACCGTTGCTCCGGCCGATCGGGCGCGCTCGGCGGTGGCGTCGTCGGAACCGTCGTCGACCACGAAAACGCGCACCTCGCGGATTCCCGGCAGCGCGGATGGAATATCACGAAGCACATCCGCCACGCTTTCCTGTTCGTTGTAGGCCGGAACGATGACGGCAAGACGCATCGGAAACAGCCTAGCGCTCCTTGCCGCGCGGAAGAAACCTTATGCCCTGCCGAAGACCGTCACGACCAGCGTCCACTCGCCGTCGCCGTCGCGCTCGATGGCATCCACCCGCATGAGCGGCATCGGCCACAGGCGCTGTGCCTTCAGGCGCGGGGCCACGGCGGACAACGATGCACGGACATCGGCCAGGCCGGAGGACAACAGAAGGGTGCGCACGTCGGCGGCGGCCGACGGCTGCATGTCGCGGGTCAGGCGCTGCTCGGCCTTGTCCGGCTCGGCGGCGTAGGTCACCAAATCGGAGAACAGGAATTCCTCGGCGCTCGGCAGCGACAGCGGGCTCTCTTTCTCGACCAGCTCCAGGAATGCGCGGGCGCGGTCCGGCGGCAACGCGTCGCGGACGGACAGGTCGCCGCTGAACTCCAGCGCGGTCAGCAAGCGGGCGACGTCGCCGGGCGAAGCGGAAACCTTCACGGTGGCCGCGAGTTCGCGGTGGTCGTCGACGGTCACGGATTCGCGGGCGAACGAAATGCCGCCGATGGAGATGGGTGAACCGTCGGCGGTGAGCGCTGCGGCGGTCTCCTGCAGGACGGAAACGGCGCGCGATCCTTCGGGTTGCTCGGGCAAGATGTACGCCGACGCCTGCTCCTCGCGGGCGGCGTGCTTCTCCATGCCGAACAACTGCTCGGCTTCCACGTTGGCGCCAAGCAGCGCCACGCGCGAACGCAGGTCGGGAAGCGCGCTGCCGATCAGCACGGCCATGTCGCGTTTGGGGCCGAACGCATCGATGTGTTTGAGCAAGAGCGAACAACCGGTCAGCACGCCGGCGACCCCGAGCGTGAAGGCGGCGATACGCGCCGCGCGGCCGATGCGGGAACGGCTAGCCGCCATGATGCAGCGAGAGGGAGATGGCGAATGGCGAGACGACGAGGCCGTCGGCCGTTTCGGACTGGACGTATTCGGGCTCGGAGACGCTCGCGAACGAATCCGCGGAGCGTAGGTTGTCCACGAACGACGCGAGGATGTGCATGGAGCGGCCGGCCGGATCGCGCACTTCGCCGGCGATGGCCAGACGGCCTTCGGCGCGGCTGTACCACGTGCGGTGGATGACGACCGGGCTGTCGCCGGTGAGGGCGAAGCTCTTGCGGATCTCGTCCACGGCCTGCATGGCGTGACCCACGTCGGCGTTGCGCTGGCGCAGCTCGGAAATCTGCCGCAGCACGGGCGTGGGAACCTGTTCATCGAGCTCTTTGCGGGCGGCCATCAATTTTTCCTCGCTCGACTTCAGTGCCATTTCCTCGTCGGCCAGGTCCTGCAGTTTCACGACCTTGTCGCCGATGCGCACCGGAAACCTGTCCGGCGACGTCAGGTACGTCAGGCCCATCATGGCTCCGGCGAACACGACGCCGAACACGAACACGGGCACGGCCATGCGGTCGATGGCGGCGAAAGCGGCGGGGGTCTGTTTGGTGGACATGGGGTTTTCTCCCTATTGTAGCAGAAAACGGACTGTTCCGCTATGCTGGAAATACCAGGTTTTTTTGGACTCCTACCCCCTTTCCGACGTGGACGAACTGCTCCATAAGCTCGAAGAACTGCTGTCGGCGGTGAAGTTGGGACGTGACTCGCTGGAGGCGCGCGGCGTGCCGCAGCAGATCGCGGAGCTGGAACAGGAAACCTCGGCCGCGGACATCTGGAACGACCACCGCCGGGCCCAGGGGCTGTTCGGCAAACTGAAGTCGCTCAAGAAGCAACTGGAGCCGGTGGACAAGTTGTTGCAGGAAACCACCGACCTGCACGACGTGGCGAAGGTGTCGCACGCGGACGACCTGCCGATGCTGGAGAAGGAATACCACCGCTTGTTCCACGAGTGGGCCAAGGCGGAGCGCGTGCTGTATTTGAGCGGCAAGTACGACCTGGGCAGCGCCTACCTCACCATCTCCAGCGGCGCCGGCGGCACCGACGCCCAGGACTGGGCGGCCATGCTGCAGCGCATGTACCTGCGCTACGCGGAACGCCGCGAGTGGAAGACCGAAATCGTGGAACTGACCCCGGGCCAGGAAGCCGGACTCAAATCGACGACCATCCATATTTCGGGCGACGCGCCGTACGGCCACCTGAAATGCGAGCGCGGCACGCACCGCCTGGTGCGCCTGTCGCCGTTCGGCGCCAAAGACATCCGCCAGACATCGTTCGCGCTGGTGGAAGTGCTTCCCGACATGAGTGAATTCCAACAGGATGTGGAAATCAAATCCGAGGATCTGCGCATCGACACCTACCGCTCCGGCGGTGCGGGCGGCCAGCACGTGAACAAAACCGACAGCGCCGTGCGCATGACCCACCTGCCCACCGGCATCGTGGTGGCATGTCAGAACGAGCGCTCGCAGCTGCAGAACCGCGAGCGCGCCATGCAGATGCTGAAGGCGAAACTGCTGCAGAAACGCCACGACGAAGAGGAGGCCGAGCGCAAGCGGCTGAAGGGCTCGCACGTGTCCGCCGACTTCGGCAGCCAGATCCGCAGCTATGTGTTGCACCCGTACCAGATGGTGAAGGACCTGCGCACGAACCTGGAAACCAGCGACACCACCGGCGTGCTGGACGGCGACTTGGATCCGTTCATCGAAGCCGAGCTGAAGCGCGAGGCTCTGGACGGCAAGAAGGCGGACTAGCGGGCACGCCAAAATGGCGGAGAGGGAGGGATTCGAACCCTCGATTCCCGTAAGGGAATACACGATTTCGAGTCGTGCGCTTTCGACCACTCAGCCACCTCTCCGTGGCGGAGCCAGAGTGTAGCAATATTCGCTCCGGCGTCCTAGCCCGCTTGCGCACATGCAAAAAAGCGAAAACCTCCTTTCGTGAGTGTGGCGACGAAGAACGCGATCTCGAACGTGGATCCCACCCTCCCCAACTACACTCGCGTGCAGTCGGAGAGGGCGGAGGTCCATCAAAGGGTGATAGGAGATGGGAAATGACGCGAGTCACACTTGGTCCGGGCCGGAACGGTTCACGCGTAGTGGTCGTGGCACTCGCCGTTCAGGTTGGCGGCGACCAGCGCGGGGTCGGTGCAGGCCGCGATGGTCGCGATCCGGCGCGACTCTTCCAGTTCCGCGTAGTAGGTCGCGCGTTCGCGGCGCTTCACCGGCAGGGGCAGGATCTCGGCGGGGTTGAGGCCCCGCTCCGACACCCGGCGCTTGCGCGCCGGCCGGTCGGTGCCCTTGTCGTAGTCGCGGTCGCGGCGCGCCTTGCGGCGGCCCTTCAGCACCAACATGACGTGGGTGGCGTCGGACAGGCTGGCCAAACCATTGGCGCGGTGCTGACACGCCGCGCGGCGCTGGAACTTCTTGTGCTTGCGGCGGGACTTGTGCCCGGCGTCGCGGCACTTGACGCTGGCCTCGAGGTCGTCGATGTACTGCTGCAGGACGTCGGCCTCGGCGTCGATCTCGGCCTTCTGCTCGGTCTCCAGCTTGTGGCGGGCTTCGGCGGCGTCGCGCTGGCACTTCAGTTCGTGGTAGCGCTCGAGCAGCGCGGTCATCTCGTCGTCCGCCGCCCAGTAGGCGGCGGCGGACTCCTCGATGGCCGGGTCGAAGCCGCGCGACAGGCGGCGGAGCTTCGCGAGCTGCTCGGCCACGGAGGTGTTGCTGTCGGCGACGGGGTTGGGGGTGATGTGCGTCTTCACGGTCTCGGTCTCCTCTGATGGGGTAAACGGCGCCCTGTCGGGCACATGTGCGGGATCCATTCCCGCAATCAGAGCACCCCGCGGGGTGACATCCGATCTGTCCGCCCCAATCCCGGGGCCGGACAACACGCGCACTCGATCAAGAGCGCGTTCTTTGTCGTACAAACGATGGTGCGAAGGAGCAATTTGTACCAACATAGTGGTACAAATGACGGGAGGATTGTAAGGAAAGCAAGCCCGCCAACAAGGAATTGGGGGTGCATGCCGCGGCCAAGGCTTCCTTAAGCTGAAAAGTCTACTTTCCTTCGTAGCCGTCGAAGATCGTCTCGCACAGGCGCTCCAGTAGGTCCGAAAACGGCCGCAGCTGGCTATAAACGGCCATATAGGACTGTCTGACCTGCTCGGCATGGGGCTGCGCCTGCAACTGCAATGCCTGCCGCCAGCCCTCGTGGATGGCACGCACGCGCGTCTCCGCGGCGTCCAGGCACTGTTCCTGGCGCAACATGCGGGCCAACGTGCGGCAATCATCGACCGGGAACGGACAGGCATACGACATGATGACCCGGCCCAACCCGGTGCGCTTGGCATCGGTCGCGATATGTTCGCGGTATTCCTCGAGCACGCGTTCGGCGCGCCGTCGCATGGCGGCGATCTGCCCGACGAAACGGTCGCGCTCCAGGAAGGAGTCGCGCAGCAGGGTCGAACTCGATTCCGGCACCGGCGGCCGGTCGTGGATGGAGTGGGTCGGCAAATCGGTCACCGGACCTTGGACCATATGCCTGGCCACGAACTCTTCCATGTGACGGTACGCGAACGGCAGCAACTGGAGCTGCGTGTGGCCGATGCGCTGCCAGTGCAGGTTGTGCTCGGTTCCCCAGTCCTTCGCGGTCGGCATGCAGATCTGCGACAGGCCGATGCGCGTATCGGTAAGCATGCGGATATACACGGCGCGCACGGCGTCCAGCGATGCGGCCGGCCCGCCCAGTTCGGCCACGCGCCCGTATTCCCCCAGCGTCGCTGCTCGGCGCACGTCGTCATCCATATGAATGACATGCTGCATGGCATCGAACGGATCCATGGGCGGGCGGCCCGGGTAGAAGTCACTGTTCGTCATCCGTTCGCCGGCATGCCGCGCCAGCAGTTCGTTGTAGCGCCCGACCAGCCCGTGCATGGTCCGGAACGTCTCGTCGGGCATGCAGTCGCGGATCCAGCGCTCGACGCGCGGGCGCAGCTCGGTCTGCAGATGCAGTTCCACGGCCGGCAGATACGCGTCGGGATTGCGGCGGTCGAACGGGACCTCCGGCAGGCCGCCGCTTTGCAGCACGGCTTCGGCCACCGCGCCGCGGACCACTTGGAACGGATCGAGCTGTGGTGGTTCCGGGGAGTTCATGGAAGGGACCAGTGAAATCCGCTTTGGACGAAAAAGCAAGATTTCCGCTGGTCTTCAACGGTTCAGAGGCGCCTCAGGTGCCCTCCTGCCAACTGCCCAGATACTTGATCTGTTCGGCGGTGAGCGTGTCGATGCTCATGCCCATGGCGTCCAGCTGGAGCCCGGAGATGAAATCGTCGATCTCGGGCGGCAGGGTGATGACTTCGTTCTTCATCTTGCCCTTGTTCTTCACCAGGTACTCGCAAGCCAACGCCTGGCCGCAGAACGACAAGCTCATGACTTCGCTGGGGTGGCCCTCGGCCGACGCCAGGTTCACCAGGCGGCCCTCGCCGGCGACGTAGATCACGCGGCCGTTCTTCATGAGGTACTCATCCAGGTAGTGGCGGACGCGGCGCTTGCGGCTGGCTTTCTTCTCCAGCGTGCCCATGTCGATTTCGTTGTCGAAGTGTCCGGAGTTCGCCAGCACGGCGGCGTCCTTCATCTTCTCCATGTGTTCCCAGCGGATGACGTGGTAGTTTCCGGTGACGGTGACGAAGATGTCGCCCAGCTCGCAGGCCTCTGCCATCGGCATGACGCGGTGGCCGTCCATGGCCGCCTGCAGCGCGGTGAACTTGTCGACCTCGGTGACGATGACCTGGGCGCCAAGACCCTTGGCGCGCATGGCCACACCCTTGCCGCAGCTGCCGTAACCGAGCACCACGACGACCTTGCCGCACACCAGCACGTTGGTGGAGCGCAGGATGCCGTCGAAGGTGGACTGGCCGGTGCCGTAGTAGTTGTCCATCAGGTGCTTGGTCTTGTTGTCGTTCACGGCGATCATCGGCATGGCGAGCATGCCGTCGCGGACCATGGACTTCAGGCGGATGATGCCGGTGGTGGTTTCCTCACAACCGCCGATCATGCCCGGGATGAGGTGCTTGTGCTTGGTGTGGATCTCGGTGACCAGGTCGCAACCGTCGTCGATGGTGATGTTCGGCTTGGTCTCGATGACGGCGTTCAGGAACTTGTAGTAGTCCTCCTTGCTCTCTCCCTTGTAGGCCCAGACCATGACGTCCTTCTCCTCGGCCAGCGCCGCGGCGATGTCATCCTGCGTGGAGAGCGGGTTGCAGCCGGTGATGGCGACCTTGGCGCCGCCGGCGACCAGAGTCTTTACCAGAATGGCCGTCTCTTTGGTGACGTGCAGCGCCATACCGATGGTCAGCCCCTTGAACGGCTTCTCTTTGGCGAAGCGGTCGTGGACTTTCATGAGAGCGCCCATGCGCTTCTCGGCGATTTCCATATTCAGCTTGCCCTGAGCGGCGAGCGTTGCATCTTTGACGTACGACATGGTGAACAGGCGGAAGAAACGTTGCCGAGCGTACCAGCAAAGGCAGGCCAAAGGAACCGCTGATGCGGCGCGGATCAGAACTTCGGCAACTCTTCGCCGTAGGCGGCCTGCGCTTTGTTGCGCACCACGTCCAGATCGAGGGATTCCAGAAGCGCGCCTTCCTGCGCGACCACCAGCGAGCCGAGCACCGCCCCCAGACGTCCGGCGTTTTCCAGCGACCACTTCTTGGCCAAGCCCATGAGCAGTCCGGCGCGGAACGCGTCGCCGGCGCCGACCGGGTTCACCAGTCTGTCGGGCGGGCATGCCTTGATGGGCACGACTTCCTCGCGGTTCTGGAGCGTGGCGCCGCTCTCGCCCTGGGTGACGACCAAAAGTCCGCATGCTTCCACGACTTTCGCTGCGTCCCACTCCAGACGGGCGGTCGCCAGCGCCCACTCGTAGGCGTTGACGATGAGGCCGTTGCTGGCGGCGACGGCTGCGCGGAACTCGTCGCGGCCGAACTGCAGCGACTGCTGGCCCGGATCGAACAGGAACGGAATGCCGTCTTTCTTCGATTGCTTGGCGGCGGCCAGCATCAGTCCGGCATCGCGCGGGGCCACGATGGCGTACGCAACGTCCTCTTCATCGACCAGCGACGGCAAGGTACCCTTGGCGTCGGCGCCCGGATGGAAGAACGTGATCTGGTGGGCGGCGTTGTCGGTGGCGATGATGGCGGTGGCGGTCAGGCAGTCGGCCAGGCTTTCGACGTACGTGGTCTCGATCCCCCGCTCGCGCAGCAGTTCCAGGTACGGACCGCCGTCGTTGCCCACGGTGCCGACGATCACCGGCTCGTGGCCCAGCAGACGGAAGTTCCAGGCGATGTTCGCGGCCGTGCCGCCGTGGTGACGGGCGTAGCGCTGGGCGACGTACCCCACCGACAGCGTCTTCAGGTTCTTGGCATCGATGCCGTCGACGAACGAGCCGTCGTGGCCGAGCAGCTGGTCGTAGGCGATGGAACCGTGGACGATGAAACGCATGGGGTGGGATGAAGGAAAACTTGCCCAGGATCATAGCCGTGCAGAGGCGATGCACAAACCCCGCGACTCCAAAGCTGTTTTCTGGTACCCTGCGCGGGCATGCGCATCGCAATCGTAGGAACCGGATACGTCGGCCTGGTTTCGGCCGCTTGTTTCGCCGAGTTGGGCCACGAGGTCATCGGCGTCGACATCGACGCCGCCAAGGTGAAGAAACTCAAGAGCGGCAAAAGCCCCATTTACGAGCCGGGGCTGGAGGAGCTGATCGTGAAAAACCTGAAAACCAAGCGCCTCTCTTTCACGACCGACCTCACCGAGGCGTTGCCGCTGGTGGACATCGTGTTCTCCGCCGTCGCCACGCCGCCGGACAAGGATCACCGCGCCGACCTGAAGGCCGTGTTCATCGTGGCCGAGACGGTGGCCAAACACGTGACCAAAGACATCATCTTCGTGAACAAATCCACCGTGCCGGTGGGCACCGGCAAACTGTGCGAGGAGAAAATCGCCGCGATCCTGAAGAAGCGCGGCGTGGACGTGAGCGTGCCCGTGATCAGCAACCCGGAGTTCCTGCGCGAGGGTATGGCCGTTCCGGATACCCTCATGCCCGACCGCATCGTGGTAGGCATCAACCGCGAAGCCGCAGACCACGACCCGCAGTACGACCGCGCCGTGAAGATGGTGGAGGAGCTCTACCGCCCCATCACCCGCGTGGGCAAGCCGCTGGTATTCATGAGCCGCGAAAGCGCCGAGGTGGTGAAGTACGCCAGCAACGCGTTCCTCGCGACCAAGATCAGCTTCATCAACATGCTGGCCGAGCTGGCCGAAAAGGCGGGCGCCGACGTGCGCTCCATCGCCACCGGCATGGGCCTGGACGGCCGCATCGGACCGCGCTTCCTGCACGCCGGCATCGGGTACGGCGGCAGCTGCTTCCCCAAAGACATCAAGGCGCTGCTGGTCACCGCCAAGGACTACGGCGTGGACATGTCCATCGTGTCGTCCACCGACAAGATCAACCAGCGCGCCCGCGAGCGGTTCATCGAAAAGATCCTGAAAAACATCCCGAAAAAGTCCGTCATCGCGGTGTGGGGCGTGAGCTTCAAACCCAAGACCGACGACATGCGCGACGCTCCGAGTTTGGACATCATCCCGGCGCTGTTGAAGGCCGGACACAAGGTGCGCGCGTACGACCCGGTGGCCATGGAGCTCGCGAAGAAGCTGCTGCCGCCGGAGGTGGAGTTCTGCAAGGACGCCAAGTCCGCCCTGAAGGGCGCCGCCGCGCTGGCCGTGCTGACGGAATGGGACGAGTTCCGCGGCGTGGATCTGCCCACGATCCTGGACACCATGGACGGCAAGCTGTTGTTCGACGGCCGCAACGTCTACGAGCCGCGCGAGGTGCGCGCCGCGGGCCTCAAGTACTTCGGCATGGGCACGAATTAAGGGCTCCGTGGACTCCTTGGAGTCCGAAGAATCCGGGTTTATCGAAAGCAAAATCAGGCGCTATACTCCAAACGATGAAAGTATTTCTGACCGGCGCCGCCGGATTCATCGGCTTCCACACGGCGAACGCGCTTCTGGACCGCGGCGACGAGGTGGTGGGCTTCGACAACGTGAACGCCTACTACGACCCCACGCTGAAGCAGGCCCGTCTGCGGATGCTGGAGGAGCGCGACGGATTCACGTTCATCAAGGGCGACATCCTGGACCGTCCGCTGCTGGCCAAATCCATGAAGGGTTGCGACCGCGTGCTGCACCTGGCCGCGCTGGCGGGCGTGCGGTACGCCTTCGACCACCCGACCGAATACATCGACATCAACATCAAGGGTTTCTTCCACGTCATCGACGAAGTCCGGCTGCAGAAGATCGACGGCCTCATCTACGCCAGCTCCAGTTCGGTCTACGGCGGCAACGACAAGCTGCCCGCCGCGGAAGCCGACCCGACCGAGAACCAGGTGTCGCTGTACGGCCAGAACAAGAAGGACAACGAGCTGATGGCCCGCACCTACAACCATCTCTACGGCACCAAGTCGACCGGCCTGCGCTTCTTTACGGTCTACGGCCCGTGGGGCCGGCCGGACATGGCGCTGTTCCTGTTCACCGACGCCGCGCTGAAGGGCAAGCCGCTGAACGTGTTCGGCGAAGGCAAGATGCAACGCGACTTCACCTATATCGACGACATCGTGGCCGGCGTGGTCGCGTCCATCGACAAAAACTACGGCTGCGAGATCTTTAACTTGGGCTGCGGCCGCAAGGAGGAGCTGATGGAATTCATCCGCACCATCGAGCATGCGTGCGGAACGGAGGCCAAGAAAAATTTCCTGCCCATGCAGCCGGGTGACGTGCGGGCCAGCCTGGCCGATATCTCGAAGGCTGAAGAAATGCTGGGATATGAACCGAAGACGGTCATCGCCAAGGGTATCCCCAAATTCGTGAAGTGGTACCGCGAGTATCACGGCCTCTAGACTCCGCGTAGCCCAGGAAGCATGGGACATGCCTGGAAACCGCATTCTCCTGCTTTGCGAAAGGCCAAGGCAATAATTTGACGTAATTAAAAAGTATTTTATAATGTACGGCAACCAAGACGCCGTGTCTTGGCCATCGCCCTTTCGCAACTTCCGCCCGTGTCTCTTGTGAGGGTTCTCCTGTGCGTACGATCGGTATCACGTTCCGCAACGCCCTGCTGTTCGCCGTCTGCGTCGCGACGGCCGGCACCGTCGTCATCCCCAGCCTGTACATGATGCTGGTGAACGGCAACGCCGACGTCGTCGGCAAGCCGCTGCAACTGGCCACCTCCCACCCGTACGTGGAGGCGCTGGCCACGCTGGCACTGTTCGCCGGCGGCCTCGTCGTCATCGTCGTTTGCGGCCTGCTCGTCCGCTTCACCTCCCTGTGGACCGTCGCCGCGATCCTCATGGCGTTCCCCGCGCTGCACCTCCTGTTCCTGAACGACGCCGGGTTCATGCCGAGCCGGTTCAAGACGGCGTGGACGATGTTCTCGTTCATGCCGTTCTGGGGCTGGCTGATCGCGGCGGGGGTGGCGCTGCTCCTGTTCCTGGTCAGCTGGCCGTTCGGCCTGCCGACCGCCGCGGAGGAGGAGCCGGTCCCCGTGCCGGCCAAGAAGCCGGTCGCGGTGAAGTGACGTAGCGGAAGGGCACGCCCCTTCGTCCCCGGTGCTTGCATCGGGGGCGAAGGCCCTTTCGATATGCCTACATGTGCAACGCCGCGTCCCGGCGGATCCACGATTCCACCGGCACGTTCGGGACGGAGTCTTTTCCTTCCAGCAACTTCGAGTCGCATGTCCTCCAGCACACCACCACGTCCGCGTCGGGCGCGATGGTCTGCGGCGAATACTTGAGGATTTCGCGGACATGCGGCGGCGCGTAGTACTGCCATTCGTGGCCGAAGTCGCCGACGATCAGCATACGCACGTCGGTGCGGTCGATGGACAGGATCTGCGGCGCGAGCACCTTCATGGTGTCGCGCGCGGCGTTGGCGCGGCCCGCGACCAGCAGGGACGCCAGCACCGCCACCACGCAGCCGATGCCGACGCAGACCGAAAGCGCCGTGACGGAATTGTCGAGCGGACGCAGCCGGCCGGCGTTCATGTCCAGCAGGTGCGCGATATTGGCGACGAAGACGGGTGCGAGGAAGACGGCGTAGTAATCGTGGTACGACGCGATCATGTACGCCGAGAGCAGTAGGAACGTGACGCCCAATTCGGGACGGCCGCGCAGCGTTCCGATGCTGCCGAAGACGCTGCCGAACACGCTGCCGGCCAGCAGCCACGACCACAGGTATCCGCGCGCGGCATCGCCCAGCGGGATCTTGTCGGCCCCCAGTCCCACGATGGACTGCAGCGCCAGCGGATTGCCCAGCGTGTACAAGGCGAGCGCGAACAGCGGGCCGAACGCATAGAGAATGGTGCGCCGCTTGGACTGGCCCGAGCGCAGGCACATCGCGATCACCACCGGCAGGAAGAGCACGGATTGGTACGCGACGAAGACGGACGCGAACCAGAACATGGCGGCCAGGAAGCAGCCGAAAGCCGAGCGTGGACGGGCGGCCGCCCACAACAACACGAGGCCGCCGAGCGCCGTAAGCGGCGCCATCATGATGGTCGGAGCCTGCAGCACGACCGCGCCGGACAGGAGCCAAGCCGCGGCCAGCAGCACGCGCGCGCCGGGTCCGGCACGCAGGGCGAGACGGACGACCAGCCACACCGCCTGGACCATGAGCGTGGCGAACACGAGACGCCACAGGACTTCGTTCCACGCGAAACCGTACGTCGTTTCCAGCAGCGTGCGCGCGAGCGGCGGATGCGGGTACGGGATGTTCAACAGGTACTTGGCTTCGTCGGTGCGGATGCCGCCCAGCAGTGCGGGGACCGCCAGCGCGGCCGCGTAGACCTGCAGGAGGAGGACGGTTACAAGTTTACGCATGTGGGGGGAGCCGATGACGAGAACGTCACGACGCAGGCCTGCGCGGGTCCGCGCGGCGGATGCGGACGGTACTCGGCGGTGATGGAGCCTGCGGACACGGACGTAAGGACGATGTCGGACAGCAGCCAGCCGCGCGTGCGCGACAGCGTGACCAGCGCCTCGCGCGCCGGGGTGCGGACCTGGGGCTGGATGTAGAGCGGCAACAACGGGTACGCCTTGGCGGCGAGTACGCTGCAGACCAATCCGAGCGCGAACAGGAACAAGAGCGCCCACAGCGAGATGACGCGCCCGAAGGTGATGTCGTACAGGTATTCCAGGTAGTGCCACTGCACCTTCCAATCGAGCTTGCTCTCGCCGGCGCGCCGCACGCCGAACTTCATCGGCAGCTCGTGCATGGGCGTGCCCTGCGGCGCGTGCACCAACAGGTCCAACAGGATCTTGAAGCCCTTGGGCTTCAAGCGCGGATGCGCGTCCAGGAAGGCCGCGCGGTCGATGGCGAAGAACCCGCTCATGGGATCTTTGACCTTGGCGGCGTCCGGCCGGCGTATGGCCCACATGGCCAGTGTGGTCGCCATCTTGCTCATGCGGTGGCGCCCGCCGTCCCACTCCCCCACGTCGCCGCCTTCCACGTAGCGGGAGCCAAGCGCGATGCCGCCTTCGCCTTTCACCTTTTCGTACAAGCGCACGAGGAGCGCGCAATCATGTTGGCCGTCGGCGTCCATGGCCGCCAGCACCGTGCCGGAGCCCATGAGGAAACCGTCCACCACCGCGGAACTGAGACCGCGCTTGTCGGTGCGGCGAAGCACCTTCAGCTGCGGGTAACCCGCGCGCAATTCCTCGGCCAGCTTCCAGGTGCCGTCGGGCGAGTTGTCGTCGACGATGATGATCTCGTGCGGCGTCGCGCCCAGCACGCGCCGGATTTCCTCGAGCATGCCGGGGAGGTTGGCCGCTTCGTTGTACGTCGGCAGCACGAGCGTGAGCATCGCGATGGATTGTAGCCCGGGCAGGGGCCCGCACAAACACCCGCCCTAGACGGTTGCCTTTCCCGCGCCGCCACAGCACACTGTCCGGGATGCCAACCATCCTCGTCACCGGCTCGTCGGGCACCATCGGTACCCGCCTCTGCGAGAAGCTCCTGGAGCGGGGCGACAAGGTGCTCGGCATGGACTGGAAGGCCAACAAGTGGAACCCGTCCATCGACAAGATCACCATGCAGGTGGACATGCGCGACGAAGCCGCCGTGCTGAAGGCCGGGCAGGACCCGCGCATGAAGGACGTGGACGTGATCGTGCATCTGGCCGCCAACGCCCGCGTGTACGACCTGGTGGAAGACCCGGGCATGGCCCGCGACAATTTCCTGAGCCTGTTCAACGCGCTCGAGCTGGCCCGCAAGAACAAGATCAAGAAGTTCATCTTCGCCTCCTCGCGCGAGAGCTACGGCAACTTCCGCCGCGACAAATACACCGAGGACTTGGTGCGCGTTGAGCACTGCGAGAGCCCGTACACCGCCAGCAAGGTGGGCGGCGAGGCGCTCGTGCATTCGTACGTCGGCTGTTACGGCCTGGATGCGGTCATTTTCCGCTTCAGCAACGTGTACGGCATGTACGACGACAGCAACCGCGTCATCCCGCTGTTCATCCGCCTGGCCGACAAGAACGAAACGCTCACCGTGTTCGGCAAGGACAAGTGCCTGGACTTCACCTACATCGACGACAACATCTCCGGCCTGATGCTGTGCCTGGACAAGTTCGACAAGGCCAAGGGCAAGACGTTCAACCTGGGCAACGGCGAGGGCACGTCCATCATGCAGCTGGCCGAGGCCGTGCTGAAGCTCAAGGGCGCCACATCCAAGATCGACGTGAGGGCATCGCGCACGGGCGAAGTGACCCACTACATCGCCGACATCACCAACGCCAAGACCGTGCTGGGCTACGACCCGAAGGTGAAGTTCGCCGAAGGCATCCAGAAGACCGTGGAGTGGTACAAGAAGAACACCTGATATTGACAAAAATGAAAAATAGGGTATAAATAGCGCCATGCCCGAATTCCAGCACCACGCGAATTGGCTGCGCGCCATTGAGGACCGCCTTGCCGAGGGCAGGCCGCTTGACGAAAAAGAGCGCACGGAAGCCGTCGGTACCTGCGAATGGGTGCTGGGCCAGAACCCGGCCAGCCAGATGGCGGCCGGCATTCTCGCGCAGCTGCGCGGCGTGATGGCCCCCGCTCCCGAGCGCTACGAACCGCTGACCAATCCCCTGGAGGCGCCCGAAGTTCTCCGTCCGCTCTACGACGCGGGAATCAATGACATTTTTGCCCGCATTTCTGAGCGCCCGGTTGCGGGCGAAGACCCTGCGCTCGCCTCGCTGCGCACCCTGCGCGATTTCCGCAGGAACCGGACCGGATGGGCGGCGCTGGAAGGCGACGAGATCATCTGCATCGATCCTGGCGTGGCCGGCAACGCGTGGCTCGTCGTTCTCCCGCACGATCATCCGGTGAACCGCAGCCAGGAAACCCTGATGGCGGTGGATACACAATCGCCGCTGAACTATCTGAAGATCAAGCCGTCTGCAGTTTCCCGCCAGTGGGCGGGCCTCGCCAAGCTCCACGAAATGCGCCACCTGCACGACTTCACGACCGGCCTGGAACCCAAACGCCCGAACAGGCAACAGTACATCGCGGGCGAAGTGCGCGCGTATTCCGATGAAATCACCGCGGCGAACCTCCTGAGTGAAGGCCGCTTGCCGACCGCCATCGACGACGCCATCGCACGGCACGGTGTCACGACCATGGAGCATGCGCTGGCGCTCCGACAAAATTTTGCCGCAATCTCGGGTATCGCACGGGAGATCGACCCGTGCATCACTCCGCAACTTCCACTCAGCCAGAACGAGTCCGGCACGCGCCTCGGTTTCTACATGTTCGCCATCGCGTTCCGCATCGCGGACAGGGTGGGCGGCGACCGCCAAGCCAACCGCACGCTGGCGGTGGAGCGCCTGTATGGCGAACAGGGCTTATTGCCGCACGCCTGACCATGGTGAACGAAACCGGCGACGGCATCGAACATGCACCCGAGGGCGGAGGCGTGTCACGCGCACGCACACGGCTGCTTGGCATTCGCGAGCGAGCCGCGACCGAGCGGCTGCGGACGGCGGCGACGTTCAGCATTCTTTCGACCACGGGGCCCATGCTCCCGCAACAACAGGCGGGGCGCCTGCGTTTGGGACATCTTTCCCAACGGCCGACCGCCGAAACGCTGGATGCGCAATGCGAGGCGTTTGCCGAGGCTATGGAAATCGCCCATCAGGCCGGCATCATCAAGGCGCCGACGGTGCTTGCGCCGATCGGCACCGCCAACGGACGCATCGCCAACGTGATTCCGATGGTGCACCCCGTCACCACGGCCCAGGGCGAAGGCCAGCATGCCGACCTCATCGTGTCGTGCCAGGAAGAGTGTTACCGGCTGACCATGTTGCTGGCCCGCTTGGGCGTGCGGGTGCCGCTGCACGTGGAAGGCGAGACGCGCCAGAATCCGCTGAAGGACAAGGTGATCGACTGCGGCAACGGCAACGTGCCGTTCACGGACCCCAGCGTGGCCGTGTTCCTGGCCGAGCATCCGCAGGCGCTGACGAGCATCCTGAGCAGGTACCGGTTCACCAACGGGCAGGGATTGTCCTTCGCGAACTTGCTTCACGAGCCGCCGCTTGCGCTGGAAACCGACCGGGTGCGCGAGGCGAGCGCGAAGTTCTACCGGGATGATGCAGCACTCTACGCAAAAATGTGGCGCAACGAACTGAACGTGTCCGAGCTGGCGGCGTGGATGGCCGCCGTGCAGCGGTTCCAGGCGATGAAGGAAATGATGGACCAGGATTTCGCCGCGGCCCTGTCGGCTCCCGGTACGCCGGCGCTCCAGCGCGCCGCGATCGGCGCGGCCCACCGCGACGAGACCGCCCGCTTGCTGCGCGAAGGCGGCACCGAGGTATGGATCACCGAACCGGCCCACGTGCCGGACGAGTTCCTCTCCAGCCAGCTCGAAAGCCCGCAGTACCTGTGGGCCAAGAACTACATGGCGCAGCAGGACAAAAAATAACCGTTACGCTTTTTTCTCGCCCGGCACGTAGCCGCGCTCGAAGTACTCTTTCTCCGCGCCCACGTCCTCCACGTCGTGGCGGCGACCGTCGATGACGCTCTGTGCGGCCAAAATACCCATTTCCAGCGAGTGGTCCTGGTTGGTGTAGCGGAAGCGTCCCGGGCGGCCGATGGCGTAGAAGTTCTCGAAGCCGTCGAGCCATGTGATGACGGTGTCTAAGTTCTCGCGGTACGTCAGGTCGTAGATGGGGTACACGTAGCGCTGCTTCAGGTGCTCCACGCCCGTGACGTCCTCGCGCTTCAGGAAGCCGAGCTTGTCGAGCCAGGTGATGGTGAGCTCGAACAGGTCCTCCTTGGACTTGTTCCAGATGTCGTCTTCAAAGAAGCAGAAGTACTCCACGAACAGCGACGTGTAGCCCGACGGGCACATCTTCTCGGAGAAATTCTTCATTTCGGAGAAACGGCCGAACGGGATGGTTTTGTCCGGGAAGTACACCCAGTTATCGCGCGAGACGCGGTCTTTTTTCACGGTGAGGAACAGATACACCTGCGAGCGGAACTTCAGCGTCTTGGCCGCGTCCAGTACCGCCTGCGGCGCGGGCGGATCGAACAACGTGACGGCCTGCGTGACGGACACCGAGCTGATGACCGCCTTGGGAGCGTCGTAGGTCTTGGCGCCCACCTCGGTCTTCACGTCCACGGCGGTCACGCGCTTGCCGTTCCAGCGGATGGCGGTCGGCTCGCTGTTCACCATCACTTCGCTCCCCTTTTCGCGGATGCGCTTCACGATGGCCTCGTAGATGGTGCCGCTGCCGTTCTCCGGGTAATAGAAGATGTCCACCAGCGACTTGGCAGCCGTCTTCTTCATGATGATCTTCTTCAGCGTGGCGCCGATGCTCAAGCCCCCAATGCGCTGGAGCGCCCAGTCCTTGCTGATCTTCACGCACGGAATGCCCCAGATTTTCTCGGTGTAGTTAAGCATGTTGAATTCGGCCAGCGAACGGCCGAAGTTGGAGACGGCGTAATCCTCGAACGAGTTGATCTTGCGCGGCGCGATGAGCTTCCGCACCTTCTCCCACAGGAAATCGACGAGGACGCGGGCGGCGCGCAGCGGACCCATCTGCAGCAGGACGTTGCCCAGCCGTACGGGATAGAAGTAGTACTTGCCGTCCACATAGAAGCGCGTGAGACGGTTCACCGTGATCCATTCGTGACCCAGCAGGTCCTCGATGAAGTCGTAGAGGTACTTGTTCTTGCTGAAGAAGCGGTGCGGACCGATATCCGTTCTGTACGTGCCTTCCGGGCGCTTGAACTCCAGCGTCTTGGCCAGACCGCCCACCATGGCGGCCTTTTCCACCACCGTGGAGCGGATGTCCTTGCGGGACAGCTCCATGGCGGCCGCCATTCCGGCCGGACCGCCGCCGAGGATGAGGATGTCTTGGGACATGGGGAAAGGCGCGATGCGCTCTTCGACCGGAGTGTAACCGAGTCGGAGCCCGGGCTCCAACCTCCTTTAGACGACCACCGGGACGGTCTTGCGCGACTTGAAGACGAACGCGTGCGAGAAGCAGTAGTTCCAGACGGCCGTGATGCCGATGGCGAACGCCTTGGCGCCGTACGGCAGCAAGCGCATGCCGTTCTCGTACACGGCCGGCGAGACCGCGCGCTGGCTTCGCACGAAGACGAGTCCCACCGAGTACGCTCCGGAGGCGATGAGGTAGTTCAAGGCGAAGGCCGCGCTGTACACCATCGCGAAACGCATGGTCTGGCGCAGGTGGTCCTTGTCGCGGTTGCCGAACGTGACGTACTTGTTGAAGAAGAAGACGAAGACGATGGTGATGAGTCCCGACGGGATGTACGCGACGCGGGGGTCGAGCTTCAGGTGCTCGACCAGCACGTAGATGATGCTGAACTCGAACGTGGCGCCAGTAATGCCGCAGATGATGAACTTCATCGCTTGTGGCGCATGCTTCTTCAGCCGCGGATGTCGCAGAAGCTTCTTCATTGCGGGGGAAAGCCTACCACACCGCGTGTCCCGAGTCGCACCTACTTGAGAGGGGCGCCTTCTTTCTTGCGCAACCAGCCGTCGTACGTGAGCTTGAGACCCTTCTTCAGCGGGGTCCACTTCATCTTCTTCAGCGACTTGTGCACCGGCAGCGTGGGGATGGTGCGCTGGCCCTGGGGCTTGGATTTGTCGAAAGCGATCTTCAGTTTGGGCTTCACGATGTCGCGGATGAGCTTGGCCAGCGTGCCCACGTCGGTGACGTCGGGCGGGATGACGTACTGGATGCCGGAAGCCTTGGCGTCGATCAGCTTGAACACGGCCGTGATGAGGTCTTCCACGTACAGGAATGCGCGCTCCTGCTTGCCGTCACCCCACACGTCCAGCACGTCCTCGGCCTGCGCTTTCACGATGAGGGACGGGATGACGTTTCCGTCGACCGTGAAGGTGTCGCGCGGGCCGTACACGCCCACCGGACGCACCACCAGCAGCGGGAAGCCGAACTGCCGCGAAGCCGTGAACCACAGCGTCTCGCACACCGCCTTTCCCAGCACGTATCCGTCGATGTTCTCGGCCTGCGCCAGCTTGATGACGTCGATGATGGGCGGCACGTTGGCGCTGCTGAAGAACGTGACGCCCACGTTCTTGTGGCTCTTCATGGCGCGGATCATGGCGGTGGACATCTCCACGTTGCCCTCCAGCACGTCACTGCAGTGATCGCGGTGGAAGCCCACGTTGCGGCGGTGCGACGCCAGGTGGAACATGTGATCCACGCCGGCCAGCAATTCCTCGCAGTAATCGCTGCTGCGCAGATCGCCTTCCACCCACTCGATCTTGGCGCGTAATTTGGAAAGCGCACGGTAGTTCGCGGCGCGGATGGGCACGCGCACGTCGGCGCCTTCCTGCAGCAAGTGTTCGACCAGCACGCTGCCGATGAAGCCCGTTCCGCCGGTGACCAGTACGCGTTTCCCCTTCCAAGTCATGGGAAGGATTGTAGAGGAACGACGATGAAAGAACACATCAATACTGATACAGTCTCCGGAGTCATGGCGGAAACCGTCAATCGCAGGGAATTTTTCGACCGGCTCGCGCCCAAGCGGACCCGCGACGCCATGCGCCATGCCGTCTTCTATAAGGACCGCGCGTGGTGGCTGAAGCGGATCATTCCGTCCGGCGCGTCCGTCGCGGACGTGGGCTGCGGCGTGGGCACGGTGCTGCAGGCGTTGCCGAACGCGAAGAAGACCGGCATCGACTTCTCGCCGGCGATGATCGACGAAGCCAAGAAGCGCGACCCGTCCGGCACCTACCTGGTGGACGACGCCGAAACGCTGAAGCACAAGGAACCCTACGACTACGTGCTGCTGCTGGACGCCGTGAGCTACATCCGCGACGTGCAGGTGTCGTTGCGAAACATCCGCGCCAACCTGTGCCACGACCGCACGCGCGTGGTGCTCACCACGTTCAACTTCCTGTGGGCGCCGGCCTTCCGTGTCGCCGAACTGCTTGGGCTGCGCACGCGTTTCCCGGCCCAGAACTGGCTGTCCGTATCGGATCTGGAAAATATGCTGTCGCTGGAAGGCTTCGAGGCGGTGGAGGAGGGCGGCCGCATCCTGTGGCCGTTCTGGACTCCCGGACTGGAGCCGCTGCTCAACCGCGTCGTCGCGGTGCTGCCGCTTTTCAGGAAACTCTGCCTCATCCAGACCATCGTCGCGCGTCCCATCCCGCGCGAGCGCCGCGAGTGGAAGGTGTCGGTGCTGTCGGCGGTGCGCAATGAGCGCGGCAACATCCGTCCCATCGTGGAGAGCATGCCGATGATGGGCGCCTCCACGGAGCTGATCTTCGTGGAAGGCCACTCGTCGGACGGCACATGGGAAGAGATCGAGAAGGTGCTGGCCGAGCAAAAAGGTCCGGTGAAGATCCGCGGCTACAAGCAGGACGGCAAAGGCAAAGGCGACGCGCTGCACAAAGCCATCCGTGAATCGGAAGGCGACATCCTCATCGTGTATGACGGCGACTTCACCGTGCATCCGTCGGAGCTGCCCAAACTGTACGAAGCCATCGCGTCGGGCAACGCCGAATTCGTGAACGGCTCCCGGCTGGTGTACCCCATGCAGGAGAAGGCGATGCCGCTCTTCAACCTGATGGGCAACAAGATCTTCAGCCTGATGTTCAGCTGGCTCTTCGCGCAGCACATCGTGGACGTGCTGTCGCCGGTGAAGGCGTTCCTGAAGTCCGCGTACCCCGGCATGACCACGCGCATGGACCCGTTCGGCGATTTCGATCTGTTCCTGGGGGCCGCACGCCAACACCAGCGCATCCGCGAGACGCCCCTTCGGTACCTGGAGCGCACCTACGGCACAACCAAACTGGACCCCATCGGCCACGGCTGGATGCTGACGAAACTCTTCTGGAACGGCACCCGTCTGCTGAAATGGTAACCATCTCCGAGCGCCGGTATACCTTCGCGCTGGCAGCCGCGTACGTGTTCGGCGCGGCGGCGAACGCCTGGTCGACCATCCTCGCGTTCTTCGATCCGGCATTCCGCGGCCTGCTTCCCTACGGCGGCAGCGAGGAAGCGATGTACCTGCTGCGCACGCAGGAAGCGTTCTTGCACCCGTTCACCAACGTGACCAACGGCGTGTGGTCCGGCCAGTATGCCCCGCTGGGCCTGCAATCGGCCGGCGTGGAGCAACTGCTCGGCGCGCTGTTTTGGTGGACGGCACTGCCCGCGCCGTGGGTGGTGTTCTGGATGCACGTGCTCATCGCCCCGCTGGCCATCCCCCTCATGGCCGCTCTTGCCAGGCGCGTCGGCGCCGGAAGGGTGGCGGCGCTGCTCATGGCCGTGGTGATGTTCTGGTTCTTCGTCTACTGCCGCCGCCTGTTCCACCCTGGCTTCAGCTTCCCGCTCGTGCTGGCAACGCTGATCTTGCTGTGGCGCTGGTACGAACGTCCCACGTTCGGACGCGCCGTGGCGCTGGGCGTTCCGCTGGGATTCGGCGTGGGCGTGTACCTGTGGTCATGGACGTTCCTGTGGCCGGCGACCGCGTTCCTGGCCATCGCCGCATTGGCCGACTCTGCCATGCCCAAGCGCGGCGCGATGCTGCGCACGCTCCCCTGGCTGGCCTTGGCGACGATCGCGTCGGCCGCCCCCGCGCTGCACCACTTGGCGATGGCACGCCTGCTGCCGTTCTTCCAGGAAGCATCCGTCCGCGCCGGACTGGTGCACACGCGCCTGCCGGAGTCCCCCGCCCGCAGCCTCATCACCATCGTCCTGCTGGGTGCCGCGGCATGGATCTTCCGGAAAAAAGATGACCGGCCCGTGCTGCCGCTGCTGTGCATGCTCGGCGCGTTGGCGCTGGCCTACAACCAGCAGCTGGTGCACGGCATCGTGATGTCGTTCTCGTCGCACTACATCAATTACCTCAGCCTGGCCGCCGCCCTGCTGATCGTCGCGATTGCGGCGCGCAAGAAAAAGAGCATCGTTGCCATCGGCACGTGCGCGCTGTGCGCGGCGCTGCTGGCGCTGAACTTCAACGACATGAGCGGGCGGACGATCGCGTTCATGCCGCCGCCCCCGGACGCCATGCGCATGCAACACTTAAGGCCCGCGCTGGACGAACTGAACCGCGGCACCACGCCCATGAACGTGCTGGCCGACAAGAACGCCGCTGATATCGTTGCGACCTACACCCCGCATGACGTGGTGTTCACCGAGTACTCCGGTTTCCTGCTGGTGCCGGACAAAGAATATGCCGAGCGCGCGTGCATGGCCGAGCTGTTCGCCCCGGAGCCGCCCGACTACGAGAAGCTGGTGGTGCACGCCGAGGAACGGCTGCGCGTACTGCGCAAGCAGGAAACCCAGGCCGAATACGACGCCAGCCTGGCCAACGCCAAGCGCTGGTGCGCGGAACTGCGCGCGGACAAAAAAGCGGCGCTGGCGCGGTACGGCGTCGAGTGGATCTTGTGGGACGAACGCAACCGCCCGGACTGGAAGGTTGATTGGTCGGTCGGGAACAAGAGCCACCAGGGTGACGGCTGGAGCCTGTGGGAAGTCCTCCCCTGACCGTGTACCCTGCACGCATGCGACTCGGGTTATACCTTCATCTCGTCCGCCGCCAGATGGCCGTCGTGCGCAACTGGCCGGTGTATTGGCTCAACCGCTTCGGCCTGACGAAAGGCGACGTCGTCTACAAGCTCCGAAACGGCATGGTGGTGACCAGCCGGAAGTTTTCCATCGACGGAGGCGCCCTGAACGACGTGTGGTTCGACGAAAGCTACGAGCCCAACAACTTCGGCATCGCGTTCGACTGGAAGGCCTGCAAGACGATCGTGGACATCGGCGCGAACATCGGCACGTTCACGACCTTCGCCGCCTACAAGTCGCCGCACGCGAGCATCGTGAGCGTGGAGCCCGAGCCGGATAACCTCAAGATGCTGGAACGCAACGTGTACGCCAACGACTTGAACGACCGCGTGGCGGTGGTGCCGGCCGCGGTGGGCGGGAACGACGGCAGCGTGACGCTGCACATCACCGAAAAGAGCAGCGGCGGACACTCGCTGTTCCACCACTACGGCAAGACGCGCGACGTCGAGGTGGCGATGACCACGCTGAAGACGCTCTTCCAGAAGCACGCCATCCGGCAGGTGGACTTCCTGAAGCTGGACTGCGAAGGCGGCGAGTACGACGGCCTGTACTCCCTGCCCGAGGAGGACCTTGCCAAGATCAGGTTCATGGCGGTGGAGTACCACCATTTCTCCAAGGACCCGCGCCACACACCCGACCAGCTGCGCGCGTACTTGGCCGGAAAGGGCTTCCAGATCAAGCCGGGTAAAAAGTCGATGTTCTTCGCCTGGAGGGCATAAAAGGCACGGATGGCCCCTCTGGGGCGGATCGGCTATGATCGGGACATATGACACCCCGTGAGCCAAGCATTTGCGTTGTCGGTCTCGGCTACGTCGGCATGCCGCTGGCGGCCGCGTTCGGCAAAACCGGCTGGAAAACCTACGGCTTCGACGTGAACGAGGAGCGCATCCGCACGCTGAAGTCCGGCCACGACTGGACCAACGAAGTGAGCGACGAGCAGCTCAAGAGCATCGACGTGGAATACTCCGCCGACCCCAAGATCATCGCGAAGGCCAACACGCTCATCGTGGCGGTGCCGACGCCGGTGGATGTGTACGACGTGCCGGACCTGGGCGCGGTGGAGAGCGCCTCGCGCAGCGTGGGCAAGAACATGGCCAAGGGCAGCGTGGTGATCTACGAGTCCACCGTGTACCCGGGCGTGACCGAGGATGTCTGCGTGCCGATTCTGGAGAAGGAATCTGGCATGAAGTGCGGCAAGGACTTCACCGTGGGCTACTCGCCGGAACGCATCAACCCCGGCGACAAGGAGCACACCATCGACAAGATCGTGAAGGTGATTGCCGGCCAGGACGCCGAGACGACCGAGTGGCTCGCGCTGGTGTACGGCAAGATCGTCACCGCCGGCGTGCACAAGGCCCCCAACATCAAGGTGGCCGAGATGGCCAAGGCGATCGAGAACACGCAGCGCGACATCAACATCGCGCTCATCAACGAAATCGCCCGCCTGTGCGACCGTCTGGGCATCCGCACCAGCGACGTGCTGGACGCCGCCGGCACCAAGTGGAACTTCCTGAAATTCACGCCCGGACTGGTGGGCGGCCACTGCATCGGCGTGGACCCGTACTACCTGGTCCACAAGGCCAAGGAGGTCGGCATGCATACGGAAGTGATCTCGGCCGGCCGCAAGATGAACGACACCATGCCCACGTTCATCGAGCGCCAGATCACGCGTGCCATGGCCAAGAACAAGATCCAGTCGCTGGACGCCAAGGTGCTGGTGCTGGGCCTGACCTTCAAGGAGAACGTGCCCGACACCCGCAACTCCAAAGTGCATAACGTCATCAAGAAGCTGCAGAACGCCGGCTGCGCCGTGGTCTGCCACGACCCGCACATCTCGGAGGCCGACATCAAGAAGCTCGGGTTCACGCCCGGCACGCTGGACGGTGGCCCGTACGACGTGATCGTCGCGGCGGTCGCCCACGCCGAGTACCGCGGCATCACGCCCGAGCAGGTCGCCAAGAAACTCCGCAAAGGCGGCATTTTCTACGACCTGAAATCCCTCTGGAAACCCGCCGACTTGGAAAAACTCGGCGTGAAGTACCTGTCGCTGTAATGCGCTGCCTCCGCCGCTACTGGCCTGTTCTCGCGGTATTCGCCGTCTTGACGTGCGTGCTGGCGCTGCAGCTGAAGCACTACCGCGGCAACCTGACGGCGGTGTTCCACATGGACAACCGCACGGCCACGGGGAATCCCATGCCGCAGGATTTCGTGATTTTGGACATCCCGAGTTACGACGGCGCGCAGTACTACCAGGTCGCGCGCAACATGCCGCGCGTGCTGGACCAACAGCGCTGGGGGGAACTGCTGAATAGAAACCCCGGCTCGTACGCGTACCAGCGCTTCCTGCTGCCGCTGCTCGCGTTCCTCGTGTCGCTGGGCAACGTGGCCCTGCTGCCGTACGCGTTCGTGGGCATCAACATGCTCGCGCTGCTGCTGACGGCGCTGCTGCTCCTGAAGCACGGCGTGAAGCCGTTGTACGCCATGGCACTGTCCTTGTCCCCCGCCGCCATGCTGGCCATGCACTTCACGCTGGCCGAGCCGCTGACCATCCTGCTGATCAGCTTCACGCTGCTGAACTACCGGAAGAACGATCGCTTACGCGGCTGGGAAATCCTGGCGCTGTCGCTGGCCGTGCTCGCGCGCGAAGTGAACATTCTGTTCGTGCTGTACTTCATCGGATGGTCGGTCATCCGCCGCAAGTGGGACGACGTGACGCGCTTGCTCGTTCCGGCGATGACCTTCCTGACGTTCCACGCCATCCTGTACGGCATGTTCCGCAACATTCCGTTCTTCACCAGCACCGGCGCCCGTCAATTCCCGGGATCTGCCGCGTTCGACCTGGTGATCGGCAAGAGCGGCTACGACCCCATGTCGATCTCTTCGCTGGCGCTGATTTTCGGCTTCGTGGTGCCGGGACTGCTGTTCACGCTCAATGACATCCGCATGCAGAAGAAGGCCGACGTGCTCTCGCTGGGCGCACTGGCGTTCTTCGGCGTCATGCTGATCATGCCCAAGTACATCTGGGGTTCCATCACCAGCATCGGCCGCGTGATCACGCCGGTCTACCCGCTGACGGTGCTCCTCTATGCCACGCGTGATTCCAGGGTTACGCGGACGCTCGCGACGGGTATCCTGCTGCTCGGACTCGCCGTGGGCATCGCCCTCGCGCTGATCCTCCACCCGTACACTCTTTCCTGACACGGTGCCCCGCCTCAGCATTCTCGTACCGGCCTACAACGAAGAGCGCACGCTCAAACAGATGATGGACGCGCTGGTCGAGCATTGCGCCGACGCGGAACTGATTTACGTGGATGACGGCTCCAAGGACGGAACGCTGCAGGTACTGAAGGCAAACGCCCGTCCGCAGGACATCGTGCTCACCAAGCCAAACGGCGGCAAAGGTTCGGCCATCCGCGAAGGGCTTGCCAAAGCCACCGGAACGTACGTCACCATCCAGGACGCCGACCTGGAGTACCACCCGCGCCAAATTCCGACACTGCTGGCCGAGGCCGAGCGCCTGGGCGGCGACGTGTGCGTCTTCGGTTCGCGGTTTTTGACCAGCAACCCCAACATCTACTACCGCTACCTGGCGGGCAACAAGGTCATCACCCTGGTGCTCAACATCCTGTTCTTCTCGCGCCTCACCGACAGCTACACCTGCCGCAAGCTGCTGCCGACCGCACTGATGAAGAAGATGGATATCCGCTCGTCGGGATTCGAAATGGAGGCCGAGATCTGCGCCAAAGCCCTTCGCGCGCGCATTCCCATCGTGGAACTGCCGATCGAATACCGCCCCCGCACCATCGAGGAAGGAAAGAAGATCAACTGGAAAGACGCCGTGAAGGGCGTGCTGATGATGCTGAAGATCCGGATCGGACTCTAGAAGTCGGACTTCATCATCCGTACCGCGAATCCTTCGGCCCTGAACGTCTCGGTGCTGAGTGCTTTCAGTTGTTTGATGGCCGGCGTTTCCTCCGTGCCGTCCGGCAATACCACCGCGCTGATGGGATACATGCTGATTTTTTCGCTGTCCGGCATGGCCAGGTACGCCTTGTACGCCGCCAGGGTCTCGTGTACGAACTCGTCGGGCACCGCTTCGTAACTGCCGTAGAGCTCGCGGAAGTAAATGGCGTGCACCGCGCTGCCGATGCGGGCGCGCATGGTCGTCGGGAACTCTTTCTCGGCCTGCTCCGCGGTGAACCCTTTCACCCACAAGTCGAAGAAGAACGGCGTACGGGCGCGCTCGGTGGACACGATGTAGTTGTTCGAGTTCGTGGCCAGATACACGTCCGCGGAGGTGTAGACGGGCACGAGATCCATGACATCGATATCCGGCGAGTAGACGACTTGGCCCGCGCGCAGGTTCTGCCCGACGTAGTCCAGCACGGGCTTGAGCTTCTGCTGCTCGCCCCAGTA
>CAYSWB010000001.1:33173-123050 GCA_964434575.1 uncultured Candidatus Peribacteria bacterium | reverse complement strand
CCACATGCACACCGCGTTCCTGGTCACGCTCCTCGTTGTCGTGGGCACCCGGCTGTACTTCCATGGCTTGGCATACGGCGCCACTGGCGTGCGCGAGTCCATCAAGGACGAGGGATCGTTCAAGGTCGTGCGGTTCGCCGTGGGGTTGCCGCTGGCCGCAACGTACATCGCGTACATCTTGTGGCCGCCTTGGATGGTGTGGTCGCAATTTCCTCTGCCGGAGGCATGGCGCTGGACGGGCATCGGCCTCGCAGTGCTCAGCGCGGCGCTCACGCTCTGGCAACACATCCACCTGTCGCGCAATTTCACGACCACCGTCGACATCCGTCCGGGTGGGCACGTGGTGAAGACCGGTCCGTACAAGTACGTGCGTCATCCCATGTACGTCGCGTTTCTCCTGCTCGGCACCGCCATACTTCTCATGACCGCCAACTGGTTCATGGGCGGCGGCTTCCTGTTTGCCATTCTGTTCGTGATCGTCGTGCGCACGCCCATTGAGGAGCGCAAGTTGGAAGAGGCCTACGGCGACGAATACCGTGCCTACAAAAACAAGACGGGAGCACTGTTTCCAAGGCTGTTTTAGCACTGCTCCGCTCTTTACGAATAAAAAACAAAAATATATAGTTGGCAACTATGGCATTACGTACGACTGTCTTCGGCGACGAGGATATTTCCCTGGTGGTCCCGCAAGACACCAGTAATCCGTATGTACTCCAGGTGACGAAGGACTTCGCCGGTGATAAAGCGTTGGGCGTGGTGCTGGAAGACCGCCGGACGAAAACGCTTTCCACCGGACGCACTGTCGAAGAATACAAGCGCGTCATTCCATTTCTCGCTTTCGCGGAGCAGCATGCGGCCGCGGGCAAGCGGTTCGCCGAAGTCGGGCCCGGCGTTTCGGAATTCATGCCGCACCTGTCTTCCTTGCGCCAGCCCGGCCAGCCGCCGCTGGTGATAGATCCGCTGGATTACGGCACGGCTGAAGAGCTTCTGACGGGAGCGATGCGCCTCGCGGAGTTCGGTGCCAGCCCATTCCGCCAACAGCTCGACCGCATTTTCCGGATGTTGATGGCATGTCAGGCCATGCGAGACGCCACGCGCGTCGAATTGCTGAACTGCACCCTGGGTCAGGCGGTCGCGCGCCATCCGCACATCCTCGGCGCCCAAGACGTGGTCATCGATCTCTTCGGCGCGAGCGAATACCCCCACGTAGAAGAAGGTTCGCTTCCTCCCGAAGACAGGGAACTGGGTGAATGCCAGCTGGAAACGGTCATCGAGTTGCAGCGACTCCTGCTGAAACCGGACGGCTTGTTGCTGAACACTAAGAAGCGTGTCTGAGTTCTCAGCCCAGCGCCGAGACGTAGTCCCACACCAGCTTCAACACCGAGACGACCACCACGAATACCAGCAGCTTCTTGATGTACGCGTTGCCTTTTTTGGCGCCCGCTCCGGCGCCCATCCAGCCGCCCCAGCCGAAGCCCAGCCCAAGCGCGATGGCGGCCGGGTAGTCGATGGAGCCTTTCTGGACGAATACCGCCGTGGCGGCCAGACACGTGAACATGCCGATGATCCGGCTGAGCGAGGCGGCGTGCAGCAGCGTGCTGCCGAACGACACCAGCACGATGGTCATGAGCGTGCCGAACGTGAATCCAAAGAACCCTGCGTACGTGCCGGCCACCATCGTGACGAGGCCGACGACCAGCAGGTGTTTCTCCCGCTCCCGCCGCTGGCGCGTGCCCCAGTCCGGCTTTGCCAGCAGGAACGACAGCATGGAGACGATCACCAGCGCGAACAACAACCGCAGCGTCTGGTCGCTCACCGTTCCGATGAACATGGCGCCGGCCACGGAGCCCACCGAGCCGAACAAGCCGAGGATCGCGCCCTTCTTGATATCCGCGTTCGTGATTTTGCCTTCACGCCGGTACCGCAGCGCACTCATGCTTTCCAGCACGAATGCCGCCGGCCGCGTCGTGGCCACCGCCGCGTAGGGCGTGAATCCGAACAAGATGAGCACGGGCACGCTCATCAGGCCGGCCGAACCCACCGCGGCGCCGTAATATCCGCCGATGAATCCGGCGACGACCAATGCCGCAAACTGCAACACGTCGCTCATTCGTATAGGCACGGTGCGCACGTACCCTTGTCTTCGCAGGTGCTTTTCACGAATACCCCCGGGATGAACTCCGCGCCGTCGAACGCGGCGCACCAGCAGTCACGGTCGCTTTGGCACGTGTCTTTGGGTCCGGTGGCACGCGGCTCGACCTTCGGCGGCGCGTGGCGGCTGGCCACGTTCACCGCGAACACCAACGACAAGCCGATGATCACGACTACGGCGCCGAGTACGCCCGCTACGGGTGTTTTCATGTCCGAAGTCTAGCAAAGCCCGGGCGGGTGTATACTGCGCCCATGATCAACCGCAAGTTTCTGGCCGTCACGGCCCTCTTTGCCGTCCCTCTGACGGCCTTCGCCCTGGATTTTCAGCGCACTCATCTTCCCTACTCCGACGTGGATCCTTCCACGCCCGAGTCCGCCGCCATCAGCCTGCTCACCGGCGAGGAGGTGGTTCGCGGTTACGACGACGGCACGTTCCGTCCGGATAGCAGGCTCAACCGCGCGGAGTTCCTGAAGATCGTGGTGGAAACGGTGTACACGAACTTCATGGACGCCTACATCGGCCCCGACGAAGCGTGTTTCTCCGACGTCCCGCTCGACGCGTGGTTCATGCCCTACGCCTGCTTCGGCAAAGAGCAGGGCATCGTGAGCGGCTACCCCGACGCCCGCTTGCCCAAGGAGCAGTGGCCGCTGAAGCCCGAGCGCAATGTGAACTACGCCGAAGCGCTGAAGATCCTCGCCGAGTTGTACGAGTACCAATTGGTGAACGAACCAGGGGACCAGTGGTTCGATCCGTACTATCGCGCGGCCATCGAGCACGGCACGGCCCTCTCCGTGAACCTGCCGTTTGATGCCGAGCTCACTCGCGGACAAATGGCCCGCCTGGCCGCAGCCTTCCTGGCCGAGTCGCAGGGCCAGCTGAAGAACTACCGTCTGGCCGAGCGCGGCGAGTACGTTCCCCCGTCGTCGTCCAGCAGCTCCATGAGCAGCAGCCAGAGCAGCGCGCCGGCCTCGTCATCGTCGTCTGCCTCGTCCACGTCCTCGTCGCAGTCGTCCGCTTCGTCCTTCGGATACACCATTCCCTCGGCCAGTCATTTCCTGATGGTCGGCCGCACGTCGGACGCCATCGCCGACGGTGTCATCCGTCCCACCGAGAACGCCAAGATCCGTGCAGCGGAAGTGACGCTGTTCCAGGAAGTCCCCTCGATCGACGTGTTGGAACTCACCAACGAGCAAGGCGTCGTCATCGCCACGCTGCGCCAGCGCCTGAACGCCAACCCGGCCGACTACAAGCAATACTACGAAGCCACGCTGACGCCGGAGCAGGGCTACGCCGTGGCCGCCAACACCGACGTCCGCCTGGTCGTCCGCGCGGTCATCCGCACGCCGGAGAACAACGGCGCCTCCGATCGCCTGCTGCAGGTCCGCACCTTCAAGCTCACGCTCGTCGGCGATCCGAGCAACACCAGCGTCAGCCTCAACGTCACCGGTCCGTTCCCCAAGCATCAGACCTCGTTCGGCCGCATCGCCACTGTCGGCATGAGCGGTCCGGCGACGGCGCCGGTGGCCTCGGGAACGGGCGTCACGCTCGGCACGTTCACCTTCACGGGTGATGCCATCGCCGGCAAGACGCTGGGTCTCACCGACCTGGTGTTCGATGTCCTGCGCACCGGCAGCGTGGACATGAAGAACATCCGCGTCGGCAAGGCCGGCGGCATCGCCACTCCCTGCACCATGAGCAGCAACGTCATCACGTGCAGCAACCTGCCAAACGAGATCGGGCAGATCCCGTCCGGCGCCGCATTGTCGCTGGAGCTGAAGTCCGACCTGCCGGTCACCGGCGGCGTCGGCAGCCTGGAGGTCAGCCTGAACCAGGGCGGTTCGCCCGAGGCGCTCGGCGCCGTGTGGTGGACCGACCAATCCGGCCGCTTCAAGTGGATCGAGAGCAAGGTCGCGCCCATCGTCCGCGGCACGCGCTTCCAGTAATCACGCCATATGGAAAACCCTCCGGGAGACCGGAGGGTTTTTTTTACAAGCGAAGGGTATGAACGTCGCCGACTAGAACATCGAGCCGACCACGACCAGGAATGCGGAGGCGAACACGGCCCAGAGGATGCTGAGCGCGATCATCTTCTCGCGGGTCTGGCGGTCCATCGTGTGACGGTGGAACATATGTGTATTGGAAGAAGTACTTTCACTATTGTACAGTAAAATTGACATTTCTGCAACTGCGCTTCTAGGCTGAATTGTTACTTCAAAGCCCTTTTCAGCTCTTCAGCCATAGTTTCAGCCGCTTTCGCGGCGGCGTCTTTCCAGTCCGACTTGGCCGAGGCGTAGATGATGCCGCGGGCCGAGTTCACGATCGCGCCGTTGCCGTCGGGCAAGAAGCCGAACTTCGCGTCTTCGGCGGTGCCGCCCTGCGCGCCGTAACCCGGGATCAAGAACGGAACGTGGGGCATGAGCGTGCGCAGGTACTTGAGTTCCTCGGGGTAGGTCGCGCCCACCACCGCGCCGACGCATGACAGATTCGAGACGCCGATCTCCTGCGCGGCCCAGCTTTCCACCAGCTGCGCCAGGTGCTCGTGCACGCTCTCGTCGCCGGCCGGCAAATCTTGAAGCTCGCCCGAACTTTCGTTGCTCGTCTTCACCAGCACGTAGATGCCTTTGCCGTTGGCGACGCAACGCTTGATGAACGGCTTCACGCCGTCGGAGCCCAGGTAGGGCGTGATGGTCAGCGCGTCGAACGGCTTGTCCGCGCCGACATACGCGTCGGCATAGGCGTCGCAGGTGGAGCCGATGTCGTTGCGCTTGCCGTCGGCGATGACGATGAGTCCCTGCTTCTGCGCATACGCGGCCACCTCGAACAACGCCTTCATGCCTTCCCATCCCAGTAGCTCGAAGTACGCCAGCTGCGGCTTCACCGCGCAGGCGGAATCCTTCACCGCGTCGATGATGCCCTTGCAGAACGTCGTGGCGCCGGCGACGTCTTTCGTCACGCCGTCGGGCAGCTTGTCGAGCATGGGGTCCAAGCCAACGCACACGGGCGAAGTTTTTTGGATGCGTTCTTGGAGGCGGTCGGCGTAGTGCATGGCTGCAGGATAGCCCTTGGCCTGCTCTTTGCAAAAAAGGAAATATATTGCATTAGCACATTTGATACTTACAATGATTCCCCATGTCCTTCCGTCCCGCCCTCGGCCCGAATGTCCCGAAACGCGAGTGGGAGAATTTGTCGTGGATGGATTTGGACGGCATGGAAGGCGATCCCCGCCGCGACATCGTGGTCGCGGAAGCAGACCAGATCAACGCGACGTTCCGCCGCCTGCTCGCGGCGGGCGCGGTGGAACTCAAGGACAGCCCGCTGACGAACGCCGCCGTTGCGCTGGAGGCCATCGGCCCCGATGACATCGCGTCGTTGCGCCGCACGCGTCTCGCCGCCGCCCCGCTCACCGCAAAAAACAACCGCCTGCACGCGCACTTGGAAGTCGCCGGCATCTACGCCGGTTCGCTCACGGCGGCGGTGAACAAGGCCGCCCACATGCGCATGCCCGCCCGTGCGTTGCATGCGGCCGGCGAGATGAACGATTTTGGGAAACTCACCGGCGTGTTCCGCTACCACTTCAACGACGTGGTCGGCGATGCGATGCTGGACGATCTGCGCATCCGGCCGGACGTGCGGAAACTCTTCATGCCCACCGAGTTCCACGTCGGCCCGGTGTCGGCGGACAAACACATGTCCGTGGGTGAGCGCGACGACTGGGTCCGCGAATACTGCGACGCCATCTACGATTCGCTCACGACCGAGCAGAAAATTTTCATCTATGCCGACGTGTGCGGAAAAGCGACCGGCACGAAATTGGACGACATCGAGACGTTCGACGGCATGCGCACGACACATGTGAAGTCGCGTGCGTCCGGTACGGCGTACCAGCAGTACATCGGCGCCAAGGAACCGGTGTGGCCGTCCGAGATCTACGCCATCAAGCACATCGAAGGATTCGCCGACGGATGGATGTCCATCTACGAGCGCATCAAGGCGGAATTCGAAACCATGGGCGTGGACCTGGAGGCCGTGCGCCAGGAGACGAAGGCGATCTGGCTGGCCGGCAAGGGCCCGGAGCGCCACGCCCTCGCGGCGTAGCTACACGCCCACCGACTGGCGGTACTGCAGCGCCTCGGCGACGTGCGCCATTTGGATATGGTCGCTGTCGGCCAGGTCGGCGATCGTGCGGGCCACCTTGATGGTGCGGTGGTAGCTGCGCGCCGACAGGTTCAGCCGGGCGGCGGCCTGCTTCAGCAGCGCCTCGCTCTGTGCGTCCAGCGGGCACAGCGCATCGAGCTCCTTCACGCCCATCTCCTTGTTGGTGGAGATGGGGTGCATGGCGAAGCGTTTCGCTTGGCGGTTGCGCGCCGCCAGCACGCGCGCGCGGATGACGGCGCTGGTCTCCGTGGCGGCCACCGGCTTGCGGCGTAGATCGTCGATCTCCACCGGCTGCACGTCGATGGTCAGGTCGATGCGGTCGAGAAGCGGCGCGCTGATCCTGCGGCGCATGCGCTCGGCGGACGACGATGAAAACTGCGGAGGGTTCATGGCCGCCACCAAGATCACGTCGGCCGGGAACGTCACCGTCCCCTGTGCGCGGTTGATGGTGATCTTGCGGTCCTCCAACGGTTGCCGAAGCACTTCCAATACCTGGGGCGGGAACTCGGCAAGTTCGTCCAGGAAGAGCACGCCCCTGTGGGCCAGCGAGATCTCGCCCGGAGCGGGGTGCGTGCCGCCGCCCACGATGGCCACGCCGCTCGCGGTGTGATGCACGGTGCGGATGGGGCGGTGCCGGATAAGCGGCGTGTCGGGGGGAAGTAAATTTGCCACCGAGTAAATGCCGGTTACCTCCAGCGCTTCGTCGGTCGAGAGCGGCGGAAGGATCGTGCGCAGCGCGTTGGCCAGCAGGGTCTTTCCGGAACCCGGCGCCCCCGACAGCAGGACGTTGTGTCCGCCCGCGGCGGCGATTTCCAGCGCGCGCTTGGCCTGGGTCTGTCCGCGCACGTCGGCGAAATCCACCACGTCGTTGCCGTGGATCTCGGTGCCGCATGCCGGCGCCTGGATGACCGGGGGTTCCTTCGTTCCCTCCAGGTACGCCACGGCGTCCACCAACGTCGCGGCGGCGATCACGCGGATGCCCGGAACCAGCGCCGCTTCGGGGCCGTTGGCCTGGGGCACCACCACTGTGGTCATGCCCATCCGGCGGGCGGCAAGCACCGCCGCCAGCACGCCGCTGCAGTGCCGGAGCGTCCCGTCGAACGCCAACTCGCCCAAGAATGAAGTGGCCTTTAAAGCCGTTTCTGGCAAAGAGATGACACTATTGCTTTGCAAAATGCCAAGCGCGATTGCCACGTCGTAGCGTGATCCGACCTTCCTGATATGCGCGGGCGCGAGGTTGACGTTGGTCACCCGGCCCATGGGGATTTTGTAGCCCGATGCCTTCATCGCCATCATCACCCGCTGCTTACTTTCCTGCACCGCGGTATCACCGAGTCCGACGATGAGGAACTTCGGTTCACCGGCGGTGGGGACCACGCCGATCTCGACCTGGACGGGCAGGGCGCCCACGCCGTGGGTCGCGAACGAACTGAGCTGGGTCAGCATAGGGAGGTTGGAAGAAAGCGGGATGCACGCGAGGTGTCCGAACGTATGGTGTACTTTCGTACACCTTTATGCAAGCATATCTCCAAGACAGCGATCTTCGAATATGTCGGTGTCATCTCCCCCCTCATCGGCGCGCGCCCATCTTCTCCTGGGTCGCACAGGCGAAGACGTCGCGGCGGCGTACCTGCGTGCGCGCGGTTACGTCATTCGTGAACGCAATGTGCGGCTGGGCCGGGATGAGATCGACCTGGTGGCGTACGACGCCCGGGAAAAGATGCTGGTGTTCGCCGAAGTGAAGACGCGGCAACGGCACTCCGCCGCCTACCCCATCCGCACCGCCGTCACGCAACGCAAACGGCGCGCCATGCGTCGCGCCGTGGCGGGATGGGTCATCCGCCATGACTACGACGGCCCGGCGCGTATGGACGTGTTGTGCGTATGCGGAGGTCGTGTGACGGAGCACCTGATGGATATCGGATCGGATTTTTTGGTCTGACAGAAAAAGATATCAGGCAATATTTCCTTCTATCTGTCCGCTATACGTCCGTGCCGAACATGGCCATTTGTGCTATTATGCAATGATTCCTTGAAACCCATACCCACTTCGCACAAGACCCTCATCGGCTTCGCAGCGACAGCCACGTTGGTGGCGCTGATCGCCGTGGGTTCCGCGGCCCGTCAGGGTACGTCCTTCGCGCAGAGCGACGAAGTGTGCGGCAACGATGTCATCGATGCCGGCGAGCAGTGTGACGACGGCAACTTGAGTTCCGGCGACGGCTGCAGCGCGTACTGCCTGAACGAATCCTGCGGCAATGCCATCACCGATGCCGGCGAGCAGTGCGACGACGGCAACGACGTCGGCGGCGACGGCTGCGGATCACTGTGCACCATCGAGTTCTGCGGCGACCAGATCGTCCAGTCGCCCGAAACCTGCGACGACGGCAACAACGTGTCCGGAGACGGATGCTCCAGTGCCTGCGCCGTGGAAACCGACGTGCCGCTGCAGGCCGACCTGACCCCGGACGACACGTCGTCCTCGGCCGAATCCAACACCCAGACCGAGACGCCGGCCGAAGTCCCCCAGACTCCTCCGCCTCCGCCGATTCCGCCGCGCATTCTCCAGACGTCGGTGGACGCCGCGACCGCCAACACCTTCTTCCGCACGGTGGAAGGAGCGGCGTACCTCGACTACCTCGAGCCCGACCTGCAGACCGCGCTTCTCGACATTCTCCGCGCGCTGCGCGACCGCCGCCAGCTCACCGACGAGCAACGCGAGCTGGCCGACCAATTCATCGGCGACATGGGCCTGGCGAAGTTCGCCGAGCGTGACCGGTACAACGACATGCTCGCCCGTCTCATCGCCACGTCCATTTCCGAAACCGTCATCTCCGAGGCCGCCATCGACCAGGCCAAACTGACCGGCGATCCCACGCTCATCGTGGAGGAGCTCCGCAAGGTCGCCACCCCGCTGCCCACCGTCGCCCTGCGCAACGAGACCGTCGCGCTGATGAGCGAGTTGCAGCGCCAGGGTCTGGACATCGAAGGCCTGTCGGCCGACGACGTCGCCGTACTGATCGCCGACGACAAGCGCCCGGTGGAACTCTTCGAGGCCGTGGTCAACGCAAAGGAGAAAGTGGAGAAGTTGGCCGTGCCGGACGTGGACGTCGCGTACCAAGACATCTTGGCCAACGCCGAGAACCTGCGCGTCGTGCTGCCCGTGCTCGAGCGTGAGTACGGCATCGACCGTGAAGCCGTGGAGTCCCATCTCATCGAACTGGAGACCATCGCCGCCACCGCCACGCCCAAGGAGGCGCGCGAGGTGGTGGACGCCATCAACCGCCTGACCGTGTCCATCCAGCGCGACCGCAAGATCGACCGCAAGACGCTGGAGACCATCGACGAACAGGCCACCACGCAGTACCTGCAGCGCTTCGCCCAGACCGTGCAGCAGTCGCCGTCGCTGGCGGCCAGCCTGACCGGCGGCGAGGCCGAACTGGCGACCGTCGAGCCGGGTGACCTGCTGCGCATGACCGAGACGCTTTCCCGCCAGGCTCCGCTGATGCAGCGCAAGGCGTTCGCCGGCAGCGACCTGGAAGCTCAGAAAGACGCCCTGGAGGCGTACCTGAAGGAGCAGCCGGACATGTCGCGCCTGCGCTCTCTTCTGCAAGAGGCCGGCAACCCGGAGTTGGCTCGCCGCGAGCTGGACTTGTTCGAGGCCATCGACCGCATCGGCGAGATCGACGTGCCGGGCGATCCGTGCGACGACTCCATCCTTGCCGCAACCGACTGCGTCCGCGCCCATACCGTCTGGCTGGAGAACGCCGCCCGCAACCGCGGTTGGCTGCCCCAGATCGGCGGCTACCTGGAAGACATGGGAGCGGTTGACCTGTTCGAGCAGTACTTCGGTACCAACTAAATGCCCAACGAGCCCATCATCACCGGCGACGTCGTGGCGGGAGTGATCCCGACCCCGGTCGAGGCCGAGCACAAAGCGCTCGACCTGGCGGTGTTGAAGAAGGGCGCCAAGGACTTCTTGACCTTCGTCGACGATACCAAGGAACTCTTTTACGCCTACCTCTACCATCGCACCGGTTCGCTCGGTACGGCTCAGACGCTCATGAGCGAGCTGTACCTGGACGTGCTGTCGCGCGCCATGTCGCTGTGGTGGTTCGGTTCGCTGTCGCTGGACCTGCTCATCGAGACCGCCGACAAGTCGCTCGGCAAAGCGATGTCCGGCAGCGAAGCCGACTTGGACAGCGTGTACGTGCCCAGTCTCGCCTGGCTGAACGACGAAGAGAAACACGCCGTTTCGTCCTTGCACGAGTCGTTGTGGACGTTGTCCATCGCCGACCAGCGCGTCCTGATTTTGTCGCTGCTGATGGGCTTCTCCATCGACCGCGTCGCGACCGTGCTCGGCATGAAGCAGCCGGCCGCCGCCGAGGCGTTGCGCCAGGCCACCGAGAAACTCATCGCCGCCTGGCAGCCCTCCGAGTCGCTGAAGACCAAGCTCCAGTCGCTCGTGTTCGTGCCGGGCCTGGATATTCGCCGCGAAACCAACCTGCGCTTCGCCGTCGTGGAGAAGTACAACGCGCTGCGCATGCGCAAGTACCAGTGGGTGGTGGTCGGCGCGTTCCTCGCCGTGTTCTCGAACCTCATCGTGGCCGGTGTGCTCGCGTTCGTCGTGGTCGTGCAGTCGCCGACCTCGTTGCGCGGCGCCCGCACCGAAGTAGCCGCGCTCGATGCGTTGCTCTTGAAGCGCGAAATCGCAGGTCTGGAAGCTAAAAAGTCGCTTTCCGCCCTCACGCCGCAGGCGCAGGGGCTCGCCGCCTACGACACCACGCGCAAGCTCACGTCGCTCGGTTTGTCCGCCGCACTCGGCGCGTTCGAGCAGCAGGGAACGAGCGAACAGGAAGTCGACAAGCTGATCGACTTGCTTGAGCGCGCATCCACCGCCTATGTCCCGGCCGGTCGCCAGGTGGCCGCCGTGCTCGGACAATCCACGCCGTTCATCGACGTGGCGTACGCGCTGACCCTGCGCTGATCACCAGCGCAACGCGCTGCGTAGCAGGCGGTGCATTTCTTCAACGTACGGATTCGCCTTGCCGGTAAGCAGCGTGGCCGCTTCGGCGTACGCGCCGCTTTCCGCCGTTTCCGGGTCTGCGCCGGACAAGTCCAACATTCGCTGCCGCAGGTCATCCGCGATGTCCACGATGCCCGCCAGCTGATCGATGGCCGCGAACCGGTCCATGCCCGCCAGTTCCAACTGACGCTGCTCATCGTGCGTCAGCCTGGCCAGCGCTTGGCTGTAGGCGTCGCCCGGCAACATGCCGGCGTACAGGTCGACTGCGTCGTCGAGATCGGTGTTGGAAGGGGCGGCGATAGCCATGAGAATGTGGGGAAGGACAGCAGGCTAGGAGCCGTGCCTGCTCCGGCAACTTGTTCGACTCAGGCCCAGACCATCAGGGCCTGGCGCTCGTTCCATTTCACCGCCGGGGTCTGCTTGGCGCCCATTTTCGCGCCGCGGATGCCGGAAAAGAAGCGTCCCTGTTCCACGGATCCTGCGACGATTCCGTCGTGGGCGGTGCACAATGCATCCATGGTCACATGGTCGGGGTCGATGCCGGCGAGCTCCGCCTGACGCTTGGCGATCAAGCTCAGGTCGATGCCGTTGCCGGTGCGTGGCGGGTACGTGATGGACGGCGTGAGCACGTCGGAGCCGTACTTCGATGTCAGGCGCGCGGCACGCGGCACGTTCTGCGCGGTGGACATGTCGTAACCGAAGCAGCATGCACGGGCGCACGCCGACACGGCCATCACGATGTCCTTGGGGTCGCTGCCGGCCGCCTTCAGCTGCTCGATGAGTTTCTTCACGATGCCGTCGCTGCCATCGGCCGGGTCCAAACACTCCATGCTTCCGTTGGCGAAGCCGACGACGTCACGCTCCATGTCGAAGACGGTGACGGCCGGCGAGTCGGCGACCATCATGAGCGCGGCAACCTTGCCGCGGAGCGTTCCCGTATCGATGCCGCCCGCCGGATAGATGACCGCGTCCGCCTTGTCTTTCGTGCGGAGGAAGCGCGGGACCGTGGCCGATACCTCCACCGGAGCGCCGGCGCACAGGTCGGCGACGTCGGTTTTCATGGCCAGCGACTGCGCAAGCACGAAGTCCGCGCGGCTGGCTTCCAGAAGGGCTCCGATGCTCTCCTCGAATTCGGGGTGGTCGGGGTGGACGACGCCTGCGTCGCGGGGCGTGATCATGCTCTGGAGGGCGCCGCCGAAGAGCGGGCGGTAGTGCGGGAGGTGCTTCATGCGCCGCGCATTAGAATGGTCTTTTCTTCGGAAGTCAATTTTTCCGTCGCCTTTCGCCTCCCTGGGCCGATCAGAGTGACATAGAAAGCCTTTTTATGGTATACTGATGGGATTTCCCCATACACTTCTTATTCATGGATTTGTACCTCACCCCCGCCGAGCGCGCGTCCGCCACGTTCCTCAGTGAGCCGTGGACGAACGAGTGCGTCGTGCAAGAAGAGACCATGGCGTTCGCGGACACGGACAAGCTGTTGCAGGTGCGGCGCTCCGTCGCGGCGTTCGAAGACCCGCGCCTGAAAAAGATGCAGAAGGCGACGACTAAGAACCAGCATGACTTGGCCAAAGAAGTCGAGGCCATGGATATGTCCGCCCTGTCGGATGCCGACGTTTCGCAATTCTTTTTCGTGCTGGGCCCCACGTTCCTGTCCGGCGTCATCGCCACCCAGATCATGGCCACCAAGACGCCGGAAGACCTGCAGGCGTTGTGCGACCTGACCCAGGTCCGCCACGGACTGCTCGATATTTTTACCAAGCCCCTGTAACCCACGCTCCCCATGAACCGCAGCAGCATTGAAGCCGAACCGTCGATGGCCCCCGAGCTCCGCCGCGAGTGGACGGCCCGCCGTGACCAGATCCCGTCGATGCTCGCGCCCGAACGCAACCGCAACACGGACGTCCGCAAGGGCCCCGTGCGCCGTGCGTGGGACGCCATCCCCCGCCCCGTGAAGCTCGTGGGCGGAGCGATTCTCATCGGCTTGGGGCTCCAGTATTTCTTCCGCTTCATGCGCGACCAGCACGCCATTCTCGGCAAGCGCACGCACGAAGTGAACCGAGGTCTCGGCGGCGCCACGCGCGCGCTGAATCCGACCAGCGGCCTGACCAACAGGGGTAGCGTGGTCAGCAGCCCGGGCGACGGCGCCATCGACAAGGATCCGAACATCGGTGGCAGCTCCGACCGCACGCGTCGTCTGCAACCAGGCGACCGACGCTGAGTGCAGCGCACACAAAGACCAGTGAGACACTGAACACCAAAAACCACACCGCGTTCCATGCCCGCAAACGTCGAGTTACGGCTTGCAGAAACCTCACCCGGCCCCGCCGAGCTTGCCAAGCTGGCGCAGGAAGTCCGCGCGCTGAGCGGCATCACACCGGGCCGGACCATGCTGGCGCTGACGAACACCCGCGACGGCGCGCCGCGCCCGGCAGCAGACGGCTTGCAGTTCGATGAAGTTCGCGAAAAGGCTGTGCGTGCGGAAGAGCGCATGTACTTGGCGATGCGCGACCGCGGCGAGGTGCAATTCCGTTCCGCGCAGGAGCTCGCCTTGCTGCGCGACACCGTGAACCGCGTCCGCGTGCACAGCGACATCAACCAGGACTTGGACAAGCGCGAGGAGTCGATGAAATTGCTGATGCCGATCCTGCAGGATCTGGATCGCCGCGCGACCCTGCTCCAGTACAACGACAGTCTCATTGATGACTTCCTCACGACCGTCCAGAACTATGGGGAGTTCTGGGCCAGCAAGCCCGACCTGCAGGCGTACCTGCAAGCGCAGAAGCCCCCGACGCTGTGGCAGAACGTCGAGCGCCAGGAGAAAGTCGTCGCCGCCATCTTGGGGGAACTGAAAGTGCTCATGCCGCAGATCGCGCGCCTGTCCGAGGCGCGCCTGCTCCAGCACATGCTCCACGAGGACGGCATCGCCGCCGAACTGGGAAAGGTCCCCGCCGAAAAGCGCGGACAGCAGGTCGCCGCGCTGCTGAAGGATTACCCGGGGCTCTCGGCGGTTCCCGTGCCGCAGCACGGCGAAACCGTCACGCAACTCATCGGCCGGTACCGCACCGCTGAAGTCCAAATCAACAACCCGCAGAACCCCCGGCTCGCCGCCGAAATCGCGGGCACCGGCACGCTGCGCAAGGCACTGGAGGACCGCTTGGCGAAAGTGGAGGGCGACCTCCGCGCGGGCGCCCGCGAGGTCTCCGGCAAACTGCCCGACGCCCCCCGCTGGGCCGGCGACGCGTGGACGCAGTTGCAGAAACTCGTGTTGCCGGAGATCACCGACGGCAGGCGCACGGAGTCCATGACACTGAACCAGCTGAAAGACAAATACGACAACGCCGTGCTGCGCGAGCTCATCAAAGTCTTGCCAGGCGAGCTGCACGACGTGAAGCTCGACACCATCCGCGACGACGTCGAGGCGAACCACATCCTGCGCGAGGGCATTCCGGAAGCCGGAGCCAATGCCGCGACCGTCGCCATGCTGCCGGCCAAGACGACCATCGACGGCCGCGAGGTCGATACCCAGGAATGCACGCCCCGTGCGCTGATCAACGCGTATCCCAACAACCAGATCCTGCGGCACTTCTGCCAGCTGATCACGCCGGACGTGCTGGCCAAGCGCCTGCGCAACCTGTCGGCCGGCGACATGTTGCAGCTGCGCTCCGCGCGCACGGCCGCGTATGCCGACAACGCCGAAAAGCGCTCGCGCGACATGTTCCGCATCGGCGAACCGTGGCGCGATGTCCGCGGTAAGCAAGGAACCTACGAAACCAAGGTCGCAAGCAACCTGCTGGTGGACGTCATGCTCGCGGAGTCCGACCGCCTGTGCGACGAGATTTTCACCAGCGGCAAAGCCGGCGATCTGCCCAAACTCGTTTCGTCGTACAAGGCCGTGATGACTGAGCAGATGAAGGCTCAGGAAGAAGCGCTGTCGTTCAATGCACAGATGATGCAGCTGCTGGCCGTCCAGCGGCACTTCGGACCCATGACGCGCCTGGCGAACTTCAATGAAATCCGCCTCAACCCCCGCCAGATCGCCGACCTGCAGCGCAACCTGCCGCCGGCGCTCGCCGATGAAATGGATAAGGAATGGGAGCGCTACGGCGTCGGGTTGAAGGAGTACCTCGCCGCCATCAAGACGGTCGCCGACCGCTACAGCAACGCCATCGACGCCATGCACGAGAAGATGGTTCGGGCCGCTGACCACATCGCGCAGCAAATCTCCAAGCTGCTCCAGGGCGTCCACACCGTCGCATGGGCCCTGCCGGACATCACGCAGATCGGCGGTCCCACCCGCCGCATGTTGCGTGCCGCCGGTGCCACGTGGGTCATCGATACCGATGGCCTGAAGGCGTTGCTGGAGGAATGGAAAGGCGAATTCGTGACGCTGAAGGAGCTGCTGACCACGTTCAAGAACGACAGCGCCGCCGCGCGCGCAGTCGTGCTGAAGGACGTGACGCAGCTGGAACGCCTGGTCAGCGCCGTGCCGCCCAAGGAGATGGCGGCCAGCGAGTACGATCCGGTCATCCCCGACGTCACCAGGATGGTGGCCATCGAGCCGCGTCCGGCCTGGCTGCCCGAGAACGTGCGCAAGGCGTACCTGGACGCGCGTGCCGCGCTGACCGCTCTTCCGAACACGCCGGAGAAGGCACGCGAGCGCCGCATCGCATCCGACAAGCTGCGTGCCGCCGAACAGGCGGTGCTCGACAAGTACCTAGACGACCTACTGGCTCGTCACCGCGTCGCCAAGCAGGCGCTTGCCAAGGCCCAGACCGACAACGCCGGCGCCGTGGTCATCAAGGAGCGTCGCGACGAACTCGATAAAATCCTCGCCGAAGTGAGCGGCGTGTACCTGAAGATCTTCGAACAGCTGAACGGACCCGATATTTCCGGCATGCATGCCCACGTCCGCGACTTGGTGACGGAGCTGAACAAGAAAATCGATTTCCATGGCCAGCGTTTCCATGAGTATGACCAGATGCAGAATTCCTGGTGGTCGTCGCTGACCGGCTTGGCCGTGACGTACCTGGAATACAACCTGGTTGTCCGCCCGGTTCTCAACGGCTTCCTCCGCGCCGCCTACAACCGCTCGTGGAGGTATATCGCACCCACCTACCGCGGCCCCGCATGGTCGTTCTCCGGCTTCCGGTCCGTCCATAACCTTTGGAACCGCGTGTTGCCCAACGGACTGAACATGGCGTGGAACAACACCGTGGGCCGCGCGATTCCTGCCCTGTCCACCACCCCCGGAAGGATCCCGTCCAGCGGCGCCATCGAATGGGCCAAGTTGACCCCCGAAATGCGGGCCAACTACGTCCACCAACTCGGAAAAGAAGCCCAGGCGCTCAACCGCGAAGCCGCCCGCGTCCGCGCACTGCCATCAACTGATCCCGCGCGCGTGAAGGCGCTCGGCGCGCTTGAGGCGCGAGCCAAGGCGCTGCAAGAGCGCATGGCGGGTATGGACATCACCGAATATCGCCAGGTCGCCAGGCAGTCCATGTCCCGCCGCGTTCCGCCGATCACAGACGCGCACGTGGAAGTCATGCACAGCGCGCACATGACCGGCGGGAATATTCCCGCGGACGCGCGCTGGTCGGGCGCAACCCTTGCCGAGAAGCGCAACATCCTCATGGGATTGGATCCCACGGACGCGACCAAGGGCCTGCGGCTCGCCGACGGAACCGTCCTCGTGCCGGGCAACCCGCGCGGCACGCCCGCGACGTTCCCGCCCGGGCACCCGAAAGCCGGTCAGCAGGCCAGCTTCGCGGCGTCCGAAGCCGACGACATTTTGCGCAGCGGCATGGCGGGCCAGCGCGTTCCAGCCCGTGCCGGCGGACCGCATATCCCCAACCCGCGCGCCATCGAAATGATTCCGCAGAACGCCGCGAAGTTGCGCCAAATGCTCGCGAACCCGCGCTCGCTTCTGAACATGAGCGCCGCCGAGTTCAAGGCGATGACCGCCGAACTGAAGGCGCTCACCCCGCGCCAGGCCACCGTCGTCGCCGAGGAGTTGCAGGCCGCCGCCCGCGCCGACGCGCAGATCGCGAAAGCGATGGAAGGCTCCAGGTTCGCACGCGGCGTGGACCGCGCCGGCCGCTCGGCGGCGTCCGAGCTGTCCGCTCTCAAATCGGGCGGCATGGTCGTATTCGAGGTCGCCATGCTGGCGTTTCAGATCTACATGCTCTACGAGAACATCAAGGCGTACAACAAAGCACTGGAACAGAGCAAGGAGTCGATCAAGAACATGCGCGAGCAGGTGGAAAAAGCCGGCTTCGTGGACCGCGGCGGAGGCGAGTACCACAATGCGAAACTCGACGTCACCATCAACCTCTACGACCTGGAGCGCGGACTCGGCGCCGAGGCCAATGCCCGTTGGCGCGACGCGGTCATGACCGGCGTGGCGCTTGGCGCCAGCACCGCCATCACGGTCCTGTCCATGACCAGCGTCATCGGCGGACCGGTGACCATCGTGCTCATGATCGGCGTGGTCATCGTGGAAATGGTGGTGAACAAGATCTCGGAGAAAATCAAAGAGGCCGAGCAGAAGGAATTCCTCTCCAACTGCCCGGCGTGGCTGCTGATGGCCCTCGGCACCATGCAGTCGGTCCACGACACGCCCGACGGCTTCCTGCGCAAGCTCGAACTGGGAGGCGGCGTCGATGAGGCCGCCGCCAAGAAGCTGGTGTTCATCATGTGGGTGAAGAACGTCCGCGAGAACGCGCCCGAGATCTTCAACGAACTGTCGCTGGAACTGGTCACCTGGAACGACCAGGAAAAGTTCTACAACGAGAAGTTCGTGAAGTACATCTATCCCGAATGGAAGCGTTGCTTGTTCATGCGCATCCATGGCCGTCCCAAGGGTAACAGCATGGACGACGAGCGCCTGATGAACGAGATGGTGAAGAACTACTACCTCAGCGAATACATTCCGATCGCCGACCTGATCAAGACGCAGGAAGGCGCTTCGAACGCGAAAATCCGCCAGGCGCTCATCGATGCCACCGTTGGCTCGCTGAACGCAGCCCGCGTCCAGCGCTACTGGAAGATGCATCGCACGCTGCAAACCGACGGCGACGTGCTGGTGGACAACACCAACCCGCCCGAATTCCTGTCGTCCCTCATGGAGCCCATGGGCCGCCACAAGACGTGGTCGACCCGCCGCCGCACCGCCGATCAACCCGGCTTCGTGCTGGACAAGACCGTGAAGGAACACGTGGAGCGCTGGACGAACCGTGAGCACGGCAAGTGGCTGCTGGTGCAGCGCTTCGGCGGCACGGCCGCCGGCGACACCGGCGCCTCGGTGGATGTGGGCGGCGCCGTGGTGAATTTCACCTGGAACGCGACGAACCATGCGTGGACCGCAGCCCTCTCAAGCGACGCTCCCGTGGCGATCACCGCCGTGCCCGCCGGCATCACCGGTACCGCGCGCGCCAAGTACCTGGCGATTGCGGACGCGTTGCAGGGCAAGCCCGGCGCACATGACGATTGGACGCGCTTCCAGCACGGCCGCTGGCTGCTGCTGTCGCGCTACCAGGGCAAAGAGAGCGACAAGAAGATCGACGTGCAGTTCGGCGCGGGCGAGGCCAACAAGTACACGTTCGAATTGGACGGCACCGTCTGGAAGTGGCGCAAGGGCGCCACGGCGCTGGCGGCCATGACCGTGGCGCCGACCGGAATGACCTCCGCCGGACTGGCGAAATTCAACGAGATCGCGCAGCTCATCGCCATCACGCCGGATATCACCGCCCACGCCACGTCCATGCGCGCGTTCGGTCTGCATGCCGACACGTCCAACATGTCCCCCGATTCGCTCAACGAGCCGGCGCTGTTCGCCAATGCGCCCGAGGAACTGTATGAAGCAGTCGATGATCCCATCGTCCGCCTTCGCGCCCTGAATGCGCGTCGCGGCGAGCGCGGCAGCGTGACGACCTCGCCGTGGGCTCCCGGTTGGGCCAAGGAAAGCGACGACCAGGCGTTCGCCGTCCAGACGCTGGTGCGCGGCATGTGGGGTATTCCCCGCGCCGTGTTCGGCCACGATGCGCTCGGTTCCGCCATCCGTTACGAACGCGCGGGCGGATTGTTCGCCAACGACGGCGAGCGCCCGCACATGCGCCGCATCACCAGCGCCACGCTCGAATTGTTCCGCCGCACCGACAGTCCGGTCCCGGTCGGGTACGACCTGGCCGCGCAGCGCCATATCTTCAGCGACATCGCCGACGTCAACGACCAGCCGGCCGTGTTCACCGGCATTCGCCGCCCGGTGCCGCCGGTGCCGACCGACACGGAGGTGCGCGACTGCTTCAAGGCCGCGGTGGACCACACGCTCACGCTGGACTGCATCCCGAGCAACGGACCGGACAATCTGTACGGCGGCGCCCGCAAGGCTTTCCGCCGCGAGAACCTGCGTTCGGTGGTCATCGAGAGCCAGCTGTTCAACGAAGGCCAGCGCCGCAACAGCGGCTTTAACAAACCTGAAGGTGAGGAGAAGGTTTTCGTCGCGAACGTTCTCCTGACCTTCAGCGATGGGCAGCGCCAATACCACCTGCGCCGTGGCGTGGTCTTCCGCAAGGACGGCGAGAGCTGGCGTCCCGTGTGGGGCGAGGCAGTGGCCGACACGTCTTCGTCGCTGGGTCCCGATGCCGGCAAATACGTCCGCGAACCCGCCGAGAGCAACGGACGCGTCCTCCTTACGCGCCGCGCCGCCAATCGCGCGGACGAATCCGCACGCGAGCGCGGCAACCGGGGGCTCTTCTTCCGCTGCCGTCCCGATCTCGGCAACGTCTTGTTCCCCGGCCGCACCAACCGTCCGTTGGTGTACATCTCGCCGGAGGGAGCGGCCGTGGAAGCAGGTACCCCGGGCTTCGACTTGGTCAAGCGTCTCGTCCAGCGCCAGACGCAGGACAGTGCGGGACAAATCGATAACCCCGCCGCGTACTACATCGAACTCACCGACCGCGCCCACGGCGCCGGTACCACCAGGGCCCAGGGCAGGAAGATCCTCATGGATGACCTGAAGACCAATGAGGCGGCGAAGATCTCCACCGAAGAACACAACGGCCGCTACGACGTGACGATCGGCGAAGGCGACGACGCCAAAACACTCAGTTTCTTCTGCCGCGGCGGATTGTGGGTGTATCAGAATAATAATGCCGACTGGGTCCCCGTCAGCGTGGACGTGAGGGCGCAGGATGTCGGCGACTCGGCGGCCGCAGCGGGGCAATTCAACCGCTTGGTGCTCCTGGCGTTGCGCGGCATCAGCAGCAAGCCCGTCATCGAAGCGCTTTCCACCGCCGTACCGCGCGGTCCGCTGGGCGACACCACCGCCATCAGCCGCCAGGCGGCCGTCGCCACCTGCACGGACCAGGAGCCGAATGGCGCCTGGAAGAGCTGGAACGTGGAAGTCGGCGCCAACATTTCCCATGTCGACGACGGTTCCGTCAGCCGCACGCTGTGGCTGGGCGACGCCATCAGCATCCGCCACAACGATTACGACGCCTTGCGCTCGACGATCGAGGCGGACAGCCGCGAAGACGTGCGTGCCATCACCGAAGGCGACGCCGAAGTCGCCGCCGTTCTCCATGGTTTGCCTGACGCCTCCAGTCTCCCCGAGCAGGGCTTTGTGAACTTGCAGGCCGACCCCGGCCGCATGCGCAAGCAAGTGCTCCGCACCGCGGATCGCACGGTCGTGTTCCAGGAGCGCCTGCCCGACGCCAATGCCAAAACTACCCGCGCCTACATCCGGTTCGAGACCGGCGCCGGCGTGCGGCTGTGGCCGACTTCCCTGCACTTCAAAGGACTGCCCGACGCCGCAGAGCTCCAGAAGAACCAGGCCGCGCTGGACACCGAGCGCACCCGCGCCGCCCAGTCGTGGAATGTGGATGTCGGCCGCGTGTCGGTCACGTTCTTCTTGTCACCGGAAGCCGAAGGCCAGGATACGTTCCTGGTCGACCATCACGGCGACGAGGGCGTGCCGGAACAGTTCGGCGTCTCCAGCGCCGGCCAGATCATGCAGCTGCATTCGCTGCACCAGCGCCGCCAGATCCTCGGCCTGCTTTCCACGCCGGTCCTGAAACAGAAGGCGGACGGCGAATGGGAGACCGACGCGGACGCGACGTTGCGCCGCATGATGCGCTACTTTACGTCCGAAGTTGCCGAAGGAGCCAACTGCCGCGACCAGCTCGTCACCGCGCTGTCGCCCATGCTGATGCGCGCCCCCGACCAACAGTTCTTCCTGCGCCAGCTGTTCCACACGCTGCTTGGCGAAGGCAGTCTCCGCCGCGACAACTTGGTCCGCATCACGCGAGCGCCGGACCTGGTCCGCGCGTCCGATTCGCTGGTACTGGCCGAGAACTCCGGCGAGCGCGTCATCCGTCTGCCCGGCGGCGTGGAGCTGAAAACGAGATTCGTCCAGGGTGGCCGCACGCTTGGTCTGCGCGCCAGCAACGGCGGCGACACCACATACGACGTCAAGCTCGAGCGCGTCCCGCGGGCCACGCCGGACCGCGCCACCGAAATCGTATCGGCATTGGCGCTGGCCGAAGGTGGCAGCGGCTTCAGCGTCGCCGACCTCAAGAACATCGGCGATGACCGCGTGTGCATTACCGTCACGTCGGAAGACGCCCCGTTCGGCGCGCCGCTCATCAACCGCTTGCCCATTTCGCTGGTCGGATCGGTGGCCTGGGATACGGAGGCGTCGCTGCGCGGCGCCGACAACCGCGTCGTTTCCACCGGGCCGCGCGAATCCGTGATGGTCGAGGGCGCCGGCGCCGATCGCCGCACGTTCGTCCTGCGTAAAAGCTTCGGCTCCGCCGGCGGACGGGAATACAAGAGCAACACGCTGCAGGCGCTGCGCTTCGGTTCCGTTCTCGAGATGCATGAGTTCAAAGGCGACAACCTGGAGCGCCCGGAGGTCTACTACGCTTTCGACAACATCGGACGCACGCACGCGTATCCGCCGTCCCCGGAAATCGCCAAGAACCTTGCCATCGTCAGCAACAGCATCAAGGCCGGTGATCGCGACGGTGACAAGACGCTGGCCGAGATGTGGGCCGACATGCCCGCCGCGCTGCGCGATTACGACAAGAAGATCCCGCTGCAGATGCCTCCCGCCGACGTGCAGAGCGCCACGAAGATCTTGTACGCCATGCAGGTGCGCATCTCCGTCGTGTCGCAGGACCGTCGTCTGAGTCCGCTGGAGCGCGACTTCGAATTCCTGCTCACCGAGCTCGACGACGAACTGATGCACATGCGCAACCTGCCGCGCATGCGCACGTTCCTCACCACGCCGCGCGCCGTCACCGAGCCGGGCTCGCCGGGCTTCAACCGCTCCGCGTTCGAGGCGCCCATCAGCGATATCCTGGGCCTGTACTACCACAGCGCTTCCCGCGAGGAGACCAATCCGTCGCTGAACCGCGGTCGGTTCACGGCCCACATGGCCGCGTTGTACCGCACGCTGAACGCCGAGCAGCGCCGCGCGCTGCTTGAGCGCATGTTCGACTCGCTGAACGAGGCGTCCATCGCCCGCATCGCGGCCAATCCGTCGCTCACCGCGCAGGAGAAATACATGTTCGTCATCGACTCCGTCGCGCTGGAGAAAGTGCGCGCCACCGAATACCTGCGCCTGAAGCACGGCGCGACGGTATCCGGCGAAGTCCTCACCGTGGCCGGCGGCGGCAAGAACCTCGAGTTCTCCTTCCGCTCCGACATGATGTACTGGCGCAAGCCCGGCACGTTTACGTGGAAGGACATCACCATCCCGGTCTCCGCCGAAGACGTGGACGGCTCAGCGGCCGCCGTCGCGCATTTCAACGGCACGGTCATGCCCGATCTGCTGGCCGGCCTGGACATGCTCTCGCGCGACACCCTGAACCGCCTGCATGTCGCCAACGAGCTGCGCCGCAACCCGAACGTCCGCGAGACCAACGGCACGTTCGTGATCACGTTCGGCGGAAAGACGTTGACCGTGATCCAAGGCATGTATGGCTGGCAGTACGCCTCGCGCCAGCCTCTCGATCCGATCAACATGAGCATGATCGAGCGTCGCACGCGCGGGTACTTGGATGCTCTGAACAACCCGCCCGTCAGCAAGACCGCCGGCGACAACCCGGTGTATACCGTCACGCAACAGAACGTCCGCAGCGGCGCCAAGCGCCTGGACTTCCGCTTCGCCGGCGCGAAGGGTTGGGAGTTCAAGGCCGCCGGCGACCAATGGAAGACCGTCCAGGACAGGGTGCTGGCCGCCGATGTCGGCGGTTCGGCCGCCGCCGCGACGGACTTCAACACCAACATCCTGCCCAAACTGATGAACTGGGTCGGCATGTACTGGCCGGTGAAGGGCGTCGATATCGGCGGAAGCGACGACGAGGCCAAGGCGTTCACGAGCCTCTTGCAGCCGCTCAGTCGCGACTACGGCAACGTGAACACCGGCGTGCTGAACCGACTGCGCGGTTTGCAGGTCATGAAGGAATTCACCCGCCCGGCCGTCACCGAGAACGCCGGAGTGTTCACCGTCTCGCACCAGGGCGTCGACAATCCCAAGACGCTCCAAATGCGTTTCGAGAAGGACGGTTGGGAATTCAAGGCCGCCGGCAATATCTGGCGCCATGTCTACAACCTGGTGCTGCCGGCCGACGTCGGCGGTTCGGAGGAGGCCGCCGCGTATTTCAATGCTTCCGTCTTGCCCAAGTTCACGCATGCCATGCTGCGCCGCACGGCCACGCTGGCTTCCTACGAGGCGCTGGCCGGAGATATGGCCGACGAACGCGAGATGAACCGCGTGCGCGGCCGTTCGAATTCGCCGTACTTCCAACTGGCCACGCTCAACGCCCCGCGCCCGCCCCGCGCCGAAGGAGATGATCTCGAAGACATGCCCGACGAAACCGAGCGTCCGCGCGAACGTCAGTTCGTGCGCTACGTGCCGGAGATCGGCAAGTACGTCATCGTGCCGGAGGTCGCGCCCGGCCAGGATGCCGAGGGCTTCCGCTTCGGCGTCCGTTCCGACGGCGATTCCGAGACGGAGTGGATCACGGTCACCAGCCTGCGCGATCTCACCGACACCCGCATTCCGTCCGAGCGCCGCGCACTCATGCGCGCCGCCCTGTCCACGCCGCACGCGCATTTCAGCCAGGAAGCCATCCCGCCCTTGGCCGCGTCGTACGCCGGAGTGATCCGGCGCGGCATCCTGGCCCACGTGGAGGCCAAGCGCCGTTTGGACGTCTTGGTCCGTGACGAAGCCAAACTCACGGGCACCATTCCCGCCCGCGCGCAGTGGGAGCAGGACAAGGCCCGCGAGCAGTCCGCCATGACCGAAGCGACCCGCAGCGCAGACCAGGCGCTGCTTGCGCTCAACCGCGACTTGAACCTGTTGCCCGCCAGCAACCGCGGCGCCCGCGAGCAGTTCGCCGACGGCGTGGACGGCATCCTTCGTCAAAGTCCCGCTTCCGAGAAGCTGGCGCGCCTGAATGCCGCCGGCACCGCCATCGAGCTGGTTCCGCGGATCACCCCCTTCCCGTACGAGCCGAACGACACGTTCCGTCCCAAGGTCGCCGCGCTGCGCACGGCCATCGAGGGCGGCACCGGCGCCGAGAAGGCGCTGGCCGATCTGAACGCCCACATGAATGCGATCGAGAACGTGAGCCTGGACCGCCGCACGGCGTACGCCAACGCGGTGGAAACCGCTCTGACCGTTCCGACGCCGGTGCGCATGGCCATCCGCGTCAACGCCGCCGGCACCGCGCTGGAACTGGTGCCGCGCCCGCCCGATGCCGCCGATGCCGCGCACCGCCGTTCGCTGGAGGGCATCCTGAATCTCTGCCAGTCCGAAGGCGGAGCCGACGTCCGCGGCGCCATGACGGACTTCAAGGTCTCGTTGCTCCAGTACCTGCAGCCCATGTACGAGCGTGCCATCCGCAAGGATGTCTTCTTGGACAAGCTGCTCGGCGAGCTGCAGAAGAGCGACTTCCGCATCGATGCCGCGTGCGTGACCGGCATCCGCCGCACGTTCGATCTAGACGACCGGCTGGAAACGTTCGTGCCGCTCATCGATCCTACCGTCCAGCAGGACACCGATCTCGGCGGCTGCATCCTGCGCACGCGCCCGGACGGCGCCGGCAAGGTGAAGTTCGAGGTCATCACGCCAGCCAACGCGCCCGCCGCCTATCTGTCGTTCGACGAAGACAAGTTCGACTACAACTGGAGCCGCCTGGAGATCGAGAACAACGTCGTATCCAAGCCCGCATGGGGCAGGCTGCTCACGCTCAACATCACGGCCGGCAACCGCACGGTGGTCCGCAACATGCCCGTGCGCATCAACGACGCGGAAGCCAACCGAGCCCGCGAACTCGCCCGCGAGGCGCTGTTGCGCCGCCGCCTGGAGCACGATGTCTCGCAGCTGCGCACGGCCGCCGATGCCGACCAGCCGAACATGGGCCTCGTCGAGCACCTTACCGGCAACATCAACGTGTACCTGGCTCGCGTGAAGAACACCGACAGCCGCCTGCTTTCCACCAAAGAGCTGCTGACCGCGACGCTGGGCAACTCCTTCTTTGGCGGGCGCATGCTCGTGAAGGGTAACCGCGGCGTCATCCTGGCCGAAGTGGCTGGCGCCGGCGAAACGGCCGTGCCGTCGCTGCGCTTCGTCCGTGCCGACGTCCTGCGCTCGCAGATCGGCGGCGACTGGGTCCGGCTGCGTAACTTCAGCGGCACGGTGCCCGAGGCCCGTGTCATGCTTCGCGAATTCAACGACCGTCTGAAGGTCGCCAAGGACCTGGAGATGCCGTTCTTGGACGACACGCACGGCATCGACGTCCGTCTGCCGGGCCAGCCCGGCTACCGCCTGTTCATGAACAAATACTCGCAGGAGGTCACCATGACGTACGCGCCGTTCGAAGCCATGCCGAATATCGAGCGTACCGCCGTCATGCCCGAGGTGGTCCTTGCCGCCGGCAAGAAGACCACGGTGTCCCGCACCGAGCCCGGCAAGGATGGCGAGACGGTGTCGGTGGACATCACCGTCAACGAAGGCCGCCCGGCGTATGCGTTCAGCGCGAACGCCGAGGGCGCCGACGATGCCGCGAAGCTGCGTGATGTGGGCGTGACCGTGGAAGTGCTACCCGTGCGCCAGGGTGACCCGGCCGGAAGCCTGCGGGTCCGTCTGTCCATCGCCAACAACGCCGAGCATCCGGGTACGTACGGCATCAATGTGAACGAAGGCAGGCAGGTCTTCACTCCGGTCTCCGACGAGCAGATGCGCTTCCTGCGCACCGAAACCGGACAGACCGAGCGCCGTGGACGCTGGCTGAAGCGCGACGGCGACGAACACAGCTACATCTGCGTCGCGGTGCGAACCGACCGCCTGGCGCTCTACCGCGCCAACGGCGAGGCGCGCGAGCGGCTGAACGAGAACGGCACGTTGTGGGAGGCGGTGCCCGCCGACGAAGCGCGCGCCCTGCCGGCGCTGCCCAAGTCCTGAACCGCGTCACCCGTATCGTGGCACGCCGAAACGGCCGCCCCCTTTCACGACGCCCTAGTAGCGTCCCCGGTATTCGAAGGTCAGGTCGCCGAACCTGTTGAAGCCGCGGTAATCGTAGCCGGCTTCGCCGAGCAGGCGGCCCAGGCGGTCTTCGAACAGTGTCTTCTCGGCAACGTCGGTGATCGCCTTGTAGCGCTCGGATACGGCGGTGCTGGCTTTGTGCTCCTCGTCCAATGCGGCGCGCGCGGTCGTGCTGTCGTTGCCGTCGCGCCGGGATGCTTCCAGGTACCGCAGCAAGGCTCCTGTCAGGTCGCGGAATGCCTGCATGTCGCCGCGGCGGCGCAGGATCAGATTGCGTCGCGAACGCGGCGTGACGGCGTTGAGGTTATCGGGTTGCGACAGGCGGACGCTTTTTACGGCGCTTTCGCCGACCCTGAATTCCTCGAAGCGAAGGCCGTTGGTCAACAGGCCGTCTTTCACGCTCGCGCGGTCCAGGATGGCGCGCGCCTCGTCGCCCTTTCCGGCGGCCTGCATCCGCTCGAAGCGGGTGTTGATGTCGGCCATCAGGTCCGTGACGGGCTTTTCTTGTTCATCGTAGCCCGCTTCCACCAGCTTCTTCACTTCCTCGGCGCGGTGCCGCAGCACGCGCTCGTCCGGCAGCTTCAGGCTGTCGTTGTACTCGCGCAGCAGACGCGCGCCGCGCGCCGCGCCGTAGCGCGCCGAAACGGCCTGGTAGTACTCGGTGCTGTCGCGGCGGGCAGAGCTTTCCATCTGCTTCGCGATTTCCTCGCGCGCCTGCAACTCGCGGATTTCTGCCTCCACTTCGTTCACGTCGTCGCGCACCGAGAGCTTGCGGAATTTCACCTCAAAGCGCGGGTTCAAGATGCCCAGCGTGTTCTGCGCCATCTGCGTGTCGGTCCACTCCACGCCCGGGCGCAGCGGACACGTCCATTTGTTCGCGGCTACTTTTTCCCACACATGGGAACGGCCCGGCGTCGGGGGCGGCGCGTAACGGCGCTGTCCCACCAGGGCGTTGGCCGCCACGGCATCGCGGGTGTTGACCTCCATCACGATGCCCATTTTCAGGAAGTCGTCCTTCAGCGTGGAAATGGCGCGACTGGCTTCCAGGGTGTCTTCCACGTTCATGGCGCTCAGCGCCCAGCCCAACTCTTCCACGTCCGCCAGGGACGGCGGCGTGACGTCGATGGCGTACTCCGGCGGCTTCTGCGCCTTGGTCCGGTAGTGCTCCATGATTTTCGCCCGCTGCACCTGCATGTGGTTCTCGGGGTCGCGGTTCACGTAGTCGCGGGCTTGTTCCAGCGTGGCGACCTGTTCGCGGATGCGGCCCACGCGGAAAGCCGTCTGCTGGCGCAGCACGTCGTTGCGCAGGCCGGGTTCCTGCTGGTCCTCCAGTTCCGGCGGCACGGGCAGCCTGCGCGGCAGCTGGTTGCGCCGTTGCTCAATGTGGTACTCGTAGTGGTTGCCGTAGTGGAAGCGGATGCGCATGAAGTCGAACTGCTCCGCGTTGTCGCCGTTCAGGGTGTAGAGCAGCTCCATTCCCACGTCCGAGAATTGGCCGTTCAGCTCCGTGAGCAGGGCGCGGAATTCCTCCGCGCGCTTGGCCAATTCGGCGCCTTTCAGTTTCTGGATTTCGCGGTGCATCTCGATCAGCCCGTCGCGGATCAGCTGGGTGCGCGCCCGCGTCATGATCGGCGTGCGGCTGATGTCCAGGCCGCGGCGCTCGGGCGCCACGGCGAAATCCTTGCCGTGCTTCTCCAGGAACTCCTTCATCTCCTTCGTCATATCCGCCACGTTGCCGCGCACATTGGCGCGCAATTCGTCGATGGACCGCGGCGTCTCGGCCCGGTCAGGCGAGGCGCGTTGGGCGCACAACCGCTTTTCGGCGGTCTTCCATTCCCGGAAATGATCGTCGCGGAACAGGTGCATTCTTGGTGTGTGTCTTTCCAAGAAGTATAGCAGATTTTGGCTCCGGAAACCACGGAAACCCTCTCCCAGCCCGCCGTGTCCGGCCGGAAGAATTTCAGGAAAACGTAAAAATGTGATATACTGGCTTGATACCCCCGAACCTGACGTCAGACAAACATCCATGCACAAACATCACACCATCGCAGGCGTCGTGGATTCCCACGTCTTCCAGACCGTTATTTTCTTTACCATCATCGCCGCCAGCGCGCTGGTGGGACTGGAAACCTATTCGGAATTCGCCGAGCGCCACGCGCTGGCGTTCGACATCGCCAACGCGGTGATCCTGTGGGTGTTCGTGGTGGAAATCGCGCTGCGCATCCTGGCCTACGGCCGCAAGCCGTGGCAGTTCTTCGCCGACGGCTGGAACCTGTTCGACTTCGCCATCGTGGTCGTGTTGCTGCTGCCCCTGCACAGCGAATTCTTCGCCGTGCTCCGGTTGGTGCGCATCGTGCGCCTGCTGCGCGTCGTGAAGACCGTGCGCATCCTGCGTCTCATCGACCTGCCGCAGCTGCAGTTCGTCGTGAACTCGCTCATCCGCAGCTTGCCGCCCATCGGCAGCATCGCGCTGCTCTTGTCCATGCACTTCTACATGTACGCGGTCATCGGCACGACGCTGTTCCACGACATCGACCCGGCGCATTTCGGCACGCTCCAGCAGTCCATTCTCTCGCTGTTCACCACGCTCACGCTGGAAGGATGGGTGCAGCTGATGGAAGCCCAGATGCAAGTAAGCGCCGCCGGCCACAGCGTCCCCGGCTTCCTGGTCGCGGGCTACTTCGTCACGTTCATCGTCATCGGCACCATGATCGTCATGAACCTGATCATCGGCGTGATCGTGAACACCATGAGCGACCTGGAGGACGAAGAGGCCGAACTGAAGGTGCTCAGCAAGCGCGGACGCCGCGCCCTGACCATCCACCAGGAGTTGTCCGCCATCGAGCGCCAGATCGACGAGTGCTCCGTCTGCATGCGCCTGCTGAAGAAGTCGCTGGAAGCCGAGCAGGTCGACATCGACGCCGCCGTCCCGCAGATCAACTACGGCCACAAGTTCGGGCCGGACAAATAGCCGGGTAGACTGGCGCCATGAAGGCCGCCACGCCGCCGGCACAACGGAACATCCGCAAGCTGTACGCCATCCAGGCGTGTACGCAGGCCCTCTTCGTCATACCGGTCATCGTGCTGTTCTGGCAGTCGTACGGGCTGGATCTGCACCAGATCATGCTGCTACAAGCGTGCTTCGCGCTGACGGTGTTCGTGCTCGAAATCCCCACCGGCTACCTGGCCGACCGCTGGGGCCGCCGCAACACCATCGTGCTCGGCTGCTGCTTCGGGTTCGCCGCGTACGCCGCGTACGCGCTCGGCACCGGCTTCTGGCAGTTCCTCGCCGCCGAGGTGCTCATCGGCGCCGGGTCCAGCCTGCTTTCCGGGACGATAGAAGCCATGACGTACGACTCGCTGCTGGAACTCGGCCGCGAGCGCGAGTACCGCCGCATCGGCGGCAACCAGGCATTCCTGGAGTTCAATACCGAGGCGCTGAGCGGCATCATCGGCGGCTTGCTCGGTGCGGTCAGCTTGGCGCTGCCGCTGTGGATGACCATGCTGCCCATGGGCCTGGCCGTGCTCACCGCGCTGTCGCTGTACGAGCCCAAGCGCCACGCGATGGAAGAACCCAAGCACTGGAAGGCGATCCTCTCCGTGTCCGGCCACGCGTTGTTCCGGCATAGGGGCCTGCGGATGGTCATTCTCCTCTACGGCATCATCTCGTGCATGTCGCTGATGTTCTTCTGGTTCTTCCAGCCGTACCAGAAACTCGTGGGCGTGCCGGTCGCGTTGTTCGGCATCACGCACGCCGTCACCGTGGCGGCCGGCGCGTTCGCGGCCAAATCCGTGCCGTGGTTCGAGAAGCGCGCGGACGACCGCCTCTTGCTCATCGTGCCGGCCATCATGGCCGTGGCGTGTTACCTGGCGCTGGCGTTGCCGCCCATGCAGGGACTGCTCGTGTTCTTCCTGGTCAGCCGCCTGGCCTGGCATTTCATCGGGCCGCTCACCGCCGATCTCATCAACCGCATGACCGGCTCCGACGTGCGCGCCACCGTGCTCTCGGTGCGTTCGTTCTTCAGCCGCCTGCTGTTCGTCGTCGTGTCGCCGTTCGCCGGCGCGCTGGCCGACGCGCGCGGCATCCCGCACGCCATGCTCATTGCCGGCATCGGCGGGGCGGTGGCGCTCGTGCTGGCGTTCGTGTCCACGCGCTCGGCGTGGAAAGAGATCCCGACCTAGTCCAGCAGGCCCGGCAGCGACTTCTCGTACGCCTGCAGATCGATCCGCATTCTCGCCGCACCGGTGTCCATGGCGGCTTTGGCGACCGCGCACGACACCTTGGTCAGCAGGCGCGGGTCGAACGGCGTGGGCAGCAGGAATTCCTGTCCCAGCGCCGGGTTGTCGCCGTGCTTCTCCTTGGCCAGACCGCTGATGGCGTGGATGGCGGCGATCTTCATGGCCGTGGTGATCTGCTTGGCGCGCGTGTCCAAAGCCCCGCGGAACAGAAACGGGAAGCACAGCAGGTTGTTCACCTGGTTGGGCTGGTCGCTGCGGCCGGTCGCCAGGATCACGTCCTTGCGGGTGGCGCGGGCGAGATCGGGTTTGATCTCGGGGTCCGGGTTGGCCAGCGCGAAGACGATGGGGCTCTTGGCCATGGACAACAGCATCTCGGCCGTCATGCAGTCGGCCTTGGACACGCCGATGAACACGTCGGCATTTTTCAGCGCGTCGGCCAGCGTGCGGTGCGGCGTGGTGCGCGAGAACGATTGTTTGAAGGCGTTCAAGTCCATGCGGTGGTCGCCGACCACGCCCTTGGAATCGCACAGCGTCAGCTGGTTTTTCTCCACGCCCAGTTCGCCCAGCATCTTGGCGATGGCGATGCCGGCCGCGCCGGCGCCGTTCATGACGATGCTGACCTTTTTCAGATCCTTGCCCGCCACATCCAGCGCGTTGAGAAGCCCCGCGCAGCCCACCACAGCCGTGCCGTGCTGATCGTCGTGGAACACCGGGATATTCATGGTGCCGATGAGGCGGCGTTCGATCATGAAGCACTCCGGCGCCTTGATGTCCTCCAGGTTGATGCCGCCGAACGTGGGCTCCAGCAGCTCCACCGTGCGGGCGACCTCGTCGATGTCGGTGGAATTGATCTCGATGTCGAACGCGTCGATGCCCGCGAAGCGGCGGAACAGCGCGGCCTTGCCTTCCATCACCGGCTTGCTGGCCAGCGCGCCTCGGTTGCCCAGGCCCAAGATGGCGGTGCCGTTGCTGACCACCGCGACCAGGTTTCCCTTGGAGGTGTAGCGGTAGGCATCGTCTGGGTTCGCCGCGATGGCGCGCACCGGCTCGGCCACGCCGGGGCTGTACGCCAGCGACAGGTCCTTCTTGTCGCGCAGCGGTTTGGTCACCCGGATGGCGACCTTGCCGCGCGGCAGTTGCTCATGGAGCTTCAGCGAGTCTTCGTACACGTTTGTCATAGTGCGGGCAGTATACCGCGTCCGGCTTTTCGGACCGCGATTGGCAAGACGGCCACGGACTTCTAGGCTGCGTGCATGCTCCGCCACGCCAGCGACGCGCTTTCCGCCGGCATCCGTCGCTTTCCGTGGGTCCGCCGGCTGACGAAGAGCGTGTTCGTGCAGCGCGCGTACATGATGCTGTGCGGCTGCGTGCGCATGCGTCCCTTCATCCCGGCGTACGGCTTCCGGCTGGAAATGCAGATTTGGGATCCGCACGTGCTGCGCGAGATCCGGGAGACCGGCGCGTACGAGCCGGTCTTGTCGGCGCGGATTCATGCCCACGTGACACCCGGCATGAACGTGTGCGACGTGGGCGCGAACGCCGGGTATTTCTCCATCCTGGCCGCACGGCGAGCGGCTCCGGGAGGACGCGTGTTCGCGTTCGAGCCCGACGCGCGCTGCCAGCCCGTCCTGCGAAGAAACTTGGAGAGCAACGGACTGACCAACGTCACCGTCATTCCGGCAGTCGTCGATGAGCGCCCGGGGCGCGTGGCGTTGCATTGCGGCTGGACGAGCGCGGTGAACTCCGTCTCGGCCGGCAACGTGGTGGGCGTGTCGTCGTCGGCAACCGTGGAATCCGTCACGCTGGACGGCGCGGGCCTGCCGCCGTTGGGCCTGCTGAAGATGGATGTGCAGGGTGCGGAGTTCCGCTGCCTGCGCGGCGCGGAGGACGTGCTGCGGCGCAGCCCCGGCGTCGCCATCGCGTTCGAATTCTGGCCGCAGGGTTTGCGCAACGCCGGCGAAGATCCGGCCGCGATGCTGAAGTGGTTGGGCGACCGCGGTTTCGTCGCGAGGGGCATCCGGCATCCGGAATGGAACACCGCCGACATGCGTCCTGAAGACATCGTCGCGGCGGTGGACCGCGCCGACAAAGAACTCTACGACCGCTACGAGGATTTCTGGGCGACGCGCGCGTAGCGGAAAACGGCATCCGCAAAACACGCCGCGGAAACCGCGGCGCGTAGCGGAAAAGCGACTAACGCTTCTTGGACTTCTTGGCCTTGGACTTGGCCTTTTTCTTCACGGTCTTCTTCTTGCTCGCGGGGCGAGACTTGGTTTTTTTGGGCATAAGAATATCGTCCGCTCAAACGGTTTCGCATTCAAGCATTTGCCCGAGCTTCTTTCCGGATACGTAGCGTGATGCACGATGCGAAAAATATTTAGCCCTATTTTTTAGTCCTCGGCTTATAGCGGGCATCAACGGAAATTAAGTAACCAATGTCATTAAGATGGCGCAGAACTTCGTCTATCTTTGTCCAAAGAGATCTAATGTCGTCTTCAGTTATTCTTTTTGTAAATTCAACATGATCAAATGGCGCATCTCCGCGCATGTTTGGGTACCTGAAGAGTTCATTTTTTGGATCGGGCATATCCTTCATCCCTAGCTTTTCGGTCAAAATGCGATTGTTATAGAAATATTCTATAAGTGGCTCTAATTTGGCTAAAACCTCAGTTTTGATCCGATCAATTTCTCTCAGGTCAATTACCGTTTGGCCACTTTCCATATTTATTGGCTGCCAAGGAGTATCAAGAACAATTCTTTTTATCTCATTAAATAGCGACCTTAAATCATGGGTCTTTTCATTGGGAGCCCCGAAACGAAACAGGATTCCTTTTAAGAAAACCTCAATTCCATGCTTAATATTATAAATAATTGGGGAAATGAGATTTTCGACGTAATAGCCCATTTCCCATCCTTCAGGGGCGGAAGGATCGTCTTCCAGTCGATTTCGCTTGGGATCGAGCAACTCTTGGCAGCAAAGTTTCATCGCCTCTAGATATCCTTTCGCCGGGCGAATCCATGCAACATATTTTTCACGAGTCATATTTAAGATCATACATCAGTTACCCCACCCTTTGAGATTCGAAGCCGCGACCTCTTCCGTGTGCCAAAAGACGGGAAGCGCACCCTTTTTCTTTTTGCGTGCTTCGCACGTGGGCCAGCCGAGCCATGGCTCCACGATGAAACTGGCGGAGCCAACGGGATTCGAACCCGCGACCTCTTCCGTGACAGGGAAGCGCTCTAACCAGCTGAGCTATGGCTCCACGCATCGTGGTAAACGGTGGTGTGAAATTCAGGGTCGACCAATGGGCGTCACCTCTCTCCCATCGGGCTGAGAGACTAGCAAAGAAGACTAGGCAACACAAACCTCTTCGGAGCCTTTTGGACTACGGCGCGACGGGCGCCCTGCCGCCGAAGAGCCCGCCGAAGTGGCGGCCCATGGCCTGCAGGCCCGGCGTGAGGCCGCCGTGCGCCAGCGCGTAGCCGCCCACGGTCAGTCCGGCGCCGGCGGCTCCCACCACCGCGGCGGTGGTGAGGAAGTGCTTGGCGTTGTCCTTGAATGCGCGCCATTCCACCGTCCACCAGTTCGGGACGCTCTCGCCGAAGAACGCGGAAATCTTGCGGATCATGCGGGTGCCCCACATGCGGTTCATGTCGATGTCCAGATTGCGGATGTTGCCGATGAGCGAGTTCAAGCGTCGGTGCGTGTTGCGGCGGTCGTACGATCCGTCGGCCTGGTCCAGCTGGCGCAGCAGTCCGTTTCGCTCCAGCTCGGAGTCGCGCAGCTGGCGCAGCGTCTGCAGCACGTCGGACAGACCGTCGTTGGCGCGCAGCTCGGCGATCAGCTTGGCGCGCTCCTCGCCGCCGCGCTTGTAGCGGTCCACGATCTCGTTGGCGCGCGTCATGGTGCGCGTCAGCGTTTCCTGGTGCTTGTGCAGGTCGTCGGAGGCGGCAAGGCCGCGCTCGGGACCTCTCTCGATGGCGTTGTCCGGCATGGTGTGGGGGTTTAAGAAGCGGAATTCATTTCGCGCTCGATCTCTTCGAGCGCGGCGATCTGCGTGTCGAGCATCTCGATGGTGCCCACGCTGCTCATCAGCGGAGCCAGCGCCAGCACGGCCTGCTTGTCGGCTTCCGCGCGCTCCTCGCGCAGCTCCTTCAGCAGCGCGATGAATGAATCGCGGCTCGCCTTGTCCATGCTCTTGTCGTTCTTGAGCAGGAGCAGGTAGGCGTTGATCTGGTCCACGCTCAGCGTGACCAAGTATTCGGCGAAGGTCGTCTCGTTCTTCAAGACGAGATCGACTTCCTTGGCGGTCAGCGGGCGCCACGTGGCGTGCGGCGACTTGCCGGTCTTTTTGGCCTTGGTCGATTTCTCTTTCGGCATAACGGGTGTGGGGATGGCTGACAGTATGAGGCTATACGCTTGTTTGACAACTTTTCCCCCTACGCGTTCCAGGCTTTCTCGATGTACTCCTTCACCGCGCGGTGGGTGTTGAAAAAGCCCATCAGGCCGATGGTGCGCTTCATGCGACGGATCCAGCGGACGTGATCGGCGTGCTCGTACTCCGGGATCACCTGGTACTGCAACTGCGTGTACAAGTCCTCCGCGTCGATCTGACGCGTGTCGTCGGCGTCCAGCGCCTGGGCCAAGGGGCCGATGCGCCAGCCGGACTGCGGCTCCATTTCATAGCCTTCGATCCACCAGCCGTCGAGCGTGGACAGGTTCAGCGTGCCGTTGATGCATGCCTTCATGCCGGATGTGCCGGAGGCCTCGTGCAGGCGCGTCGGTGTGTTCAACCACACGTCGGCGCCGGAGACCATCAGCTTGGCCAGGTCGGGGTTATAGTTCGGGATGTACACGATGCGGATGCGGTCGGACAGCTGGCGCGAGCGCTCGATCATGCGCTTGATCACGTCCTGGCCGAAGGGATCCTGCGGGTGGGCGTTGCCCGAATGGATGATTTGCAGGTGGCCCTGGCCGACTTCCAGCAGACGGTTGAGGTTCGTGTAGATCAGCTCCGGTCGTTTGTAGGCCACCACGCGGCGCGCGCTGGCGATGGTGAGAATGTTCTCGTCCAGCGGCGTGACCGCGTGCTTGTTGGCTTCTACGATCAGGCGGCGCTTAGCGGCGCGGTGGGCGGCCCACAGCGCGTCGTCCGGGATGTCGCGGGACTTTTTGGCGAGCACTGACGGGTCGTCGCGCCAGCCCGCGCAGTGCGCGTCCAGCAGCTCCTTCATTTCGTCGGTGGCCCAGTGTTCGGCATGCACGCCGTTGGTGATGTGGTCGATGTCCTCGCCCGGGAACATGGCGCGCGACACCATGCCGTGCACGCGTGCCACACCGCAGGTGTAGCGGCTGAGGTGCATGGCCAGCAGCGTCATGGACAGGTTCTCCTCGCCGGCGATCTTGCGGATGTGCCACGGCAGCATGTCACCCACGACTTTGTAGGCCATGTCGTACGGGAACGCGTCGTGGCCCGCCTTCACCGGCGTGTGGGTGGTGAACGCGCAACTGGGCTTCACGTTGTCGTCCTTGTACTCGCGCTCCTTCAGCAGTTCGAGCGTCAGGAACGCGGCGTGGCCTTCGTTCATGTGGTACGTGCCGACGTCTTTGTAGCCGAGCTTGCGCAGCATGCGGACGCCGCCGATGCCCAGCACGACTTCCTGCTTCAGGCGCATGAAGCCGTCGCCGCCGTACAGGTACTTGGTGATGTCGCGGTCCCACTGCTGGTTTTCCGGCAGGTTGGTGTCCAGGAAGTACACCGGCACCTTGTGGCCGCGGCTTTTCAGTTCCAGCACCCAGACGCCTACTTTCACCGGACGGCCCTCGATGGTCACTTCCACGGTATGGGGAAGCTTCTTCAGTTTGTCGGCGGGGTTCCAGTCCATCTCGCTGTAGCGCTGCGATCCGTCGCCGTTGATCACCTGCTTCATGTAACCGTGCTGCCAGCACATCGTCATGCCTGCGGCGGAAACGCCGAGGTCGGTGGCCGAGCGGAGAATGTCCGCGGCCAGCACGCCAAGACCTCCCGCAAAGGTGGGGATGTCGCGGCTGAAGCCGACTTCCATCGTGAAGTACGCGACGTTCAGATCATGCTTTGTGGCGGGGCTCATGGAGCGCGGGGATTACTGGGGACGGGTGTACGGGATGGGTTCCTCCGGACGCGTGTACGGGATGTTCTCGGCGAACGCGTCCGAATTCGAGATCACTTCGGCCAGGCGCTTCTGCAGCGATCCCTGGTCCAGGCGGCCGCCTGGGACGCCGACGTCGAACGCATTGGCGGCGGTGAAGTTCCGGCCGTCCTGCGTGTTGTATCCCACCAGGAGCTTATTGTCGGCGGTGAGCGTCACGAAGTACTTGCGGCCCTGAATTTCGCGGGCGAACGTGCGGTTCTGGCACAGTTCATCGATGGCGGATTTCATGGCGCGGTTTGCATTAAATGAGTACAGCTTCCGCTCGGCGGCGTCGCGCACGTCCGGGTTGCCGGCCAGCGCTGCGCCGACGGTCTTCAGCGTCTTCCCGACGCGGTCGCGCGGGGATTCCACCTGCGGGGGTTCGTTGCGCACTTCGGGGTTGCCCTGCTGGAAGGCGAGCCGCTGCTCGCGGTACGGCGAATCCGGCGGAAAGCGGAAGTTGGCTTGGGTATCCATATGGGTATTGGATGGGAATTTGCTTTCTTCTATTATAACATATTTTTTATATTTAGCAATAACCGGTCCGGGCGGGGAGCATCTATTCTTTCCCGTAATGGCGATCGATCCACACATCTTCCGCGCGTACGACATCCGCGGAAAAGCCTACACCCAGCTGACGGCCGAGGCGTGCTGGTGGATCGCCACCGCGTTCGGATCCGTGGTCCGCGAGAAGTACGCCGCCGAAACATCGCGCCCCACGGTGGTGGTGGGCCATGACGCCCGCACGCACAGCCCCGAGTTTCTTACCGAGGTCGTTTCCGGCCTGGTGGCTTCCGGTTGCAGCGTGAAGCGCATCGGCCAGACGCCCAGCCCGGTGAACTACTTCACGGTCTGCAACCGCAACTTCGACGCGGGCATCCAGATCACGGCCAGCCACAACCCCAAGGAAGACAACGGACTGAAGCTCCACCTGCGCGGCGCCGAGGCGCACGCCGGCGAGGATTTGCAACGCCTGCGCGAGCGCATCGAGGCCAAGGGCGTGCTGGTGGGAACCGGCTCGGCCGAGGACTGCGAGGCGGTGGATACGTACCTGGAATTCCTGGAGCAATTGTTCCCCAAGGCCGGCGCACGCAGGCACGTGGTGGTGGACGGCGGCAACGGCGTTGCGGGCCCCGCCTACGCGGCCGGACTCAAGCGCATCAAGGCCAAGGTGACGGGCATCTACCTGGAACCGGACGGCACGTTCCCCAACCACCCCGCCGACCCCAGCAAGCATTCCACCCTGGCGGACCTGCAGAAGAAGGTATTGGAAACCAAGGCCGACTGCGGCTTCGCGTTCGACGGCGACGGCGATCGTTTGGGTCTGGTGGACGAGAAAGGCCAGATCGTCACCGCCGACCAGATTCTGTTGCTGCTGGCCAAGGATCACCTCAGCCGCAATCCGGGCGCGCCGGTGATTTTCACCGTCAGCAACTCCGGCATGCTGGAGACTGAGATCGCGAAATGGGGCGGGAAGCCGATCATGTGCAAGGTGGGCCACTCGTTCGTGGAGCACGCCATGCGCGAGCACGGTTCCAAGCTGGGAGGCGAACAGTCGGGCCACTTCTTCTGCGGCGAAGGCTACTACGGTTTCGACGACGCGCTGGTGGCCGCCATGCGCGTGCTGTCCATCCTGGGCGCCAATAAGAAAGCCAAGTTGTCGGAGCTCATCGCCGAGTTCCCGAAGGTGTACCAGGCCCACGAACTTCGGCCGCACTGCGACGACGCCAAGAAGAAGGAGGTGGTGGCGAAGGCGAGCGAGTACTTTGCCAAGACGCACCCGGTGAACACCCTCGATGGTGCCAGGGTGGATTTTGGAGATGGTGCTTGGGCGGGAATCCGGTACAGCAACACGAGCCCGTGTCTTTCCATCTGCATCGAAGCGCGGAGCGAGGAGAAATTGAAAGAGGTGGAAGGCGCGGTTCTTTCGCATCTCAGAACGTATCCGGAGGTGCAGTTGGAGACGAAATAGCGATGGGATGCAGGGGAGTCAGGAGAAGCAGGGATTCAGGGGAATGCAGATGCCCATAGCATGAGGGCATGCATTTGAGACCCCATCAAAAACTCATCGTTTGGCAGCGGGCATATCAACTATGCCTCTCGGTCTATCGTATGACCGCCGATTTTCCTTCATACGAACGATTCGGACTTACATCGCAAATGCGCCGGTCGGCTTCCAGCGTTCCATTCAGCATCGCCGAAGGAAATGCAAAGCGTACGAAGCCTGACAAGATGCGCTTCATGGATATCGCATCGGGTTCACTTGAGGAGCTCCATTGTCAGCTGTTACTAGCGAAAGACTTGGAATACATGAATGCAGGCCAATTTTCTACGCTGGATGAACGACTACGCAAAGTGGGTTACCTCCTTACGCGTTTTCATACGGCTTTGCGATAGCTCCCCTAACTCACCTGAATCCCCTGCTTCCCCTGATTCTTTCCTTGGCCTTTCCCCCAGAGTACTGTGAGTTCCTCCCATGACGGACAATCATCTTTCACTATCCGGCAAGCAATGGGTGATGCGTCGCTACGAAGCACCTGATTTGGTCGAAACGCTGGCCAAAGAAAGAGGTCTCGATGACGTGGTCACGGGCAAGCCTTTGAAATTGTCCGACCCCTTCAAATTTCCAGAGGCGGCGAAAGCAGTGACTCGGATTCGGGAGGCGGTCAGCAACAAGGAAACCATCGGCATTTTCGGCGACTACGACGCCGACGGCATCACCGGAGTCGCGCAGCTGGTCCGCTATTTCCGACGCCACGGCGTGGAGCCCGTGGTTCACCTGCCGCACCGCGCCAACGAGGGCTATGGCATGAAGACGGCCAGCCTGGATGGACTGCACGCCAAGGGCGTGAAGCTGCTCATCACCGTGGACACCGGCATCGCCGCTGTGGCCGAAATCGAGCATGCCAACGCTTTGGGAATGGACGTCATCGTCACCGACCACCATCACGCGCCGCACGGCCGTCCGCCGGCGTTCGCGGTCCTGCACCCGAGCATTCCGTCGGAGTTTCCCAATCCGCACCTCTCGGGCTCCGGCGTGGCTCTCATGCTCGTGCGCGCGCTGGAGGGTGGCACGAAGTGGGTTGGTATCGAGCAAGACATCATCCTGGCTGCCATCGGCACGATCGGTGACTTGGTCCCGCTCACGGGCGAGAACCGCGCGCTGGTCATTCACGCGCTGCGCTTGTTGCAGAAACTGCCGGACTCCCCGCTGAAAGATTTCGCAGACCAGGTGCGAGGCCAGAGCGCCCAGGCCCTCACCAGCACCGACATCGCGTTCCGCATCGTGCCGCGCATCAACGCCAGCGGCCGCATCGACCATCCGTCGGTCGCGCTGCATGCGCTGCTGGACGGAGGTGAGCCGCTGGCCAGGCTTCACGCGCTGAATACGGAGCGCCAAGGCATCACCGGCCAGATGGTCGAGCAGGCCGTCGCGCTCGTGGATCCGGCCAAGCCGTTCCTCTGCGTCGCCAGCCCCGAGTTCCATTCCGGCATCGTCGGCCTAATCGCCGGCAACCTCACCGAGCGGTTCGGCCGGCCGTCGCTGGTCGCCGCAGTCGCCGGGGACGTGTGCACCGCGTCGCTGCGCAGCATTCCGCAGGTGAACGTCGCCAAGCTGCTCGGTGCGCCCGGCGTTCGCGAACTCCTCATCACGCACGGCGGCCACGCGCAGGCGGCCGGCTGCACATTCCTGCACGAACATTTCGCCGCGCTCGACGCCGCGCTGAACAAGGCCATGCTCGACGCCGGACTCACAGGCGACGCGCTGCGCCCGGTCCTGCACTTGGACGCGGTGCTGCCGCTTTCGGACGTTATCCCGTCGTTCGTCGAATCCATCCACCGCCTGGAGCCGTTCGGTATGGGCAACGAGCAGCCGCTGTTCCTTGTGCAGGGGCAGTCGGTGGAGTACATCCGCACCGTCGGCGCCGACGGTAAGCACTTGCAGTGCCGCGTGGGCGGCAAGAAGGCCGTCGCGTTCGGCATGGGCTCACATGCGCAGACCTTGGCCGCCTCGCAGTGGTGGGACGTGGCGTGCACGCTCGGCATCAACGAATGGAACGGCAAGCGCGAGGTGCAGCTGATGATCAAAGACATCCGCACGATGAAGTCGGACTAAGAAGTGGCGGATACCGGGACTCCGTCGACTCCGGGGTTCCGTTTGTCGCGCATCGGGTACAAAAAAGACCCCTTTCGGAGTCCTTGGTTTCTTGGAGTCGTTGGAGTCCTCGTCTAGACCGGAACCAGGCTGCCTTCGACCGAGAAGACCTCGGTGACCGGGGCGTTGAGGGCCATGGAAATCTTGTAGGCCAAGAGGACCGACGGGTTCGTGGCGCCGCGCTCGATCGACATGATGGTCTGGCGGCTCACACCCACGCGCAGCGCGAGTTCTTCCTGCGTCATGCCGCGCTCGAAGCGAAGGCGGCGGATGTTGTTCCTCAGAGTTGCGGTCGGCATCGTAATGAAGGGGAGTGAATGGCCTACTTGTCATTGCAACAAGCGCGGGAATTGTACTGATCTTCTCCACCCCGGCAAGTCTATTTTGAGCCAACCCCCATGGACGCACTCCCCGGGCGGTGAATCGGTTGTTGCCCGAATATTGACGAATCAATGAATTATTTTGCTCGAAATCTGCCAGGTTTTTTCCGGTGTTTGAACACTACCATCTCATAAACGGCGGAATTTGCCATATGGCCTTTTTGCCGAATAGAAGCCGCATTCTGTACCATTGGGCACCATGATCCCCTCTCCGTTCCACGGTATCTTCTCGGCGTCCGCCGAGACCGATGCCGGCGGGACCGCCGCCCACCGGGCGCCGGCACATGGGCACCACAAGGCGCACAGCGTGAAGCCGGCCACTCCGGTCGGTTCGGGTGCTCCGCAGACCGGAGGACAGGTGGCGTTGGACATCTTCGAGTTCGACAACTACTACATCCTGAAGGCTCCGATGGCCGGCGTGAAGTTGGCCGACCTCGATATTGAGATCACCGACAACGTCATCACCATCCGCGGCCAGCGGAAGCAGACCGACGACATTCCGCAAAATCAGTACTACCTGCAGGAATGTTTCTGGGGCGAGTTCAGCCGTTCGGTCACGCTGCCGTGCTCCATCGACCCGAAGAAAGTGAAGGCCACCTTTAACAAGGACGCGATCCTGAAGATTCTGGTGCCGAAGGAGGAGCGTGTGAAAATCATCCGCATCAGCGAGTAGAAAGGACGCATAAGGTGCGTGTATGGTGTGCGGCATGAAGCACCCCTTTTTCGCCGTCGGTCTCGTTTCCCTTCTTCTCTTGTCCGCCTGCAACGGCGGCGCGCAGGCGCGTGCGCGGTACCAGGAAGGATTGAAATACTGGCAGGGACAAGGAGTGGAAAAAGATCAGGCAAAAGCGGTGGAGCTCTTCACGGCGGCCGCCGACGGAGGAGACTTGGAGGCGCAGCTTACGCTCGGCTACCTGTATGCCAAGGGCGAGGGTGTGGCGGCCGATCTGCCGAAAGCGGTGGAGCTGTTCACCGCCGCGGCCAAGCAGGGCAGCCGCGATGCGCAGTACAACGTGGGCCTGGCCTACATGCGCGGCCAGGGCGTGACGGCGGATCTGAGGCAGGCCTACGAGTGGTTCCTGAAGGCCGCCGAGCAGGGTGATGCCGGCGCCATGTACAACGTCGGCGTGATGCTGTGGAACGGCGAAGGCGCCGACAAAGACGCCGCCGCCGCGCACGCGTGGTTCACGCTGGCCGCGGAACTGGGCGACGCCGCGGCGAAAGATGACCTGCCGGACGCCGCCAACGACCTGACCGCCGAACAAAAAGAAGAGTCCGACCGCCTGCTCGCCAAACTGCGCGAGAAGCTCCGCCGGAACGTGAAGGTCGCGCCGCCCCAAGGGCAGGAGCAGCCGCTGTAGGCCGGTTGACGGAACAGGGCGATGTGTCATGCGGCGAGGAACCCACTTTCACTCCGTAAGTGCTGTGGGCTAGTCTGGTCTGTGCCCGTAAGGGCGAATGTGCTCCGTGCCCGTGGTAAAACCACGGGCACGGAGACTGCTGTCAACAACCGGCCGATACCAGCGCAGAATCAGGAAGCCGTCTTCGTGAGTGCGCGCTCACGACGACGACGCAGCTTGCGCATGCGCCGCTTGGCCTTGCGGACCTCCAGCTGGTGTTTACGGTGGTTTTTCATGACGTTCCTCCGGGTTGGGGTGTGTTGACTCCTGCGAATGCCGCCCGCCCTCAGGTCCACTGAGAGCTTGGTTGGGACGAAAGCAGGTTCCTTGCCGCCAGTGGTGTGAAGGATCGCGATGGAGGTAACGGGCAAAAGCCCCTCCGGGTGGTGAGGGGTGCTGGTGCGAGTGAACGATTTTTTACGCAACAGCAGAGCCCCCACGGACGGTGTCCTTGGCCTGGCGCATTGCCTGGAAAATGGGGGTGCTGGCGAGTCTCATCGGAATAACTCGGCACTCTACCAACACTTTTTTCGGAGTCAATAAAAAATCCGGAAATCCGCGTACACTGTCGTCGTGCGCGTGCTCCTCGTCGACAACTACGATTCGTTCACCTTCAACTTGTACCAGCTGCTCGGCGCGCTGGGAGCGGATGTGCGCGTGGTGAAAAATGACGCCGTCACCGCCGCGTCCGCCGCGCGCATGCGTCCCACCCATGTCGTCATCTCACCCGGACCGGGCACGCCGGCCGACGCCGGCGCGAGCACCGACATCATCCGCGCGTTCGCCGGGAAGGTCCCGGTGCTCGGCGTGTGTCTTGGGCATCAGTGCATCGGCGCGCTGTACTCGCCCAACGGACTCAAGAACGTGGTGCGCGCCCCGGAGTTGCTCCACGGCAAGACCAGCGCCATCGCGCACGACGCAAAAGGGTTGATGCGCGGCGTGCCGTCGCCGTTCGCCGCGGCGCGCTACCACTCGCTGATCGTGAAAGACGTTCCGCCCGGCTTCCGCGCCATGTGCCGCACGGCCGGCGGCAAGCGCCTGCTCATGGGCCTGATGCACAAGACGCTGCCCTTGTACGGCGTGCAGTTCCACCCCGAATCGTTCCTCACCGAGCACGGCGGCCGCATGCTCAAAAACTTCCTCGCCGCCCGCGCATGAAGGCCGTCCCGTTCCCCGCCGGCGATCCGCTGGAGTTCCTCGCGCGGTTGCGTGCGTCCGAACGAAACATCGCGTACGTCACCGACGGCGGCGTCACGGTCGTCGCGTGGAATCCGGTCCGTACGGTGTTTCGTCTGGAGGACATCGAAGGCGAGGGTCGCCTGTGCATCGGGTACGTGGGCTACGACGACGGTGCGGCGATGATCGGCGTGCGTACCGCGGCCAAGGACGATCAGCGCGTGCGGGGAACTTGTTTCCATGTCTATGCGAACGCGGTGGCCATCGAAGGCCGCAGCATCAGGGTGATGGGCGACGCGCGGTTCGCCGCCCGCGTCCGCGCCATCCTCAACCGTCCGCTCCCCGACCCGTCGCATATCCCAGAGCCCCTCTTCCGGGCCCGCATGACGAAGCAGGCCTACGCCAAGGCATTCGCGCGCGTGCAGCGCTGCATCCGCGCCGGCGAGTTCTATCAGCTGAACCTGGCGCAGCGGTTCGACGCCGCGTACGCGGGAGAAACGCGCGAACTTTTTTCGCTGCTTGCCCGCCGCAATCCGGCCGCGTGCATGTCGTATTTCGAGGGGGGCAACTGCACGCTGCTGTCGCTGTCGCCCGAGACGTTCGTGCGCATCGATGGGCGGCGCATCGTCACGTGTCCCATCAAGGGAACGCGTCCGCGCGGTGTCACGCCGGAACACGACGCCGCGTTGCGAGCCGAACTGCTGGCGAGCGAAAAGGAACAAGCCGAACTGGCGATGATCACGGATCTGCTGCGCAACGACGTCGGCCAGGTCGCCCGCGTGGGCACGGTGCGCGTGGAAGAAGCGCGCGGCGTGCAGGCCAACCCGACCGTGTGGCACACGCACTCCGTCGTCTCCGGCGAATTGGAGCGCGGCACGACGCCCGTCGGCGTGCTTATGAAGATGCTGCCCGGCGGGTCCGTCACCGGCTGCCCGAAGAAGCGCGCGGTGCAGGAGATCGACGCGCTGGAACCGCTGAAACGCGGGCCGTACACCGGCGTGCTGTGCATGCTCCATGGCTCGTTCCTGCGTTCCAGCATTCTCATCCGCACGCTGGTCGCGACGAAGAACAAACTTTCGCTCTCGGTTGGCGGCGGCATCGTGGCGGATTCGAAGATGGGTGATGAATACGAGGAGACGCTGCAGAAGGCGCGCGCGTTCTTTGATCTCGGCGAACAGAAATCCATGACGTGGATCAACGGCGTGCCGGCCGATCCGCGCGATCCGCGACTCGTCCTGATGGACCCGCTTCGTGCGCGGGGCAAGGCCGTGTTCGAGACGCTACGGACGTACGGCGGCAAGGTGTTCGAGCTGGAGGCGCACTGCAAGCGGCTGCATGCGTCGGCGCAGATGCTCGGCATACCGCTCCCGCCCGGCTGCGCCGATATCGGCCGCCAGGTGACGCTGGCCGCGCGTGTCTGCGGCGGCGGGAACCTGCGCATCAAAATCCTGGTCACCAAGGACGATTGGCTCATCCGCTGCGCGCCGCTCGCAGTGGACCCGAAGCTCTATGCCGGCGTATCGGCGATGTTCGTGAAAGCGGAGCGGCGCAACCCGCTGGCCAAGGCGCTGCCGTACGACGTCTGCGCACGCGCCAATGCATTGGCCGCAAGGCGCGGGCACGAGGAGGCGTTGCTGGTCGCCTCGGACGGCCGTGTGCCCGAAGGCGCGTATTCCAACCTCTTCTGGGTCCAGGGCGGCGTGGTGCATACCGCGAACGAGCGCGTGCTGCACGGCATCACCCGCGCGGTTACCCTCAAGTTGGCCAAGCGCCTGAAGCTGAAGGTCCGTTATGCGCTGGCGACCGAGCGCGATCTGTCCGGCGCCGATGAGGTGTTCCTGACCAAGACATCCACCGGCCCGCTGCCCGTCACGCGTGTCGGCAACGCAAAGATCGGATCCGGCACGCCGGGCCCCGTCACGCGGAAGATCATGAACGCGTTCCGGTCCGTCGCCGCTTAGGCGTCATCCCCGGATTCGCGCCTGCCCAACATGCCGCGCGTGATCATCCGCAAGGCGATCTGCGGGCCGCCCATGCGCTCTATGCGCTGCCTGGATTCCTCTGCCTCGATCCGTATGACGTCGCGCGCGGCCTGCGTAAGCGCGACCAATGCCGACCGTACGGCGTCGTGCGATGCGCCGATTGCCAGCAGTCCGCCATGCACCGCTTCGTCCATGGCCGCAAGCGGCATGGCGGTCGCGCTTCCCCGTGTCACCAATTCGGGCAGCAGCGTCATGGCGGTTCCTTCCGCCCGTGCGGCTTCCAGCACTTGTGTCGCGCGCTGCCTGCAGACGGCATGCACCGTGCGCAGTCGCAAGGACAGCACCGGGTCGGCTATGGCAATCAGCGCTTGTTCCAATGCCAGCAAGCGATCGGCAAGCAGAGTGTCGCCGTTTTGCGGTCTGGGCAGTTCGTCGGGCTTCATAGTTATCCACTGAATCCCTCTCTTGCGGCAGAGTCAATTTTTTCTGACGGAACGTACCTTCTACAGAGAGCACGCTCGCCGGAAATACCTTCTATATTGCCAAATATCCCCCATGCTATACTCCCGTGCCCATGCGACTCACTCAAGCAATCCTGCCCGTCGCCGGATTCGGCACGCGGTTCCTGCCGTGGACCAAGGTGGTCCCCAAGGAGCTGCTGCCCATCGGCAACGTGCCCATCATCGCCCTGCTCGTGGATGAATGCCTGAGCGTGGGCATTCGCGACATCTGTTTCGTCATCAGCCGCGGCAAGGAGGCCATTCCGGAGTATTTCGAAAGCCACCGCGCGCTGGAGCGCGAGCTGGAATCGCGTGGCAAGCTGCACATGCTGGAAGAGCTGAAGAAGTACGACAACGTGAACTTCCACGTGGTGTACCAAAACGAAATGAAGGGCGACGGCCATGCCATCCTGCAGGCCCACTACTGGGTGGGCAGCGATCCGGTCGCAGTGCTGTTCGGCGACGATCTCATCGTGGGCAAGAAGAACGGTTTGCAGCAGCTCGTGTCCGCATACGAGGGCGTGAAATCCAAGCGCGACGCGGCGTTCCTGTGCCTGCAGAAGGTGCCCGAGAAACTGGTCTCCAAGTACGGCATCGTCGCCGTCGATGCCGCGCAGTCCAAGGGACGCATCAAGCGCATCACGGGCCTGGTCGAAAAGCCCCAGCCGAAGAACGCGCCGTCCAACCTGGGCATCGTGGGCAAGTACGTCATCCCCCGCTCGACCATCGAGGTGCTGCACCGCACCGAGGCCGGTCACTCCGACAAGGAAATCCGCCTCATCGACGCGCTGAAGAGCCAGCTGAAGACCGTGGACGTGTACGGCTACGAATTCGAAGGCCAGCGCCTGGATACGGGCACGCCCGAAGGGTACCGCGAGGCGGTGAGCGTCCTTTGCTAGAACGCCTGAAACATGCCGGTTGGCCTCCTCGCATCCGTCTATGTTGAGGGGTTCTGATCCGATGAGTCGGTGATGCGTACATAAAGCAGCCCGCTCCCCCAATTTACAAGGGAGAGCGGGCCGGTGTCCTAGACACTTGGGCTTCGAAGTCGGGTATCAGTTGATCGTGCCGAAGGCCTTCGCGGAGTTGAGCTGCAGCGGACCGGCCAAGTCCACCGAGAGGCTGAATTGATTGTCGCTCGCCGACGGGTTGATGAGTTCGCCGATCCCCGTCACGCGCAGGGTGTATGCGTCGATGATTGACGCGGTACCCAGCGAAGGACCGAACGCGCCGACCGCCTCGTCGTAGCGGCGGAGGGCCACGGTGGCTGTGAGGACGCCGGCGAAACCGCCTTGGTCATCGCGCACCACGAAGGTCTCCACCGTCCCGGGGTTGGGACCGACCGAGAACCGGCCGATCTCCTCCAGTCCGGGGCCGGGCTGGCCGTCGAGGAAGATGCTCGTTACCGAGAACTCCTCGAGGCCGCCGGACGGGGGCGGGACGTAGGGCGGCGGGCTGACCGGCGGGGCGGCGGGGTAGCCGGGGTGCGCGGGCTGGTGGTGCTGCGGCGGGCAGTCGGAGTAGAAGAACCCCAACTGGCCGTACAGGAGATATGGCACCACGCCCTGCTGCCCCGAGTCCGCCTTCGCGAGCACCACGAGGTCCGTTGCGCCCCCTTGCGGGAACACGAACGGAATGAAGCCGTTGATCGGCCTCACGCCCTCCTGCACCACCACGCCGTGCGCCGTGGACGCGATGATGGAGAAGGACCCGCGGAACTCGGGCGTGGTCAGCATCAGCACGTACGGGTCGCTCTTCTGGGTCCACGCGTACACGACGGGGGTGAACGCGTCACACCCCACGGACCCCGCGAACAGCGGGACCACCTTGGTTTGCATCATGGGGGCCGGAGTCGTCCGGTCCTCGAGGCAGGTCAGTGCGGGAACGAAGCGGTTCGGGTTCTGGGTGCCCCGCGACGTTGCGAGGCGGAATTCACCAAACATTGGTAGCATCCAAAAATGTGTGTGGGCGAAAACAAAACCAAAATCGGACTCCAATACATTTCCGACCTACGGCTTGCTTTCAACCTTTCTGTCGAAGCCGTTCGTATCAAGGAACAGTAGTCCCATTCTTCATTCGGGTCGCGCAAGCGCGACCCTAGTGCCGCAACGAGCGGCGCAAAAGGAATGGAAAGCAAACTATACCTGTTCCCCCTGCAAGTCCATGGCACATTGCCGGACGGAGGCGGCATTCGCGTTTCAGGGGAATATGGCTTCCGGAAGACATTTCTCTACGCCGCTTTGCGCTGCTGGCCGCGGAAGCGCCCCGGCTTTGCCCCACTGAAGTACCGTACCTCCGTTACGACCGGAACGTCTCCGGAGGCGTCCAGTGTCACGCTATTCACGGCCGAGGGAATGTCGGGACCGATGACCGTCACGTCGCCCCACGTCTCGGCCAGGCGTTGCGCTATACCCTTCTTCTGGCCGGTACTGCAGGCCTCCAGCAAGATGGTTGCACCGGGTTCGAAGAACTCGCCCATGCGCGTCATGCCCGGGTACTTCAGGTCGCGGCGACGCACCATGGAACGATTTGAACGATCGTTGTTGTCGCCGAACTGCACGCTGTCGGGATTGCCGTGCCCGCCGATCACGGCGAACGCGATCTTGCCGTGGTCGCGATGAAAACGCGCGAGGCTGCGCATGAAGCCATAACGGCTGCCGCTTTCCGACACGCGCAGCACGAACTTGTCGCCGAGTTGCTTCTGCAGCATCTCGAATTGGTTCGTTGGCGTGTTGGGCGTGAACGCCCCGTTCCAGTCTCCGTGGGGGAATACCACCACGGCGTGAGGCTTATCCTTCTCGTCGCGCAGCTCGTACTGTCGCTTCAGCAATTCCAGCGGGTACCGCATGAACATGCAGATTCCGTACGTGCGCTGCAGGTATGCCGGCGCTCCCTTGTGTTCCTTCTCCAATTTGGCGATGGCGGAGATGTTGATGGCGTACGTGCCGCTCAGTGACCAATCGCGGGAATCCATGGACTGGCTTTGCGTCGCCGAATCCCACGCGCTGAACAATGCGGGCGCATCCAGCCCGCGGTCGGCCAGGGCTTGCCCGAGGATGGTTTTCCCTAAATCGGCCAGCCTGCGCTCCTTCGCGTAGAGCATCTCGCAAATGGCCGCGATGCTGCGGCTGCGCTGCGCGTCGTCACCCCAGATGCCCGTCCGGATGGCGCCGATGGCGGCTTCGCGCTTGGCTGTTTCTCCTTTCGCCACCTGCACGATGTCATCTTCCGCGTCGGCCTGGGGTGCGATGTCCCGCATGCGCTCGCGGCTTTCGAGTGCCGCGCGTCGTTCAGCGTCGGTGCCGTTTTGGTACAGCACGGCCAATCCACGCCTGTACACGCCCAGGTCGCGGGGCTGATACCGCACGTACCGCTCCATGGCCGGCAAGGCCGCGGCAAGCAAAGGGCGGGCGGCGTCACGCAGGGGTGCGTTGGCGCCCTCGCGGTGGAATCGCAGCAGCCGCCAGCCGTCCGTGGTGTGGCTGCCTAAGTCCGTCAGTTTCTCGAACACCTGCCGCGCGTAGCGAAAATCCTCCATTTCGCGCAGCAAGGCCTCGCCCGATTCCCCCAGCATCGCGGTCGCCTTGCGGGCGGCCGACCGGCCCGGCGTGCCCGCGTTCCATTCCACGACCTTCAGTGCGGCTACGACTTCTTCGTGACGGCGTTCCTCGGGCTCGACAAAGCGTCGGTGCAGGTCGCGGGCCTTATCGCCGTATATCGCTTTGCAGTATTCCTCGAATTCATATCGCGTGCTGAGCAGCCGGTGGAATGCCGTTCCCGCCCGTTCGGCGATCACCGCAGGGTCGGTCTCGGCAGAATCGCGTACGTCTTTCCACACCGCCTCCACCTCCGCCAGCATACCCGGCTTGCCCGCATACCCGTCCAGCGGGACGGTGAAACGCTGATGCATCTCCGCGATCATGAGTTCTTTCGCCCGGGGCGTCACGGGTGCCGCGCCCAATTCACCCTTCATCATGCCCACGATGCCGCGCGCGCCGTGCTGGAACGATTCCCAGCCGGTCTTTTCCGCTTCCGGCGAAAAGTCATCCTCGGGCTCGGTGTGTTCCGGCAAATGTTCGATGTCTTTCGACATGGCTCCAGGAAGAGGAATATTTCCTCTCAGTATAGCAGAAAACGCCGCTTGGAGACAGGCTCCTACAGCTCGCGCTTCAACAGCTCGATTTCGTCGCGCAGGTCGGCCGCCTTCTCGAATTCCATGTTCTTGGCCGCCAGATCCATCTGCGCCTCCAGCTCCTCGACCAGGCGCTTCTTCTCGTCCAGCGGGATCTTCACGTGGTCGTACTTCTTGCGCGTCATCTTCAGCTTGGTGTGCTCTTCGGCGATGTCTTTGATCGCCTTGATGATCGTCTTGGGCGTGATGCCGTGCTTCTTGTTGTACGCCTCCTGGATGCTGCGGCGGCGGTTCGTCTCGTCCATGGCCGCCTTCATGGCGTCCGTGATCTTGTCGGCGTACAGCACCACGTGGCCGCTGATGTTGCGGGCCGCGCGGCCGATGGTCTGCAGCAGGGCGTCGCGCGAACGCAGGAAGCCCTGTTGGTCGGCGTCCAGGATGGCGATGAAGCTGACTTCCGGCAGGTCCAAGCCCTCGCGCAACAAGTTGATGCCCACCAGGATGTCGATCTCGCCGCTGCGCAGCTGGCGCAGGATTTCCACGCGCTCCATGGTTTCGATGTCGCTGTGCAGGTAGCGAACCTTGTAATCCAGCCCCTGGAAGTACGTGGACAGATCCTCTGCGCTCTTCTTGGTCAGCGCGGTGATCAGCACGCGCTCGCCGCGCTTGATGGTGGCGTTGATCTCCTTGGTGATGTGGTCGATCTGGTGTTTCTTCGGATGCACGATGACCTGCGGGTCCACCAGTCCGGTCGGGCGGATGATCTGCTCCACGATGTTGTCTTTCTTGGACTGGCCCTTGGGTGGCAGCGCGGTGTGCTTGTATTCGTACGGACCCGGCGTGGCCGACACGTACACGGCCTGGTTCACGCGCTCCTCGAACTCGGCGAACTTCAGCGGGCGGTTGTCGTGCGCGCTCTCCAGGCGGAAGCCGTAGTCGATGAGCGTGGATTTTCGTTGGTAGTTGCCCTCGTGCATGCCGCCGATCTGCGGGATGGAGATGTGCGACTCGTCCACGAACATCAGGTAGTCGTCCGGGAAGTAGTCCAGCAGCGTCTCGGTGGGCTGGCCCGGCTCGCGGTTGCCCAGGTAACGGACGTAGTTCTCGATGCCGGTGCAGTAGCCCGTTTCCTTCAGCATTTCCATGTCGTATTCGGTGCGCTGGCGGATACGCTCGGCCTTGGCGTGCTCGCCCAGCTTCAGGAAGTGCTTCTCGCGCTCGGTCATCTCGGCCTTGATGCGCTCGATGGCGCCGTCGATCTTTTCCTTGGTGGTCACGTTGTGGGCGGCCGGGAAGATCTTCACGTGGTCCAAATCGCCGATCAGTTCGCCGGTGAAGCTGTCCACCTCCTGGATGCTGTCGATCTCGTCGAACGGCATCTCGATGCGGATGACGGTGTCGCCGCTCGGCGGGAAGATTTCCACCGTGTCGCCGAGCACGTGGAACATACCCTGCTTGAAGCTCATGGCGCTGCGGCGGTACTGGATGTCCGTGAGCAGGCGCAGCAGGCGCTGGCGCTGGAACGGCATGCCGCGCTTCAAGTCCAGGGCCAACAGCGAGTAGTCTTCCACGCTGCCGAGACCGTAGATGCACGAGACCGAAGCCACGATCAGCACGTCGCGGCGCGTGAGAAGGTTGTGCGTGGCGGCGTGGCGGAACTTGGCGATTTCCTCGTTGATGCTGGCGTCTTTCTCGATGTACGTGTCGGTGGTCGGCAGGTACGCCTCGGGCTGGTAGTAGTCGTAGTACGAGACGAAGTAGCTCACCGCGTTCTCCGGAAAGAACTGCTGGAACTCGCTGCACAACTGGGCGGCCAGGGTTTTGTTATGGGCCAGCACCAGCGTCGGGCGCTGCAGTTGCTGGACGATGTTGGCCATGGCGAACGTCTTGCCGGTGCCGGTGGCTCCGAGCAGCGTCTGGTGCCTTTCCTTGGCATTCAGCCCTTTCACCAGCTTCTCGATGGCGACCGGCTGGTCGCCCGTCGGCTTGTACTCGGAAACGAGTTTGAACGGCCGCTGTTCGATGACGGGAGGCGGTCCGCCCTGAGCCGGGTCTTTGGGGTTGGTGGCCATGAGCCATGCAGTGTACACCAGCGCGTGCGTCAAAGGAAGGCTCGGACCTGCGCGGGGGTCTTTTTCAGGCCGGTTTCTTGGCGATGCAGCGGTCGAACAGCCACAGCATGCCGAGCACCATGAATGTCCCGGCCAGGCCGTGGAACAGGTCCATACCAAGCGTCTTGTCGTAGCTGCCGATGAACATGATCCCGGCGATCCGCACGCCGTTGCCCAGGAACAGAAGCGCCGCCAGCGCGCATGCCCAGAGCGCCGCCCTCACAGGCCGTCCGCCCGACCGGTACCGCCACAGCGCGAACGAGAGCAGGAGAAAGAGCATCACGCCGTCCAGCGCGGCGCATTGCGGTCCGACCCGCGTCGCGAATCCTCGGAAGGCGATGATGAATCCGGCGGAGTCGACTTCCACCGCCGCCGGGTCGATGAGCCGCAGAAGCCAGGCGGCCATATCCAACGCCGGGCCGGCGATCGGCGCATGCCATACGGTGCTGGCCACGCCGGTGGCGACGAACCCCGCGCCCAGCAGCGCGCATGCCGCCAGTGCTTTCACGCAGTGCCTGAGGGCCGACCACGGGTACGCGAGGCCGAATGCCGCCGCCCCTGGAAGCAGCAGGCAGGCGTACACGACGGCCGTCCACGCGAGTCCGGCGTTTGGGTCGAGCGAGCGGAGTTCGGCCAGCTGCCGTGGCGACGGGTGCGTGACGGCGAAGGCCAAGGCCGAAGCGAGCATGAGCAGCACGGCCGACGTGATCATGGTCTTGCGGGAAGGCGCGGGCGCGCGGGACATCCGGTCGTCATGCGTCAGCCACAGGCCGAAGCCCGCCATCAGGATCGCCAGGTGGTGCTGCATGGGCGGCAGCGGCAGAAAGCCCAACGCCACCGGTCCGACGTACGCGCCGCCAAGCACGCCGCTTTGGAGCAGCATCGGCACGCCGATGGCCGCGGCGAACACGATCGCCGCGCGCCACGTGGACGGCAGCGGCCGTGCCGCGATCATCCGCGACGGTCGTTATCGGAATCTTTTTTCTTGAGCAGCTTATGTCCCACGATCCCGACCACCGGCACCGCCAGCCAGCCGAAGAACGGCGAGTCGTCCAGCGGGGGCGCATCGATGGCATGCGTCGCGACGGGCAAGGCAAAAAGCGCCAAAGCCAAGGCCAGGCGTTCGATACCGGTGAAGGGCTTCATGTGCTTCATGGATGGAGCGATATTACTTCTTTTTCAGGAACGTGTGTCCGACCACGCCCGCGACCGGCACCGCCAGCCAGCCGAAGAACGGCACGTCCTCTTCCATGGGAGTAGGGACGGCGAACGCGCTCACCGGTACCAGCAACGCGGCTGCGATGATTCCGATATGTGTCAGCCCCGTCCTCTTCATGGCGGTTACGCTACCAGGTATTTCAGTCCTATAACAATTCATTTTCTCACTTTGTTTTCTGCTAGCGTGGGCGCATGGCCGAACGATGGAGCCCGCCGCAGATGAGCATTCCTTGGACCGAGTCTCCGTTCTTCGACGCATTGCTGGCCGGCTCGGCGCTGTCCGCCGCCGAACGGGATTTGGCATCGGCATTTTCCCGCGACGGATACGCCGTCATGACTCCGGCCGATCACGCGTTTGCGGCGCTGGCCAGGGACCTGGGCGACCGCCCGCCGCAGTTCACCGGCGACCGCGGAACGGATCTGTGGAACGCCGACGCGCGGGTGAAACGTCTGGCGCTGCATCCGGAAGTGCTGGACGCCATGCGCATGCTCTACCGGCGCGAACCGGTCGCGTTCCAGACGCTGAACTTCCTGCGCGGCACCGAGCAGCACACGCACAGCGACGCCGTGCATTTCCATTCGTACCCGCAGCGTTTCTTGTGCGGCGCGTGGGTGGCGCTGGAAGACATCGATGCCGACAACGGCCCGTTGCACGTGTACCCGGGCAGCCATCGCCTGCCGCTGTACGACATGCACGACTTCGGCCTGCCGGCGACGCGCGACGCGTACCCCGACTACGAGGAAGCCGTCGGTCGTCTGGCCGCCGCGATGCAGTTGCAGAAGAAGGCCGTCACCATCAAGGCCGGCCAGGTCATTTTGTGGGCCGCCAACCTGCTGCACGGCGGCGACGTCATCCGTGACCCCAAGCGCACGCGCATGAGCCAGGTCACCCATTACGTCTTCCGAGACTGCCTCTATTACGTACCCATCCTGTCCGATCCGTTCGCGGGCGCGGTGCGGCTGAAGAACGTGACGGACATCGCCACCGGCAAGCGCGTGCCGCACGTCTACCGCGGCAGGCAGCTCATGGCGTCTGCCGAACAGGAATTCTGGCTGCGTCCGTCCTTCGCCTCGTTCGCCAAGGCCGCCTTCTCGCGCGTGTTGCGCGCGGTGGAAAAGGTGGCGGGGCGCAAGCGGCTGCGCTAGTGTGGCCCGTGCATGATCGACTTGGCAGACCTCCGCAAACGGCCCGATGCATACCGCGACGCGGCGAAGCGCAAGCGCCTGAAGATCGACGTGGACGCCTTCCTGAAATTGGACGAAGAGCGCCGCGCACTTCTGCATGCCGTGGAAACCAAGCGCGCGGAAAAGAACAAGGTCAGCGCCGAGGTTCCCAAGATGAAGGGTGACGACAAAGCCAAGGCCGTGGCCGCCATGAAGGAACTGTCGGTGGAACTGAAAGCCAACGAGGAGCGCCTGAAGGAAGTGGAAGCCGTCTGGCAGGACCAGACTCTTCGTCTGCCCGGCATTCCGCTGCCGCAGGTTCCCGACGGCAAGGATGACACCGAGAACAAGGAAATCAGGAAGGTCGGCGAGCCGACCGTCTTCGACTTCGAGCCCAAGGATCACGTGGCCATCGGCACCGCTCTCGACATCATCGACATCCCTCGCGGCGTGAAAGTCGCCGGCAGCCGGTTCTACTTCCTGAAGGGCGATGGCGCTCGTTTGGAATTGGCCGTGCTGCAGCTGACCGTGGATCTGCTCGTGAAGCGCGGTTTCACGTTGTTCGTGCCGCCGGTGCTGGCCAACTGGGACGCCATGATGGGCACCAGCTATTTCCCGGGCGGCGAGGAGCAGGCGTACGCGCTGGGCGTGCGCAAAGAAAAGAACGGACCCATCGAGCCCGACGACATGTACCTCATCGGCACGTCGGAAGTGTCCGTCGCCAGCTACCACAAAGACGAAACCATCACCGTGCCGAAGCGCTACTGCGGCATCTCGCACTGCTTCCGCCGCGAGGCCGGTACGTACGGCAAGGACACGCACGGCTTGTACCGCATCCACCAGTTCCAGAAGGTGGAGCAGGTGGTGTTCTGCGAGGCCGACGCCGAGGTGAGCATGCAGCTGCACAAAGAAATCCTGGGCAATGCCGAGGCGGTGCTGCAGGCCCTGAAGCTGCCGTACCGCGTGGTGGACGTCTGCACCGGCGACATGGGCCTGGGCCAGGTCTACAAGAACGACATCGAGACCTGGATGCCCAGCCGCAAGGGCTATGGCGAGACGCACAGCTGCTCGACCTTCAACGACTTCCAGTCGCGCCGCCTGAACATCAAGTACGAAGCCAAGGACGGCACGAAGAAATACGCCTACACGCTGAACAACACCTGCGTGGCCAGCCCGCGCATCCTCATCCCCATTCTGGAGATCTACCAAAACAAGGACGGCTCCGTCACCATTCCCGAGGCGTTGCGCCCGTACATGGGCGGCCAGGAGAAGATCGTCGCGCCCAAAGCTTAGGCGATCCGCATCAGGATCTGCAGCTGCTCGCGCGGACAGGTCACCCCCTCGTCGCCGGTGGGTGTTTCCCTCTTTCCGCTGTCGTCTTCGGCGCGCATGTCGTCGCGGCAGCGCTGCATGATGTTGGGAAGGTCCAGCGCGCGCATGGCGTCGTCGTTCCATTGCCCGCGCCATTTCATCAGGCGTTTTTGGATGTTCAGCACGCGGGCCAAGCCGTTCATCGTGCGGACATAGTTCAGTCCGTTGATGGCCGTAATCGCGTACGTGCGCACGTCGTCATGCGGGCCCGATTCGCTCAGCATCGTCAGTGCGAAGCGCAGGTTGACCAGCGGCTTTTCGCACGGGTGCAGCGGGTCGAGCATGCGTACCGTCCAGCCGTCCGCCTCGCGGCGCAGGACCACGTTGTCGCCCTCGCCCAAAATATCCACGATCTCACCGGTGTCGTTCGAATACGCGATGGCGCGCTCGACGAACTCGCGCATGACGTTGCGCAACCCGGCGTCCCGGCGGGTGGCGTTCAGCAGCTGCGCCAGCGGCTTGGACCGCTGGGTTTCCAAAAACTCCTCGCGACCCGCTTGCCGCACGCCATCCTCTTCGCAGTCCAGGACCAGCTGGCGCGTCACGCGGACGTACCGGTCCGTGTACGCGTCGGTCTGCGCCTTGTCCGCGACGGCCATCCCGCTGCCGTTCGGGCCCACGGTGCCGATCTCGGCCTGGTTCCACGCCGTGCGCGTTTCGGCGTACCCGCACGACAGGTGCAGCGTGTCGTCCAGGCGCACCGGCGACTGCATGGTCACCATCCGCTGCTCGCCGTCGTCGCAGGTGTGCAGCCGGACGTGCTCCCGCACGAACCACTCCGGCTTCAGGTGGCGTTGCATCACTTTCATGCGCTCGCGGTGGTTGCGCACGTCATCCTCAGACGCGGCGTACAGCCCGATCTTGAGCACGTACGGCACGTCATGCGGCAGGCCTTCCAAGGGCAGGCGCTGGCCGGTGAAGACCATGCTCTCGCCTCCGTTGGTGAGCGGGTGGAACAAGATGGGCTGCCGACCGTCGGCCAGCGTGGCGTGCACCCGTCCCTGTCGCATCTGTCCGATGATGTCGTCGATGGCTTGATGGTGACGCCTCACCGTGGCGCCTTCGGGCACGCTTTGCCGCTCCGCGACGGCCGTCGTTTCGCCTTCCATGCCGCTGCGGGGGCCTTCGCTGATCATGCTCAAAACGGGCCTGGCGGAGTCGACGAGGGTCGACTGCCGGAAGGCATCCGTTGCATGCGCATATCCAATCACCGCCGCCGCGAATCGGCAACGATTTGCAGGGCCGGTACGCCGTCAGCGTATATGCAAGCGCGAAAGTCGGGGTGCCGTATACTGTGCCCGTGCGAATCCTCTTCACCCGCTTCCCGCTCGAGAGCGCCTTCGGCGGCGCCGAAGTGCAGACGCTGATGCTCATGCGCGAGCTGAAGGCGCGCGGTCATGACGTGGAATTCATCGGCTCGTGTCCGGTGTTGCTGGCGGAAGTTCCGAAGCTGGGGCTGAAGGCCGCGAAGCTCAACATCGGTCCGCCGCCGGTCACGAAGGGCGGCGCGATCACCTTCTTCTGGAGGCGCTTCGCGATGCAGCGGGCCCTGGTGCAGGCGCTGGACGGCAAGCGGTTCGACGCCGCGTGCATGCTGAGCCTTTCCGAGAAATTGCTCCTTACCGAGTGGCTGGCCGGACGCGGCAGCAACGTCCTGTGGATAGAGCATGATCGCGTCGGGGCCTGGCTGAAGCTCAATCCTTGGTTGCCTGAGCTCAAGCGCGCCGCGGGCCGCGCGCGCATCGTCTGCGTGTCCGAGCTGAGCAAAAACATGTACGCCGGCATCGGCTTCGAATCCGCCCGCATCGCCGCCGTTCCCAACGGCATCGATCTCGACCGGTTGAAGAACGCTCCGCCGCCGTCCGCTCCAGGCGAGGGATTTCGGGTCGGCTGCGTCGCGCGGCTGTCCGAGGAAAAGGGCATCGACGTTCTCGTCCATGCCATGCGCGAAACGCCCCAAGCCACGCTGGAGATCGTCGGCACCGGTCCGCAGGAAGGCTACCTGCACAAGCTTATCCTGGAACTGGAGGCGCACGAACATCAGCGCGGCCGCGTGAAAATCATTCCGCGCGCGGACGATCTGCCGGCGTTTTACCGTTCGCTGCACGCGTTCGCGTTGCCGTCCTCGGACCACGATCCGTTCGGCTTGGTGGCGGGCGAGGCGATGGCGCTCGGCATTCCCACGGTGGTCACGGACAAGTGCGGCATCGCCGCTCACCTTCAGCCCGGTGAAGCGCTGGTCGTCCCCGCAGGTTCGCCGGGGGAGCTGGCGAAGGCGCTCAAGTCCCTGGCCGATCCCGCGTTGCGGGCCAAGTTGTCCGAAGCCGGTCCGAAGGCCGTGCATGAACGATTTTCCGCCGCGGCGATGGCCGGTCAGTACGAAACACTGCTGCGCGACCCCGAAATCCGCTGAGACAGCATTCCGGCGGAAAAATCATCCCCGATTTCGCGAGGCGCCGGGTTTGTTGTTGTATACTTCGCACCTCCAATGCGACCCCACGCCATTCTCCTGACGGCGGTCTTCTTGTCGTCCATCGCTCCGCCGTTGCTTCCGGGCTTCGAGGCCGAGCCGGACGAGCGTTTTGCCGAGCCGGTCGACGCCATCAGCTTCGGGCTTCCCGGCAGCGACCGCGACCTGGAGGTGAGTTACAAGCACGAGGGCAAATGGACCGACTGGCGCACGCTCGCGGTGGAAGACGAGCAGGACCCCGGGCTCACCGAGACGAACCTGCTGATGCTGCCCGAGGGCGTCACCGATTTCCGCGTGCGCGGCGCCGACGAGGGTTACGAGGTCCATCCCATCCGCGTGGCCAAGGGACCGGCCAGGGTGGAGACGGCCGCACGCGTGGCCATGGCCACGCCGAAGATCCTGTCGCGCGGACAGTGGGGCGCGGATGAGTCCATTCTCTTCGTCTCGCCCGACACCAAGCATTCCGACGCCAACGTGTCTGCCGGCGACAACGCCGCGACCACGTCTTCGCAGCGCGTGCGCGACTGCCAGGACGCGCAGAAGAATTACCCCGAGCAATTCGAGGTGCAGTCCACCATGGAAACCGACGCGTCCGGCCGCCACTACAAATGGCCGTTGTCGTACAGCAAGGACGTGAACCTGCTGGTGGTCCACCACACCGCGCTGTACATCAGCGACGACGACCGCGACCCCGCCGAGCGCATGCGCGCGCTGTACCAGTACCACGCCGAGAACCGCGGCTGGGGCGATATCGGCTACAACTACGTCATCGACGAGAAGGGTCAGATTTACGAGGGTCGCACCGGCGGCCGCCACGTGGTGGCGGGACACGCGTACTGCAACAACGTCGGCACCATCGGCATTTCGCTCATGGGCAACTTCGAGCTCGAGCAGCCCAGCCAGGCGCAGGTCCAGAGCCTGCAGTGGCTGCTGAAGGAGCTGTCCGTCACGTACGGCATCAACCCGGCAAACGGCGTGGAGCACCACGGCAAGAAGTTCCTCACGCCCTTCGTCGGCCACCGCGACCTGGTGTCCACCGACTGTCCCGGTTACTACATGTACGGCGCCATGGGCCAGGTGACGGCCAACGTCCGCAGCGGCAAAGTGGACGCGGCCGTGAAGTTCCCCGGCGTGGTGAAGAAGTCGTCGTCGAGCAGCAGCAAGCCGGTGCCGGTGGCGCGCGGCGTCACCAAGGTCAGCGAGGGTCTCGCGGCGGTCGGTCGCACCGGTCTCACGCTCGCGCCGGGCGCCAAGCAGCGCATCAGTCTCACGTACGTCGCGCCGCAGACGGGCATCCATGCCAACGGCCGCATCGCGCAGGTCGCCCTTTCCGACAACGGCATCCTGCTGTTCCAGGAGGAGGACGGGAACCAGATTCCGGTGAAGACCAGCCTGGCGTCGCAGTACGACGTGCCGGGCGGCGAGGTGCTGCAGATCAGTCTGCTCCTCCAGGCTCCGTGGGACGTGGGCAGCTACTGGTTCGAGATCGGCGGTATTAAATACACGTTGCAGACATCGGGCCGCCGCTCGCGCGTGGACACCTACGCCAATCCGTTCGAGAGCCGCCCATCCGTTTCCACGTCGTCATCGTCGTCGGTGACGGTGCGCCAGGTCACGCGTCCTCCGGTCGTGCGGCCCACGTCGGTTCCGCGCGTTTCGTCCAGCCGCATCTCTTCCCCGCCCGCCTACGTCGTTCCCGAGAATGCCGCCACCGCCCGCATCCGCCTGTCATCCACCGACCCGGCGACGGTGTGGTTCGAGAACGGCGGCACCGTGGACGGCAAGCGCGTGCTGGCCAACGACAACGTCCGCCTGACCGTCTCCGGCAACTCCTGCCGCGCGCAGGTCACCGGCGTGGATACGTCGGGCGCGTCGCTTGCGCTGAAGCCGGCGTCCGGCGTCATGAGCATCGATTCCGTGAACGGCAAAGTCCGCCGCTACCGCGGCACGCTGGAATGCCGCGTGATCGACGGCCAGCTCGTGCTCATCAACGTCATCGGCCTGGAGGACTATCTCCGCGGGCTGGCCGAGGAACCCGACACCGAGCCGTACCAAAAGCAGCGTGCGTTCGCGATCGCCGCGCGCAGCTACATGGCCTACTACATGCAGTCCGACAAGCGGAAGTTCCCCGGCATGCCCTACGACGGCACCGACAGCCCGGCTACGTTCCAGGCGTACGGCGGTTACGATCTGGAAGCGGCCAACCCCATGTGGGTGAAGGCGGTGAACTCGGTCAACGGCCAGGTGCTCACGTATGCCGGCCAAATCGTCCGTGCGCCGTACTTCAGCAGTGACGACGGCAAGACCCGCACGCCCGAACAGGCAGGCTGGAACAACTTCCCGTTCTCGCAGGAGCTGTTCCGCGCCAAGGACGATCCGTGGTGCAAGGGTTTCCCCATGGCCGGGCACGGCGTGGGCATGTCCGGTTGCGGCGCCGAGGGGCAGGCCAACGAGGGCAAGACCGCCGAGCAGATCCTGCAGTACTACTACCCCGGCACCGTCCTCCGGCCGCTGACGAAGTGACAAGCCGACTTTGCGCCGCGTAAGGAAAACACGACGAAACGCCCTGCGTCAGATGTGGAACTCGCGCGGGTCCGGCTTGCCTGGGGAGCCCGTTTCTTTGACGTTCGGCGTGTTTCCGCCCGCGTATGAGCCGCCCCGGCGGCTGTCCATGACGTGTTGTCGGCGCGCTTGCGGCACCATCCCCGCTCCGGCCTTCGCCGCGTGGTTGGCGAACACCTCCGCGCACAGCACCCGCGTGCGCCCGATCTGTTCGTCGCTCATGTACGGCAGCCCGGTTTCCAGGATCGAAGAAAGCGTCAGGCGGTCATTGGCATCCACGCCGTTGGCCAGGCGGTCCAGCGAGTCATCGATTGTTTCCGACATGGTGGGCATACGGGTGTGGGGAAGTATTCCCCTATGCTAAGCGGATTTGCCTTCACGACAAATTCTTCGGACACCTCCGGCCCGCAAGGTCCGCTGCTGGCCCCGATATCACCCCTCCTGGTCCAGCAGCAACTGGTGCGCCTCGGGCATGTACCAGTCGGTGACGAACACGTCGTTGGCGATGCGCAGCCTGGTCCTTTCCTGGTCCCTTGCAGCTTCGCGCCGCACGCGCTCTTGCGCCACCGGGCAGGCGTTCCCGCACGGCTTGCCGTAAAACACCACGCTGTCGCACGCATTGGGGGCTTCCCGGTGCGTCCGGCATGCGTGCTGGTCCATCGCAAGCTCGAACTGATGCGGCATCATCGTCCGGTCACCCAAAGCCAGCCGGTGCTTGAGGAGGACCTCCGTGCGCACGGCGTTGGCATCGTCGTCACCTTTGCGGCGGTCCGCCGTTTCTCTCAGGCGGTCCGTGATTTCTCCGATGACATCCGGGCGCTCACGGATGACGTCTAGGGTTGTAGGGGGCATTTGCGCAAGCGTAGTCCTTCTGTGCGGCCATGCAACCGGATGCGGAGCGGATGTCGGATGAGCCCTTCTGCAAGGCGAAAAGACGCCTTGAACGAGATGGTTTGGAAGTGCCGTCGGACAAAAAAACGCGGAGGAGATCACTCTCCCCCGCGTCGTTCGTCGCGGCGCTTACTTGGCTGCCTTCTTCAGTTCTTCGAGACGCGTGCACTTCTCCCACGCGACGTCGGTGTCCTCGCGGCCCATGTGGCCGTAGGCGGCGATCTTCTTGTACTGGGGCTTGAGCAGGTCCAAGTCCTTGATGATGTGCGCCGGGCGCAGGTCGAAGGTCTTCTTCACCGCCTCTTCCAGCTTGGCGTCCGGCACGGTGCCGGTGCCGAACGTGTCCACGCGGATGCTCACCGGGGCGGCCACGCCGATGGCGTAAGCCACCTGCACCTCGCACTTCTTGGCCAGGCCGGCCTTCACCACGTGCTTGGCCACCCAACGGGCGGCGTACGCGGCGGAGCGGTCCACCTTGCTCGGGTCCTTGCCCGAGAAGGCGCCGCCGCCGTGGCGGCTGTAACCGCCGTACGTGTCGACGATGATCTTGCGTCCGGTCACGCCGCAGTCACCCGGAGGGCCGCCGATGACGAAGCGTCCGGTCGGGTTGATGTGGTACACGGTCTTGGCATCCAGCCACTTGCCGCACACCGGCTCGATGATGTGCTTCTTGATGTCCTTGCAGATCTGCTCGTGCGTCACGTCCTCGGCGTGCTGGGTGGACACCACCACTGCGTGCACGCGCTTGGGCTGACCGTCGTCGCCGTACTCCACCGTCACCTGGCTCTTGCCGTCCGGACGCAGGTACTTCAGTCCGCCAGCCTTGCGCACCTCGGCGAGCTTGCGCGTGAGCTGGTGGGACAGGGAGATGGGGAGCGGCATCAGCTCCGGGGTCTCGTCGCATGCGTAGCCGAACATCAGACCCTGGTCGCCGGCACCCTGCTCCTCCTGCTTCTTGTTCTCGGCCACGCCCTGGTCGATGTCGGGCGACTGCTCGCCGACGCACACCACCACGGCGCAGGCCTTGTGGTCGAAGCCGAACACGGCGTCGTCGTAGCCGATCTGGCGGATCGTCTCACGGGCGATCTCGGCCATCGGGATGTAGGTCTTGGTCTTGATTTCGCCGGCCACGACCACCAGTCCGGTGGTCACGAGGCACTCGCAGGCAACGTGCGAGGACGGGTCCTTGGACAGCGCGTAGTCCAGGACGGCGTCGCTGATCTGGTCGCAGACTTTGTCGGGGTGACCCTCGGTCACCGATTCCGACGTGAACAGGGAGGACATAAAAGAAAAAATGGGGAGGAAGAGAGACACACCGCGAAATGGTCACTCTCTTCCGTGGAGAGATGGAGTGAACTGGAGAGTCACTATCTGTCCCCGGAAGGGGGCTGGATTTCCCACCGTCCTCCGGGCTCGGAGAGGTTGGGGGACATCGTATCGGGCCAGTTCCCACGATGTCGCTCGTGATAGCGGTGATGTAACGGTCAGCCTACCAGGAATGTTTCCCCGCGCAAGCTACCCCCGCTTGCGGAATTCGGGGCGCGTGAGCGCGCCTTCGATCAGTGCCCGGTAGTCGCCGTATTCCTGCGTTCCCGCCCAGTATCCGCCCATCGTGCGCACCGGTTGCAGCCGGATGGGGGCGAAGCGCCGTCTGGCGAACCGCAGGCCCGAGGCCTGGTCGTGGAGCACGCCGCGCTCCGTCGATTCATCCAGCTTGTACACGGCTCCGGGCAGCACGGCGTGGCGTCCGCGAGAATCGATCACCGTCCGCAGGCCGACCATGCTCGGGTAGCCGTCCCACTTGATGGAGCCCACGGGCGTGCCGTCCTCGGACTCCACCAGTGTCAGGCGGCCGTACTCGTCCCTTATCGTGTCCAGCGAGGCTTCGTGCAGGAGCTCCGCGTTGCCGCACTCGCCCCGGTCGGTGGGGTCTAAGTACCGCTGCGGCGTCACCATGTCGCTGTGCACCGTCTCGCCGGAAGCGGCGTCGTGGACGGGGCCGCGGTCCAGGTACGGAGGCAGCGAGTCGGCCGCGATGAACGACAACACCGGCGGCAATGCGCGGTACGCGGCGATGGTCTTCCAGATGCGGCGAACCGTACGCTCGCCTTGCGGCACGTCGTAGTGTTTCAGGATTTTGCCGAATTGCTTGGCGAACTCCAGCGCCGTAAGCGGCTCGTTCTCCAGCCGGTCCGGTTCGGTCAGTTCCCGGATGAGGCGCTCCGACATGCCGGGCGAGGCGTCGGCATGGATGATCTCCAGGTGCCGCAACGTTTGGCGCGCGGCGTCGCGCACCGAGAAGATGGACCGGCGCTTCTCGTCGATCAGCTGGAGCAAGTGCGCGGAGGGATGCTCCTCAGTCAGTGCCGGCAGGTAGCGTAGGATCAGGTCGGGTCCGTAGTGGTGGTCATCGGGATCCATCGCCAGGTCCAGCATCAGGTCGCGTTCGGCCAGGTCATACAGTTCGTCCGCGTGATCCGCGGAGAATGCCGCGTCGCAGCCTTCCACGTCCATCAGGTGCCGGGCGTAGCGTTCGCGGTTCATTCGGAGGGAAGGGCAAAATCCGGATGAAGCCGTTTGTAGTATTCCCAGCCTTCGCGGAACAATTCCATCACGCAGCCGCGCTTTGCGCCGGTCAGCCGGGCCACGCGTTCCACCTCGTCGAGGAACCCGGGTTCGCCTTCGCGCACGGCGTATGGGCGCGCGGTGATGCGGCCGGCTTCCATGACGCCGGTGCGCGTTTCCAGCGCCACGTACGACTTTGCGCCGTCGTCTTCCAGCACGTGCAGCGCCAGCTGGTCGCTGACGGCGTGTGCCATGCGGTCATCGAACGGATGATCTTCGTCATGCGGCACGTCGATCGGACGGCGCATGTTGACCATGGCGTGCCGGCCCACCCAGTCGTTCCGTTCGCTCAGGAGCATGGTCGAAAGCAGGCGTCCGTCGCCGACGCGCTTGGCAAACAGCATGCGGCCCATGGGGGGCATGACGGGGAACGTGCGCACCAGTGCGTACTGACCTTCGCCCATCGCCAGTTCATGCAGCGGCACGGGCTGGGTCGCCAATTCGGTGATCTCGTGCAGATGCACGCCGCGTTCGCCGTAGGTCACCGGCACCACATGGCCATCGGTGCCTTGCGCCCGGTGGTTGAAGATGCCGGTTTGCACCTGAGGGTCGGCATCTGCCATCGCCCGGCGGAAGACCTGCGCCTGGTACAGGCAGTCCCCGCCAAGCTGCCGAAGCACTTGTTGTCCGTAGTACCGGAACAGGCGCGCGATATTGTTGAACGGCACGCTCCGCTGCACGTCCAGAAGCACCCTGGATTCCGGGGTATCCAGGCGCTGGGCGCCGCCGAATTCGATGATGCGCGGCTGTTTCATTGGCGGCGGAGGGACGGATTGTCTTCGATGGCCTTGGCCAGTAGCGCACGATAGTGGCCCCACCCCAGCGCGACCGCCGAATCGTTCTCTCCGAGGAAGCGCACGGGTGCCACGGTCAGTTCATCCACGATGATCGGTACGAACGGATGCCCCTGCACCGCCGCTCCCTGAACGCGCATCTGGATTTCGGTCGGCACTTTGTAGAGCATGCCCCGCGTCAGCGGTTGCGTGCCGTTGGAGTGCCTCACGGTCGTCAGCGCCACCATGCTCTTGTAGAATTCCCACTTCACCGCACCGAGCGGGGTGCCGTCCCGGCTGTGGATGACCGCGGTGCGGCCGTGGCTGCGCGAGTCCGGCAGCAGCATGGTTTGCTCGTGCCAGCGTTCGGCGTCCGAGCACTCGCCCACCGCCGGGTCCACGTGCGGATGCGCTCGCACGACATCGATGCTGCGTATCTCGCCGTCCACCTGCCTGTCGATCGCGTTCGTGTCCAGCTGCGCGGGCAGCGTCCGGCGCGGAACGTACGCCGCCGCCATCGGACCGTCGTTCCATTCGTCCAGGAATGTCCAAATGTCGTTCAGGTCCTGGACGCGTCCGGCGAAGTGTCGCGTGAGCTTGGGAAATTGCGCGGCCATCTGGTGGGCTGCGGCCGACTGACGCTCGCTGCCGCTGCCGTTGCCCAGCATGATCGCGAACAATGCGTCCACTTTCTCGGGTGGTACCGCATCCGCGATCAGCTCCAAGTTCCGGAGCGCGTGTCGGGTGACCTTCGCCCGGCTCATCACCGTGCCCATCGCCTGGTCCAGCAAGGCAAGCGCCTCAGACGGCATCATTTCCATGACTCCGGGCCACGCGGCCACGACGTCGTCCAGCGGGATCCGGCCACGGTCCTTGCCGGAAGCCAGCCGTTGAACGTGCCGGGCAAGGCTGTACGCCTGGTCGGCGCGGTCGGCAGCCTGGCGATCGCCGAAGCCTTCGTTCGTTTGCAGATACCGGAGATAGTCGTTCTGCTTCATGGTGCGCGATTTCTCGCGCGTACCTTATACAATATTTTCTATTTTATGTCAAAAAAGACCGGGTTCGGGGATGGCGTGGAGCGCCTCGTTCCGGGCTGTTAGGCGGCCTGTCCGCCGATCTCGGTGCGGCCTGTCTGGGCGCGCAGGATCTTGGTCACGCTGGCCTGCTCTTCCTTCAGCTTGAGGATGCCCTCCACGTCGTTGTTGGCGCGCAGCTCGGCCTCGGCCTTCTTGAATGCGGCGTCGAACAACGGACCCACACGCCCCGGGCCGTTGTTGACCAGGAAGTCGTGCACCGGGCCCTCCTTCAAGTCCGTCTGGAGGCCCAGTCCGCGCACCAGCGCGTCGGCATGGTCGGACTCGGCGATCACGTTCAGCGCGTCGGCAACCTGCTTCTGCTCGGCCTCCGTCACGTCCGGGTTGCGGAGGATGTTCATCCGGTTGCCGCGGTCGCGCTCGGCGGAGTTGCCGGAAGGTTCGCGCTCGATGGGGCTGGGACGGGACATGGTCGTGAAGGGGAATGGATGTCTGTTTCTGATCAGTATAGCACGGAAACGCCCTCGGGCCTACTCCCCGCTCTTGCGGGCGCGCTCCTGGGCGGCCTTGAACTTGTCGGCGTTCTGCGTGATCCAGTCGCGGAAGCTCGGCAGCGTGTCGGGCGTGGAGACCGGATTCTTCAGCAGGTCGCCGCCGTAATCCTTCAGCGCCTCGGCGCGGGCGTTCTTGTCGGCGGCCGGTATGCCGTTTTCATTGCAGTGTGCGAGCGCCTCGTTGAACTTCTGCGTGACGACGCTGAATTTCTTGGCCGCGTCGCGCTCCTGGTCGTTGCTCGGCGGATTCACGGTCAGACGGTCGTAGCGCACGCCGTCGGCGGTCTCCGCTCGGTACATCAGGTTGCGGAAATCGCGCATGGAGTTGCGGCTGCGGCCCGTGAAATCGCGTCCGCCCGGAGCGGCGTCCACGGTGCGCACCTGGTCGCCGTCGGCGACGCGCTTTTCCTGCTCCTGCGCGGGATTCACGCCGCGCTTCTGCAGCTCGTCGGTGATCTTCTTGTCCACGATCTGGAGCGACTTCAGCATGGCGTCCTTCAGGACTTGCAGCGCCTTGTCGGTGTCCGCGTCCTTCATGCCGCCTTCCGTGGCGTCGCCCGGATTCTCGGTGCGGTAGCGTTCGTACGCGCGTTTCAGCTGGCCCTGCAGTCCGCCGGACAGGCTTTCCGCCGTGTGGCTGGAGACGTACGCCTTGGAGCCCTGCACACGCGCATAGTCGCTGCGCAGGCGGTCTGTCTCGCGGGCGGAGAAATCCGTGTTCACGTTCATGTCCAGGCCGCGCTGCATGCTCGGCCCCATCTCCTCGATGATCAGTTCCTCCAGGCGCTCGGAACCTTCCTTGCGTTCGTTCTGCTCGCGCCCGCCTTCGTCGGAGATGGTTTTCTCCAGCTTGGCGTTGCCTTCGCGCGCCGCTTTCACCTGTTTCTGCAATCCCTCGACGGTATTCCCGCCCGCGGCGTCGGATTTCTCCTTTTTCTCAACCTGCTCCGCGTCGTTCACTCCGCCGGTGTTCAGTTCTTCGCCGGCCATCATGCGGAAGCGTGGGAAGCGTCGTCGGTGAATTGTTCCAGCAATTTCGCGGCCGCTTCGGCGTCTTTGTCTTTCTGCGTGGTTTCCACCTTGCGGGCTTTCTCGACCAAGACGCGGTGGCGGTCTTTTTCCACCTGCAGTTCGGCCTGTAATTGGGCCACCTGGTCATCCTCGCCGGCGACTGGCGCGCCGAACAAGTTCGCCCCCGGTGTCTGTTGTGCGTTTGCCATCTCCCCATTGTACCAAAAAACGTCGTTTGCGGCCAGTCCCCGGGCTAGTCCATTCCTTGCAGCGCGCATTCCATCAGGCGGCCTTCCTCGAAGAATTCCAGCAGCTGCATCCGCGTCACGCCGAGCGATCGCGCGATCCGGGCGATCTCCCCGTCGAACGCCTTCGCTCCGCTGTGCACGGCGGGCGCGCCGACGCGTTGCGCCGTCATCGCGCCGTCCACCGGGTCCATGGTCAGCGTCGATTTGCCGGAGTCGGCTTCCAGCAGGTGCATGCGCATGGGCCTGCGCGGCTGCGCGCACATGTAGGCGTCGGTCGGGTGCCATGTCTCCGGCAGCGCGATGGACGGATCGGTGGCGATGCGGTGGTGCAGCAGTCCGCCGTTGCAGTTGCTCAACATGCTCATGTTCAGTTGCTCCAGATGCGGCAGCCAGAACAGCGACAATTCCCGGTCGCCTTCCGGCGGCACCGGGAACGCCAGAATGCGTTTCGCATTGGCGCGGCCGCGGATTGCGGCGAGCGACACGGGTTCGGTCGCCAACTGCGTGATCTCGAAGACCAGCCGCTCGTCGCCGTCGCCCGTGATCGGGACGATGTGGCCGCGGGTGCCTTCGCCCTCCTCGTTGTGGAATCGGACCGGCACGCCGTTCACCGCAGCGCGGAACCGCTCTGCGAACACGTGGGCTTGGTACATGCAGTCGCCGCCGAAACGCGGGTTGGGCACCTGCCCCTTTTGCACGTACAGATTCGCGAAATTGTTGTAGGGCACGGCGCGCTCCGTCGCGTGCAGCACACGCGTCGCTTTCTCGAAATCCGCGGAGTAATTCACCGGCATGGACCGACGACTGTACTCCGGTCAGGCCGGCTCTTCCACCATTCGTTGCGGAATCTTGCGCACGGCGTAGGCATGGCCTGTGTGCCTCAGGAAGGCCTGGAAACCCGCTTTGTCGATGGTCAGCGTGGCGGTGTTTACCAGCGGGTGGAACCGGAATTGGCCCATATTCCACGCGTCCTCGTCCACGATCACTTCCACCGTCTTGGCCTTGTCGAACATCAGGCCGAACGGCGTCACCGAACCCGGTTCCACGCCCAGCAATTCCTTCAGCAGTTCCGGCGACGCAAAGCTGAAGCTCTGCACGCCGTACTCCTTGGCCAGCGCGCGGGTGTCCACGCGTTTGTCGTGCATCACGATGGCGAGCAGGTGCTTGTCGCGCTTCTTGCTGCGCAGCAGCAGCTGCTTGGTATGCGCTCCGGGCATGGGCGGACATACGTTCTCGGATTCCTCGCACGAGAACACCGCGGGATGGTCGTATCGCACGTAGGGGATCTTCAGTTCGCCGAGGATGCGGAACAATTCGTCCATGGGAATCGCAGTGTAGCACCGCGGCCAACCGCTGGCCGCACGCGCCGCGCCGGGTTACACTTCGGGCCATGTTGCACGCCGAGCGTCCGTTCTCGCTCATCCTCTTCGGCGCCTCGGGCCATCTGGCCAAGATCAAGATTTTCCCGGCGCTGTATTTCCTGGCTCTGAAGAAGCGCCTGCCCAAGACCTACAACATCGTCGGATACGCCCGCACGGTCATGACCGACGAGGTCTTCCGCAAAGATTTCGCCGACGCCGTGCGCGAGAACGTGTTGGAGGTGAACGAGAAGGTCCTCGCGGAGTTGCTGACGCACGTGTCGTACCACGCCGGCCAGTACGACAAGACCGCCGACTTCCAGGCATTGGCCAAGAACTTGGACAAGCTGGAAGGCGGGGACAAGCGCGTCCGCTTGGCGTACTTCTCCATTCCGCCGGCCGTGTTCGGCGCCGTCATCGACAACCTGAACGCCGGTGGCTTGCACAAGCACAAGGGCGAGAGCGACTTCCGCTGCATCGTGGAAAAGCCGGTGGGTCACGATGCCAAGAGCTTCGAGGAACTGCGCGACAAGCTGTACTCGTGCTTCGATCCCGCCGAGGTCTACATCCTGGACCACTACCTGGGGAAAGAAGCCGTGCGCAACATCTACTACCTGCGCTACGCCAACCCGGTCATCGAGTCGCTGCTGAAGAACACGCTCATCACCAACGTGCAGATCACGGCGTCGGAAAGCGCCGGATTGGAAGGCCGTGCCGGGTACTTCGACGCGGTCGGCACGTTCCGCGACATGTTCCAGAGCCACCTCATCCAGATCGCCGCGCTGCTGTGCATGCGCGTGCAGGCCGACATGGAAACCAAGCCCGCCCGCCTGGACGCCATCAGCAAGTTCTACCTGCCGCCGGCCGCCGATCTGAGCGACATCGTCATGCAGGGTCAGTACGGCGAAGGCATGATGGGTGGCAAGAAGGCGGTCGCGTACGCCGACGAGGACGGCGTGGCCAAGGGTTCGCGCACGTCCACGTTCGCCTGCATGAAGCTGGCCAGCCGCAGCTCGCGCTGGGAGGGCGTTCCGTTCTTCCTGCGTTCGGGCAAGCGCCTCAAGTCCAAAGAAACGCGCGTCAGCGTGGAGTTCCAGGATTCGCTGGCGGTATTGCGCAAGAACGTCGGCGCGTCCCGCAACAGGCTCGACATCATTCTCCAGGGCGAGGCCGGCATGAAGCTGCATCTGCAGACCAAACTCGGCGGCACGGAGCCGCAGTTTCGGCCGCTGGTCATGGAAGACCCGCTGGTGTGCATGGGCGACTGCATGGTCGAACACAGCCTCCTGCTGCTGGAGGCCATCAACGGAAACCAGCAGTGGTTTCTGGATCCGACCGAGGTGCACGCGTGCTGGAACCTCATCGACCCGCTGCAGCGCTACCTTGATGATCCAAAGACGCCGCTGCACGCCTACGCATCGGGCACCAACGGCCCCGACGAGGCCGACGCGTTCATCAAGAAGCACGGCTTCACCTGGTTCTAAATGCGCATCGAACGCGTCAGCGCCGGTGAGTTCGCTTCCAAGGTCGCGGTGTTGTTGTCCGTGCGCATCAAACGGGCCATCGACCAGCGCGGGCGCTGCGTCATCGGCTTGTCCGGCGGCGGCACGCCCAAGCCCGTCTACGCGCTGCTTGGCACGGACGTTTCCGTCGACTGGAGCAAGGTCGGCATCTTCCTGTACGACGAGCGTTACATCGCCGCCGATTCCCCCGACAGCAACCAGCGCATGGTGCGCGAGACGCTCCTGAAACAGGCCGCCATCCCGCCCGCCGCGTGGGTATTCCCCGATACGTCTTTACCCATCGCGGATTGCCTCGCCGATTACACAGCGCGCGTGCGCGATTTGTGGAACGATCAGTTCCCGGACATCGCCATCCTCGGCATGGGCGACGACGGCCACATCGCGTCCTTGTTCCCGCCGCTCCCCCAGGAAGCGCTCCAGGACACGCGTTTCGCGCTGCACACCACCACGACGCAGTTCGCCGTCACGGACCGATTGTCATTGTCGCTGCCGGCCGTTGCCGCAGCCCAGTCACACATGTTCCTCTTCCAGGGCCAGAAGAAATTCGATGTCTGGAACGAGATGCTGATGAGCCCGGAAGACGAAACCCGATGGCCGGCGAAGAAGGTGATCGATGCAAGTCCGGACCTGACGGTGGTGTTCGGTATCTAGTGGGATTCAGGGGAAGCAGGAGAAACAGGAGGGTCAGGAGATTTGCTGTTCCCCCTGCTTCACCTGACTCTTCTGACTCCCCTGAATCCTATTTAAAATACAGCGTCGGGTTCTTCTTGATGCCGTTCACCTTCACCTCGAAGTGCAAGTGGATGCCGGTCGGGCCGTGCACGCGTCCGGTGTTACCCATGAACGAGATGTTCTGGCCGCGCGTCACGGTGTCGCCCTTCTCCACGTAGAGCTCCTTGTTGTGGGCGTACAGCGTGATCAGGCCGTTGCCGTGGTCGATCTCGATGACGTTTCCATAGCCGCCGTTCCAGCCGTATTCGGCGCGGATGACGGTGCCGGCTTCGGCCGCGAAGATCGGGCCGCCGCCTTTCTGCTGCATGTCCACGCCGAAGTGGTAGCCGTTGAAGTACTGGGTGTAGAAACAATCGCAGGGGTTCTGCAGCACGCCGAACGTCGGCTCGATGACGAATGTCTTGGGCGGCGTGGCCGGCGTCGCCGGGGGCCTGGGGTTGGCCGTGGACGGCGTGGTGGCCGGAGTCGTGGCGGGCGGTTTGACGGCCACCGTCACCTTGGGCGCCTCCACGATCGGCTTGCCGCCCGGGATGATGAGCTGCTGGCCGGCCAGCAGGTAGCCTCCCGTGAGTTTGTTCTGTGTCGAGATTTTGGCCGCGTCCACCGAGTATAACTCGGCGATGGACGACAGGTTCTGGCCGCGCTTCACCGTGTGCAGCACGCCGTCCACCGGCAGGATCAGCAGCTTCTGGCCGGGCTTCACGGTCGCGTTGTCGGGCAGGTTGTTCGCCCAGCGGATCGTTTCGGGTTTCACGCCGGAGTTTTTGGCGATGGCCCCGATGCTTTCGTTGGGCTCCACCGTGTGGATGATGCCCTCGCTGAACGCGCTGCGCGTGCCTTGCTCGGTGAGCGACGACGTCTTCATGAGGAAGCCGTCCTCGATGAACACGATCTGGCCTTGTTCCTGGTCGGTGAATTCCTGCGGCGCGGTCTGCACGTCGGGGACGTACGGCGGCAGGAACAGCGACACCATGAAGACCGCTCCGCAGAGGATGCGGATGCGCAGGGACAGCCAGTGTTGGGCGGGGGTGCGTTGCGGTCGCATACGAATGACTACTGCGCGTCGTGGACAGCCTGCAGTACGTTGAGTGCGTCAGTATACCTGTCCGCGGATTTGAGAAGCACTAAGAGATACGAGCGCTCGCCCACGACGAACGAAACCACCAGACACTCGCCCGCGGAGCCCGTCGTGCCCGTTTTCAGGCCGAAGACACTTTCGTTGTAATGAAGCATTTCATTGGTGTTCTTTAAGGAGAATTCCGTTCCGTCGCTGGCCGCGATGGTGGCGAAGCGCATGCCCACGGTCGCGCGGAAGGCAGGGTGGCGCAGGGCGGCCACCGACAACCAGGCCAGGTCGCGCGGGCTGGAGTACTGCTGCTGGCTGTCCAGTCCGGCCGGATTGGCGAAGTGGGTGTTGCGCATGCCCAGCGCGGCGGCACGGTCGTTCATTTCCTTTACGAAGGCGCCCACGGCGCGGCTGTGGTGCACGGCCAGCGCATAGGCGGCATCGTTGGCGGACGGCAGCAGGAGCGCCTTCAGCATGGCGCCCAGCTTGATCTGCTGACCGGTCTTGGCGTTCAGCGTGCTGCCGCCGATTTCCTCGGCGATGGGCGGGATGACCACGGTCTCTTCCAGCGTGTGGTGTTCCAGGATCACCAGCGCGGTCATGATCTTCGTCAGGCTGGCCATCGGGCGCGGGGTGTCGGGATGCAGCGAAAACAACTCCTCGCCGCTGTCCAAATCGATCAGCATGGCGCCGGACGCGCTGAGCGCGGGGACCTTCAGGCGTTCGCCGATCTCCGACGGAGCGGTGACCTGAACGACTTCGATGCTGGGCAGCGCAGCGAGATGGACGGTGTCGGCGGTCGGAGGGACCATGCCGAGCAGGAGCAGGGAGGCGATGGCTCTGAACATGCGTGCGGAAGGGGGTGCGTGGGCGGTTGGACGCTCACTTGTAAATCACTCTGTCGGAGATACGCAGGTCGACGTACTCCTTCACTTGGTCCAATGGGACGGTTTTCAGGAAATCCCTGAAGCGCTGGAATTGTAGTGCCAGCGGACTCGCGATATCAAACCACAAAGACACTTTATTTGCACGGACGTGGAACTCCTGCGCTCGGATGTAGACCATGATGTCCGTCACCTGGAATCCGAAGTTGTCGGCCAGCATGTCGCGGGCCTGGAAGATGGTCTGCAGGAAGTCCGGCGACAGCAGGAAGGTGCGGTTGGTCGGCTTCACGCCCCAGTCGGTGATCTTGAGCGTCGGCAGGTTCTCGGCGCCCGCCAGCGCGATGGGAGAGAAGACCGCGTAGCCGTCTGTGGTGACGTAGGCGTAGCTGCCCGAGCCCGACGTGGATCCGGTTCCGTACACCGGTTCGTCCAGCGCCAGCCTGGCGGCCACGGTGTCTAAGTACGCGGAGATGATGAGCGTGGACGGATACTCCTTGGCGATCTCGATGTTGCGGATGTCCGGATAGTGCTCCTGGAGCATGCCGAACACCTGGTTCTTGGTGATGAACGGCAGACGCGTGCGGAAGAGCGGCTTCAGGACTTCCTGGACCTCTTCCACGTCCAGGCGGGCGTCCTGGCGGCGGACTTGGATCTGCTTCACGTCGAAGATGGGCGAGAAGAGCAGGATGCCGATGACCGCCAGCACGCTGATGATGGCCGCGATGCCGATCCATACCTTGAATTCGGAGCCGACCGCCGACGCCACCTTGGTCCACTTCCGGGTGCCATGCGAAATGGTACGCATGCGCCGCCGCACCATCGTGGTTCGGTAGTACTTCTTCGCCATCGAGCGCACGAACGGGCTGGCCGGGCGGTTCAAATGCTTCGGCAGCCGTCTGGCTTTCTTGAGCGGCATGGGTGCCAGTGTAGCAGGTGGGCGGCTGTTGTTTTTCGCTCGGGCCAGGACTCCAAAGACTTCATGACTCCTTGGACTCCGCCAGGCAAGTACGACGGTTTTTTTTGGAGTCCTGGAGTCCAGGGAGTCCAAGGAGCCTTCTCGTAAGAACCGCCTTCATCCCGACTCGTTTCACCCCTACCATGCACCCATGCGCCTCGCCTTGGTCGCCGACTGGCTTCCCACCTTCGGTGGCGCCGAACACGTCATCGCCGCGCTGCATCGCATGTGGCCGGAATCCCCGCTCTACACCAGCGTGTTCAACAAGGCCAAGCTCCCGGCGCTGGCGGGCGCCGATGTACGCACGGTGGGCCGCCTGCAGCGGCTGTACGGCATCATCGGCAAACATCAGTGGCTGCTACCCCTGCTTCCGCGCGCCATGGAAGACATCGATCTTTCCGGCTACGACGTGGTGTTCAGCTCGTCGCATGCGGTCGGCAAGGGCGTCATTCCGCCCGCGGGCGCGGTGCACGTGTGTTACTGCCACACGCCCATGCGCTACGCGTGGGAAATGGAAGCCGAGTACCTGAAGGATTTCCGCGTGCGCGGATGGCTGAAGAAAAAAGTGAAGCAGCAGCTCAAGCGCCTGCGCCGCTGGGACGTCTCGACCGCCCGCCGCGTGGACGTCTTCCTGGCCAACTCGACAGAAACCCAGGCGCGCATCGCCCGGATTTACGGGCGCGAGAGCACCGTCATCCCGCCGCCGGTCGATGACAGGTTCTTCGCCGCGCCGGCCGCCGAAGGCTCGTACTACCTGGCGGTCGGGCGCCTCGTTCCCTACAAGCGTTTCGACCTGCTGATCGAACTGGCCAACGCACTCAAATTGCCGCTGGTCATCGGCGGCACCGGTGGCGAGGAAGCCCGTCTGAAAGCCATGGCCGGGCCCACGGTCACGTTCAAAGGATTCGTGCCCGACGCCGAATTGCCCGCGCTGTACGCCGGCGCCAAGGCATTGTTCTTTCCGCAGGTGGAAGACGCGGGCATCGTCCCGCTGGAGGCCCAGGCCAGCGGCGCCCCGGTCATCGCGTACGGCAAAGGCGGCGTGCTGGACGTCGTCGAAAACGGCAGCACGGGCATCCTGGCGGAAGCGCAGACCGTCGAGGCGTTCACGAAAGCCGTCCGCGCGTTCGAGGCCGCCACGTGGGACCGCGACGCCATCCGCGAGAAGGCGCGTAAATTCTCGCAGGACAAATTCAAGGAGCGTATCGAAACGGCTATTCGTGAAGCGATCGAACGCTTCGGCCGGTCATAACATCGGACTCCTTGGACTCCCTGGAGTCCTTGAAATCCCCTCGGCAGGAATTGCGTCCGCCAACTTTGATGTACACTTTCGCCATGCACCGTCAGGCCGACTCGCACAAAGGCGATAACGGCAAAGTCGCCGTCATCGGCGGCTCGCTCCATCAGCACGGCGCGCCGTTGTTTTCGGCACTGGCCGCCGAAGCGGGAGGCGCCGATTTGGTGTTCGCGCTCGTGCCCGCCGTGCACGTGGAGGTCACCAAGCAGACGTCGCCGAATTTCCAGGTGTACTGGTTCGGCACTGCCGCCGCGCCGGATGATTTCACGCCCAAGGATCACGCGGTGCTGCTGGAATTGCTCGCGACCATCGATTGCGCCGTCATCGGTCCCGGGCTCGCACGCACGCCCAAGATGCTCGCGGCCCTGCAGACGATTTTCGAATCTTCCACCTGCCCGCTCGTCGTGGACGCCAGCGGCCTCCAGCCGTTCACGCTGGAAGCCCTACGCGGCCGAAATGCCGTGCTCACGCCGCATTTGGGCGAACTGGAGCGCATGGGCCTGGAGCCTCCCGCCGTGGCGGACGCCGCCAAGGAAGCAGGCGCGACCATCCTTGTGAAAGGCGTGGTGGATCGCGTCGTGTCATCCACCGGATTGGAGCGCGAGATCGCGGGTGGCAACGCGGGTCTCACCGTGGGCGGCACCGGCGACGCGTTGGCCGGCCTCACCGCTTCGCTCATCGCGCAGGGTATGCCGCATTTCGACGCCGCCGTCATGGCCAGCACCGTCATCAAGCGGGCCGGTTCGCTCTTGTTCAATGAGTACGGACACGCGTACGGTACTCGCCGCGTCATCGAGTCCATTCCCCGCATCCTTCGTTCCCTCTGAGCAGCCATCATGATGAAGAATCCGTTCCGCATCCTGCGCCCCTACGCCGACAAGATCGAAGTCGATTTCCTCGTGAAGGCCGATGAGGTTTCCACGGACGCCGAAATCAAGAAGGCCACCGGCGTAAAAAAGCTCGCGAGCCTGAAGCAGAAGCACGGCAAGAAGGTCGTCGTCGTGCGCAAGGCCACCTCGCGCACCAAGGAGGCCGACGGAATCATCACCAACGTGAAGGGCCTGGGCTTGCTGATCCGCTTCGCCGATTGCCAGAGCTTCGTGGTGTACGCGCCCGAAAAAGGCGTGCTGGGGCTGATCCACGCCGGCTGGCGCGGCCTCGTGGCGGGCGTGATTCCGGAGTTTTTCAAGGTGCTCAAAAAGGAGTTCGATGTCGATCCTTCGGAGGTCGTCGTGTGCGCCGGACCGTCGTTGTGTTACGGCTGTTCCGATTTCACTGATCCGGCGAAAGAAGTGCCGGAGCTCTCCGCGTTCTTCGACGGCAAATTCGTCGATCTTATTTCCGCCGCCGACACGCAGCTGAACCAGATCGGTCTCAAGCGCGAACAGGTCGAGCGCATGTCGGCATGCACCCGCTGCAACCCGGGCACCATGTGGTCGTACCGCGGCGGACACAAGGAGGAAGTCCAGGAGGGCTACACGAACTGCTTCGTGGCGGTGCTGCGCTAAGCCCAAACCTGCTCCTGTTCCGGTGCCAGGTACGTTTCCACGAACCTGCGGTGCAACGGGTTCTCGTACGAAAAGCACGCGAACCTCAGGCCGCGGACGACATCGGCCATCAGCTCCGGTTCGTACCGGCGGAAGTGTTCCAGCAGTGCCCCCACGCCCAGCCGCGCGAAAGCGGCTTCATCGAAGACGCCGAGCTGGCCCACGTACCGGACCGCCACGCGGATGACGTCGCCGGGCGTTTCCAGCAGGGCTCCCGGCACGGGCTGCGGTCCGTCGAACGCGCGGCCGGGCTTGCGGTCCAGCAGCGCGAACACGTTGCGCTCAACGAGTAGGGCCGCCTCGTGCACGGACTGCACGCTCGGCGGCGCGGTGACGCATGTGAATGCAGCGGCGAGCATCCGCCGGTAGCCATGCACGCCGTTGCCGATCCATTCGCCGCACGCCTGGGGCCGGTGCGGGGAATCGTGGATGGAGCACGACAGTCTGCCCTCGTCGTCCTGCGCGAGGTGCGGGCAAAGCTCCCCCGCTTCTTTGCGTCCCTTCACCGGCTTGCCGTTCACGAGCAGGAGCGCCCCTGGCTCGTCGCCGGGGGCGGGCATGCCTTCGATCTCGTGCGCCCAGCAGCACGCGCCGCAGCGGCAGCATGTGCCGGACGCCTCGCAGCCCGCGAGTTCGTCGCGGGTGAAGGCGTGGCCGGGCCGGTCGTCCGTCATCGGCAGGGAAATGCGGGTCAGCGGCATGGGGGTCGCGCATCTTCATGTCACCGTCGCGGCATGTCAACGCCGTCATCCAAATTCCCGGCCATTTCCTCGCACCGGGTCGGACAAATGGTGTAGCATTCCGGACTGTCTCGACGACCCGTCAGCCCGCGCATACTTTTTCTCTGACTTATCTTACGGGAGATCTAATCGCCTCGGCCCGTGGGCCGGGGATGCGGTCACCCACCTGGCGTACCAGGGATAGAGTCACGCGGAGCAACGGCCGTTTGGACATGGGACAATTCGTGAAAGGAACACTACGCTTTCCTCTCACGGGCTCTCCTTTCCTTGCAAAAATGTGCGCTCCAGCCCGGAGCGAGTCCGGGCTTCGCGCGTCCTTGTACAAAAAGAGCCGGCACAAAGGCCGGCTCGGTCTGCTCTCTGTGTTTACGCAGCGGCCTCTTCAGCCGGTACTTCGTCGTCCTGCAGTTTCGGCGCTTCGGCATCGGCCTTGGGTCCGATGAGCACCAGGTTCTCCACCACCACTTCGGTGCGGTACTGCTTGGGTCCCGCTTCGGTCTCCCAGCTGCGCGTGTGGAGGTAGCCTTCCACGTAGAGAGGCTTGCCCTTGCGGACGTAGTCGGCGCAGAAGCCGGCGAGCTTGCCCCACGCGACCAGATTATGGAATTCGGCCACGCTTTGGCGCTGGCCCTGCGCGTCGGTCCAGACGCGGTTGGTGGCGATGCCGAACGTGCAGACGTCCCTGCCGCTCGGAAGGGTCTTGCGCTCGGCGTCGCGCGTGGCGTTGCCGAGCAGAATGGTCCTGTTGACCGTTTTCATAAAGAAAAGGGGGAAGAAATACAGGAGGAATACGGTATGCCCGCCGCTCCTGGCCGCGGTATACCCCACCGGCCACCGGCATGTGCGGAATACCGCTTTTTGGCATAAGGATGGGCTCGCCATGGTTCCGTTGCCGGCCGGATCGAGGGCCCCCATTTCTCACCGGGCCGGCATGGGCGTAGCATGTGCGTCCATGACGACACCGCTCTCCAAGCGCATCGCCGCCGCCAACGGACTGCTCGCCGCCTACGCCGTGCCGCACGCCGGCGGACTGGGCCGCATGCACGCCGAACCGGACGACTCGACGCGCTTTCCGTTCCAGCGCGATCGCGACCGTGTGCTGCATACGCAGGCGTTCCGCCGCCTAATGCACAAGACGCAGGTGTTCGTAGCGGGCACCGGAGATCACTACCGCACGCGCATCACGCATACGCTGGAAGTCGCCCAAGTCAGCCGCGGCGTGGCGCGGACGCTGTCGCTGAACGAGGATTTGGCCGAGGCGATCGCGCTGGCGCACGACCTTGGCCACACGCCGTTCGGGCATGCCGGCGAAGAGGCGCTGCACGAATGCATAGAGCCCTTCGGCAAGCGCTTCGAGCACAATCTGCAGTCACTCAGAACCGTCACGGTTCTCGAGCAGCGCAGCAAGCACTATGCCGGGCTGAATCTGAACCGCGAAGTGCTGGAGGGGCTCATGAAACACCGCACTCCGCATGACACGCCGGAGGACATGGTCTTGGAACGCTCGCCGTCGCTGGAGGCGCAAGCGGTGAACCTTGCCGACGAGATCGCCTACACCGCGCACGACACGGACGACGGCCTGCGCGCCGGCATCTTCACGCTCGATGACCTGCGTAAGCTGGAGCTGGGCAAGCTGGCGTCGGATACGGCCAAGAAAGCGGGCACGGAGATCCGCGGGGCCATCGTGCACCGCCTGGTAAGCGATCTGTACGAAGCCACCGATCTCGCGCTGGTCACGCACGGCGTCCGTACGCTGGACGACGTGTATGCATCGGAAAACCAGCTGGTCGTTTTCTCCGACGACATGCGCGGCATGCTACACGAACTCCGTCAGTTCCTGTGGGACCGGTTGTACATGAATCCCGGCGTCCAGGCGCAGGCCACCCACGGAAAGCAGGTCATCCGCGACCTCTTCGCCGCGTATCGCAACGCCCCGCCGGAGAAGGTTTTGGCGTTGCAGGCCAAGCACGGAGGAGCCCTGGAAGAAGCCGTAAAAGACTACATTGCCGGCATGACGGACTTGTTTGCCCTGGAGCAGTGGCAGCAGGCCACCGCGCCGCGCCGCTAGTAGCCGTCCACCATCTTCACCAGGTACTTCATCGGGTCGGCAAGCACGCCGTCCTGACGGATGGCGAAGTGCAGGTGCGGACCGGTCGTGAACATACCCGCGCCTTCCGAGCCCGGGCGTCCGCCCGACAGCGCGATGGGTGTGCCCGTGCGAACGCGGTCGCCTTCCTGCACCAGCGACGCGGTGACGTGGCCGTAAATCGTTTGCGTTCCGCCGGCATGGTCAATTGCGACATAGCTGTAGCCCAGTCCGTTCATCGATACCTTGGACACCGTGCCGTCGGCCGGAGCGCGGATCACCGTGCCCTGCTCGACCGGGATGTCCACCGCGTGGTGCGGCATGCCGAAGCGTTCCTCATAACCGTCGTCTTCGAAGTGGGCGGAGATGCCGTACTTCGGTTCCACCGGCCACTGCAGGACGATCGGATCGTCCGGAGCCCCGCGCGTGAACGCGGTGCCCTGCGCATCCCAGAGTTCCGTGAGGGATTTGGCCAGCAGCTTCTCGGACGTCTGGCGTTGCGTGAGAATGCTGATGAGTACTTTACGGTGTTCGCCGACCTCCTCGATCACGCGCATGTCTTTGCTCCGCGCCGCTTCGTTCTCCAGCAGTTGCAGCTGGTAACGGAGAATTTCTTCGCGACGCGACAGCACGGCCTGCTTGATGCGCTCGCGTTCCACGTCCTGCTGGGCACGCGCCATTTCCACGCCGTTGCTCATGCCGCCGCTGGCTTCCCGCGCGTGGTCATGCGCGTCCGCGTTCGGCGAGCCGCCGAATCCGAACGGACCGGTGAACCAGAAGAACGCCAGCGCGATTGCAAACAGCGTCTGCCAGGGCCGCGGAATATGGATTTGGATTTCCATGAAATCCGATCAGTATACACCATTTCGACGCCGATCGCCCGTGTCAAAAATTGACTCTTCTTGAAAATATTGCATCACATGTCTCAGTCGGGCATGCCGTGAAAGCCGAAGTTTATTGCAAACCATTCTATGAATTTAGGCAAATCCAAACCCACCTCAAGAAAGGCTGTTTCTGGTATACTAATCAGATTTTGATGCACGCACAGAATGCTCATCGCCGGCCCGTCTGCATCCTGCATGTACTTGCGTTCTCGCTGGCATGCCTTGCGCTCATCCCGGCAGTCGCGGCGCAATCCAGTTGGAGCCCGACGCTGCTGGTGAACACCGAGGCGTTCCAGGTGATCGACGATGCCGATACGTCGTCGAACATTTCGGTCCGCTTCGGCTCGACCGTGAACGAAAGCATCATCTGGAACCGCGCCATCGGCATGTTCCAGTTCAGCGACGACATCAGCGTGCTCGGCGTGCTGTCCGGCACGAGCTTGCGGGTGGACGGAGTGGCCGCGGTGCACGGAGCCTTGTCGGCGTCCGGAGCCGTGCGTTTCGATCAGAACCTGACGCTGAATGACGATCTTACGGCCGCCGACGTCGTCCTGACATTCGGCAGTGACGGCGTCAGCGAAGCGCTCTCGTGGATCAATGCCACCGACCGCTTCCGCCTCAGCAACGACTTGGATGTCGTCGGCACCATTTCGGGCACCACCATCCGCAGCTGGGGCGGCATCGCCAACACGTTCTCCGGTTCCATCATCACCGACGCGTCGTTCTCCGGCTCCACGTTCTACGGTTCGGGTTTGGGTGATTGCAGCAACGGCACGACCAGCAAGCTGCTGTACAACCCGGCCACCGGTCGTTTCTCCTGCGGCACGGATCAAACCGGCGGCGGCAGCGGCGGCAACTGGTCGAACACCGGCTCGCTGAACGGATTCTTCGACACCAAGTACGTGAACGTCTCCGGCGACACCATGACCGGAGCCCTGTTCATCGATTTGCAGGGCACTTCCGTCGGCACCGGACTGGTGCTGCGAGAGAAAGCTTACTTGGGCAGCGGCGCCGTCCTCTCCGGCACGCTGATGCTGCAAAGCCTCCAGAACACCGCTACGCCTTCGCAAGCGCCGGATGGCATGTTGAAAACATATTCCCAGACCATTGCCGGCAGGCCGTTGCTGCAAAACCGCGGACGTTTCGGTTCGGGTTATGCCCTGCAGCCGGCGCTCTTCAGCAAAATGGTCATGTCGTTGACCACCGGCGGAGGCACGACCGTAAACGGCATCGGCACCACAGTCACCAACGACACCACCGTTTCACATCCGGCTGCAGACCAGACGTTCGGGTACATGACCAACTTCGCCACCGCCGCCACGCTGAACGATACCGCTGGAACCAGCTCCGTGAACACCACGTTCTTCCGCGGCTCGGCCGGTGTTGCAAACGGTTTCTTTTTCAGTGCCCGCGTCGGGGTGGTGGATACCGCTTCGGTCCGCACGTTCGTCGGCTTGGCCAACCAGACCATCGCCACCATGGTCGGCAACGACAACCCGGCAGGTCACTACATCGGCTTCCAGTTCTCCACCAACCGCGGCGATGCCAACTGGCAGTTCACAACGAAAGACAACACCACCCAAAACGTGGTGAACACCACGATGCCGTTTACCGCCAACAACGTGTACGAGCTTTCCTTCAATTGCACGTCCACCTGCACCACCGTGAACTGGCAGATCGATAACCTCACGACCGGAACTCGGCTGCAGGGCAGCACCGCCTCCAACCTCCCGGGCGGCTCCACCTCGCTGCGTCAGGTGCTCGGCGTTTCCGCTCTCACGGCTACCGCAAAAAACTTCCGCATGCAGCACGTCTACACCGAAACCGACCGCTAGATCACATGAAACTCTCACGCATCCTCAGCATCGCGCTCGTCGTTCTGCTTCTCCTCCCCACGGCGGAGTTGCCCGCTTATGCCTCCACGTACGACAGCGCAACGGCAACCGCATTCGACACGGTGGAGGACGCCGGCATGGGTGAAACCAGCCTCGCGTTGCGGTTCGGCACCACCCTCCAGGAAGAGCTGCGCTTCGACACGGTGTTCAGCGCGTTCGTGTTCACGGATGACCTGAAGGTCATCGGCAGCATTTCCGGCTCCAGCTTGCGGATCGACAACAACGCCGTCGTGCAAGGCGCCATTTCCGGTCGCCTGCTCGTCATCTCGGGCGCAGCCGCCTTCTCGGGCACAACCACATTTAAAAACGGCATCGTCTCCAAGGCTGGCGTCTTGTCCGGCTCCACCCTGCGCGTGAGCGGCAATGCCGATATCCACGGCGCGCTGAATGCATCCGGCGCTGTGCGCACCGACTCGAACCTCACCATCAACGACGACGCCGATGCCAACAACGCGGTGCTCACCTTCGGCAGCGACGCCACCAATGAAACGCTGACGTGGTTCAACTCGGCCGACCGGTTCCAGTTCAGCGACGACATCAGCATCGTCGGCAGCATCTCGGGCTCCTCGCTGCGCATCGACAACAACGCCGTCGTGCACGGAACCTTGTCCGCCTCCGGCGCCGCCATCAAAGGCACCATGTCCGGCCGCACGTTGCGCACCACCAATAACGCCGACATCATGGGCATCCTCAGCGTGTCCGGCGCGGTGCACCTCGACGCCAACCTGTCGTTGAACGATGACCAGACAGCAGCCGATACCATCCTTACCTTCGGCAGCGACGGCGTGAACGAAACGCTGCACTGGGCAAACACCGAGGACAAGTTCAAATTCTCGGACGATTTGGACATCCTCGGCACCATTTCGGGAACGACCATCCGCAGCTGGGGCGGCGTGGCCAACACCTTCTCCGGCTCCATCATCACCGACTCGTCGTTCTCCGGCGCCAGCTTCTTCGGTTCCGGCCTGGGCTCGTGCAACAACGGCACCACCAGCAAGCTGCTCTACAACCCGTCGACCGGAAAGTTCTCGTGCGGCACCGACCAGACCGGCGGCGGAACGTCCGGCGGCGGCATGGCGTATGCCGACATCGAAAGCATCTTCGTGAACCAGGGCGGCGACACCATGACCGGCTCGCTGAACGTGAAGGTCACCACTTCGGACATCGTGAAGACGACCACCGGCACGTCCAACGCCACGGATTTCTCGTTCGCCGGCTCCACGCTTACCAACGTCACCTCGGCCGACGACGCCATCAACATCAACGAAGGCACGGTGCCGTCTTCCGGCCAGGGCACCACGTCCACGTCCACCGTCACGACATCGGCCGCGCTTGGTGCCGGTGCGCACACCATCCTGCGCGACGACGGCAAGTACGTCATTTTCCTCGGCAACGGCTCCACGACCGTGAACCTGTGGGACGGTATCGCCGGCGGCGCCATGTCGGCCATCGGCGCCACCACCACCGCGGTCGGCGCCGGAGGCATGTCGCTCCGTCGTCCGGACGGCCGCTACCTCGTGATTGCCGGCGGCGGCTCGACCACCGCCAACGTGTACGACCCGTACGGCATCACCGCCAACTCCAGCGTCACGCTGACCAGCTGCACGGCAACAACGGGCACCAACGCGTTCCTCGTGGCGTCCGGTTCATACGTCATCATGTGCGGCGGCTCTGCTAACTGGGGTTTGTACAACGGCACGGCCAACGTGTACACGGCCGGTACGGCACTCGGCGCCAGCTTCGGCGCCGGCGCGCATGCGCTGCAGCGCGATGACGGGTCGTTCCTCGTCTTCGCGGGCGGCAACACCACCACGCACTGGCTGTACACGCCGTACAACAACCAGTGGTACCTAAACCCCATCCAGTCCAACGCCCCGACCATCACTACCGGCGCGTTCTCCATCCGCCGGCCCGACGGCAAGTTCCTTATCTTGGGCGGCGCGCAGAATGCCTCGACCATTTACGACCCCATGCCGTCGTCCAACAACAACGGCGCGGGCACCATGACGGCCCAGTCGGGCGTCGGCTTCGGCCCCACTGCGGCCTTGGCAGACGGCGCGCAGGCCCTGTGGCGCCAGGACGGCAAGTACCTCCTGATGATCGGCGGCAGCACGACCACGAACATCATCGATGTCACTCGCAGCGATGCCAACCAGTTCACCACCGGCCCCACCATCGCCGGCGGCACGCCCGGCGCCGGCGCACACATGTTCATCAACGCTCGCGGCACCGTTCAGGTTCTGCTGGGCGGCGCGACCACCACCACGTCGGTCTACGACATGGGTTTCATCCTGGGTGGCAACTACACCTCCACCGGCGCCACGTATGAAACCGAATGCATCACCGCGCCGTCGCTCGGTACCGGCTCCCGCATGGAATGGAATACCGACGCCGATGCCGGACAGCTGTCGTTCCAGGTCCGTACCGGCAACGGCAGCTGCAGCGGTAACTACCGCGATATTCAGAGCAACGGCGACTTGGTCCGGCCGACGCCCGGACATAACCGCGTGCAGATGAAAGTCATCTTCAAGCGCTCGTTGCCGAAGTTCGTGGACCAGGAATGGGGCCTGCGCCGCGGACTCGGCCAGACGCGCTACCGCCGCGCGAACAAAGATCCGACGCTGTACGACGTCTCCGTCCGTAACACCATCCTGTTGCACCGCACCCAGTTCGAGTTCGGCGGCAGTGCCGACGCGTCCGGCCCCATCGCCGTGAACATCCAAAACGACCGCAATAAAAACCTCCAGATCGCGCTGGCGAACCAGGTCGCGTACGGCACCACCATCAACACCACCCAGCAGGGCGTATACAACGGCGTGTTCGTCACGCAGCCGGCCATGTCCACCGCAGCCGGCGTCGGCACCGTCGTCATGAAGCGTCCGGACAAGAAGTTCGTCATCCTGCCGGGCCAGACCGCCGGCGGCGCGGCCGGAGCGGCCATGATTTACAACCCGGACACGTTCACATCCAATACGCTCACGGCCACGCCCACCATCCGCACGTCCACCGGTGCGTTTGCGTTCAAGCGGCCGGACGGCAAGTTCCTCGTCGTCGTGGGAGGCGGCAGCCGCGTGACCAATATCTACGATCCCATCGCCAATACCTTCACCGCCGGTCCGCTGCTTACGCAGGCCGCCGGCGAAGGCGCGTTGCCCATCGCGTTGCCCAACGGCAACGTGCTCGTCCTGCATGGCGGCTTCAGGCGTTCGACCACCGTCTACAACCCGTTCACGAACACCACCATGTCCGGGTCGACCACCAACCTTGTTATCGGACGCGGTTCGATGGCCATTCCGCGCCCCAACGGTCAGTACATGGTGGTCCCCGGCACATCGACCCAGACGTGTGCATTGCAGACCGCGACCATGCTGTTCGATCCGTACACGATGCAGTTCGTGAACAACACGGCGGCCCCCATCACCACCGGCACGGGCCCCGGCGCGTTCGCGTTCGAGCGGTTCGACGGCCAATGGGTCATCATCAAGGGTGGCGGCACCGCCAACACCTGCGCCGGCGTCACCGCCACCAACATCTATAACCCGTTTACGAACCGCATGCTCGTCGGCGCCACCTTGGCCGCCGCCACGCGCCACGGCGCGCAGGCATTGCCGCGCCCCGACGGCACCTGGCTCATCACCAACGGCGGCGCGCTCACCACTACCCAGATCTACTACGAGAAAGCAGGTGCGTTCACCGCCGATACCAGTACGAACGGCGTGGGTATTTTCGTGGCCGGACCGGCCACCACCGCGGCTATCGGCACCGGCTCGGTGGCGTTCCAGCGCGATGACGGCAAGTTCGTCGTCACGGCCGGCGCGAACGCCATCGCTTCTGCCGGCACCACCACCGCTATGCTCTACGACGCCGGTTGGGTCACCAGCGGCTTCTACCGCAGCGAGCTGATGAACATTCCCGATCTCGACAGCTCGTCCACGCTCTCGTGGAAGGCGTCGCCCAGCTACTCGAATATCTCGGCCTCGGTACGCACCGGCACGTCGGCGCTGTCCATCCAATCCGACTCTTCGCGCGAAATCGGCCGCCCCGGCGACCAAATTCTGCCGGGTACCGGTCATACCTGGCTGCAGGTCACGTTCAACCTGGCGCGCAGCATCCCGTCCTATACCGGCATCTACCAGGACGTCTGGTGGAACGGCGGCGGCTCCACCAACGCCGTGACGCAGCGCGTCATCACCACGCCCACCATCACGGAGTTCTCCGTCGGCAAGGACTCCAGCGTCGTCGACTTCAAGGCCGACAACCTCTCGCTGTTCCGTGTCAGTTCCAACGGCGACGTCTATACCGGCAACAAGGGTTCGCTGTTCAGCGGCGGAGCCGACTTGGCCGAGCGTTACTCGTCGCCCGACGACCTGAAGCCCGGCGAAGTGGTGGCCATCGACTTCACCGACAGCCACGGCGTCCGGCGCTCCACGTCGGCGTACCAGCCCGAAGTGCTGGGTGTGGTCTCCACGAACCCCGGGTTCGTCGCCGGTGCGTTCACCAAGGGTTCGTTCCCCATCGCCCTTGTCGGCCGCGTTCCCGTGAAGGTCAGCCTGGAGAACGGCCCCATCCTCACCGGCGACCGCCTGACGGCCGCCAGCATGCCGGGCTACGCGATGAAGGCGCTGCGTGCCGGCCGCACGGTCGGCATCGCGCTGGAGAGCCTGGACATGGCCAAGACCGAACCGTGCCCGGAAGACCCACGCAAGAGCTGCGGCGTCGTGATGATGTTCGTGAACTTAAGCGACTACCAAGGACCGGCGAAATAGCTCCTTGGCGCCATACCGGCGTGCAAGTGAATCTGCGTCCCGCGTACTTGCGAACAGCCAGTTGATCTTGGATAGTGTCGGGTAACGTGGACGTCAACCTCACCTACCGTCGTCTTTCGATTTTCGTCCTGGCGGCCGGAGCCGTGGGAGCGCTGTTCGGCGCGTACATGCGCGGAACGTTTGATGAGCTGGGTTGTGGCAACCGGTATCCGCTGCTGAACGCCGCGCGCGCCTGCATGGGTACCCAGCCGCCCATCCGCGAGTACGAGGAATTCGAGAACGACCTCAGCGAATGGATCGACGCCGAAAAGCAGGCCGGCGACGTGGAGGTCGCCGCGGTCTACTTCCGTGACCTGCGCGGCGGGCCGTGGTTCGGTATCAACGAGCGCGAGACATTCATCCCCGCCAGTCTCTTCAAGGTGCCCGTCATGATCGCCCTGCTGCGCGCGGCCCAAGACGACCCGATGTTCCTGAAGCAGGAGTTGGGTTTGTCGGGCCCGTATGCCGGCATCAACAATGTCGAGAGTCCCGATCAGACCATGCAGCCGGGCAAGACGTACACCGCCGACGAGCTGCTGACGAAGATGATCGTGTACTCGGACAATGCGTCGAACGACGTGCTGAAGGCGTTCCTGGACGCCTCGGACGTGCGAGGCGACGCTATCAAGACCATCTACGGCCAGTTGGGCATGCTGGCCGCTCGCGATGACCATCAATTGACGGTGAAGTCGTATTCCTCGCTCTTTCGCGTGCTCTACAACGCCCAGTACCTGAACGTCGAGATGTCGCAGAAGGCGCTTTCGCTCTTGACTCGGTCGGCGTACGTCGACGGTCTGGTGGCCGGCGTGCCGGCCGGCGTAAAGGTGGCCCACAAGTTCGGCATACGCGACATCTCGGGAGAGCAGGTGAAGCAATTCCACGACTGCGGCATCGTGTACCACCCCAAGCGTCCGTACCTGCTGTGCGTGATGACGCGCGGCAACGATATGCAGAAGAACATTGCGATCATCGCCGAGATCTCACGCCGCGTGTACGCCGAAGTGGATGCCCAATTCGCCGGCGAAACGCGCTAAAGAAAAACCCCTCCCGG
>CAYSWB010000001.1:29087-33073 GCA_964434575.1 uncultured Candidatus Peribacteria bacterium | reverse complement strand
TGCGGAGGGGTCCTTCTCGTTTGAAGAAAGTGTTCGCGAGGTGAGGGTCTTTACGGCAGGGTGTTCTCGAACTTCAGGTTGATGAATCCGGCCGCGGCGTAGGCGCTGGCGGTGTTGTTGGCCGCGAGCTTCACGTAGATGGTCACGTAACCGCCGGGAGTCCAAGTGCCGCTGGCTTCGGGTCCCGTGATGGTGGCGGTGGTGAACGCGGTGTTGGCCAGGTTGTCGCCGTTGGTCAGGGTGACCAACGCGCCGGCCGTGTCGCGCATGCGCATGGTTACGTGGTTGTTGGCGTTCGAGGCGACGCCGGTCTTGTAGCGCAGTTCGATCGGGCGGGTCGGGTCCCACGAGCTGAAGTTGTTCGGCAGGCGGACGCGGGTCGAAATCCAGTAGTTCTGGATGGTGCCGTTGCTGGAAGACCAGCGGTACGTGTTGTCCAGGGCGGTGGTGCCGCCGGACAGAGTCATCTGGCCCACGAACGCGGCGCCGGACGAGAAGTAGATGGCGCCGGCGTATTCGGGGTGCAGCGAGATGATCTGGCCGGAGCCGTTGCTGCCTGCGCCGGTGTTGTCGGTTGCACACTCGAACTTATCGGTCGAGGCGTTGTACACCAGTTTCTGGTTGGTGCCGTTACAGTCGCCGAGACCGAAGCCCTGGATGGTCGAACCGGACAGGCCGTTCTCGATGATCACGGATCCGGACAGCGTGTGGTTGCCGTTGCCCCAGATCTTGAGCGTGGTGCCCGAGAGGGTGCCGTTCACGTCCAAGTCGTCGGACAGGTAGAACTTGTCGGCGGTGTTCAGCCAGGTGACGGACTCGTTGGTGCCGTCGCTGCCGAAGGTCAGCGCGACGTCGCCGGCGGTCTGGTCGTCATTGATGGTCAGCGTGCTGCCATCCATGCGGACGGTGCCGGAGGCGGTCAGGTTGCCCTGCACGTCGGCGTTGCCGCTCACGCGCAGCGTGGAGCCGGAAATGACGCCCACGGCCGTGAACGAACCGTTCACGAGCACGTCGTCGGAGAATTCGAAGCGGTCGTTGGAGTTGGCCCAGGTGATGGTCTCGTTCACGGAGTCGCTGCCGAAGGTCAACACGGCGTTGTTCGAGTCGGCGTCGCCGTTGATCGTCAGGTTGGATTCGGTCAGCACGGAGCCGGACACGGCCAGCGCTCCATTGATGTCGGCGTTGCCGTCGACACGCAAAATGGAGCCGGACAGCGTTCCAATGACGCTCAAATCGTCGCTGAGCTGGAACTTGTCGGCGCTGTTGAGCCAGGTGAGCGTCTCGCTGACGGAGTCGCTGCCGAAGGTCAACACGGCGTTGTTCGAGTCGGCATCGTCATTAATGGTGAGGTTGCTTTCGGTGCGCACGGCGCCGGAAACGGCGAGCGGGCCCTGGATCTCACCCAGGCCGTCGATGCGCAGCGTGGTGCCCGAGATGTTGCCGAGCACGCTGATGGAGTGCGAGAACTGGAACTTGCCGGTCGTCAGGAACTTCAAGGTCTGGCTGGATGTGCCGAAGCGCAACTCGATGTTCGAAGCGCCGTCGCCGTCGTCGATAACCTGGAAGGCTTCAGTATTCACCAGCAGCGTCGGGCTCCAGCTGGACTGGGCGGCGACGCGGGTCGCCATGCCGGCGAACGCGAGAATCCCAACGGCTGTGCCCGCCAGGAATTTGGCGGCCTGCACGGAGCGGCGGGAACGAAGCAGAGTGGTCATGGGTTTTTGTTGGTATCGCATTACTATAGCAGATTTCGTCAGAACGTGCAGTTCCTTCACCTTGACGAACATAATAAATAATGTGCAGTAATATTGTCATTTCTCCGGTCGAAAGAATCACAATATGGCTTCAGTTTCACAAAAAATAAACAATGTCAGCACGTTGGACATAGTAAAATAAATATTCCTTTATATATTAAGGCGGCCCGCTTATTCCGGCTGCTTGAATTCCACGTAGCGCAGCCGCAGCGCTCCCACATGCATCTGGAAGCTATCTTTGGCGTGCATGCGCAGGCGGATCAGGAAGTCCTGGCCCGGGGTCCACGTACCGCCGGTGAATTCCAGGCCGGTGTTCTGCCACGTCAGGCTGTTGAGGTTCGTGGAGGAGCCCGACAGCGTGACCGGCGTGCCGTTGGTGTCGTAGACCTGGATGTCCAGCTTGGCCAGCGACGTGCCGGACGACGTGGAGCGGTACTGCACCGCCAGCGCATTGGAGAATCCGCCGCTCTGCCAGCGCGTGAAGTCTTCGGGCAAGCGCGTCTTCAGCAGGATGTCGTAGTCCTGCAGATCCGAGCGAGTGCTCATCCACTGGTAGAAGTTGTGCTTGTTGATGGTGTCGTGGCCGACCACCAGCTGGCCCACGTTATCCGCGCCGTCTCCCTGGTACGACACGTTCGGGAATTCCGGGTAGTACACGAGTTCGATGTCGCTCTCGCGGTCGTCGCTGCTCAGGACGCGACGGTCATCGATACCCGTGATGGCGGTGCCGTTGGTCGTCACTTCAGCCACCGGGATGTAGCTCTCGTCGGTCGGGAAGCCCAGCGTGCGCGCGGTCAGTCCGCCGGAACCGAAGAACACGTACACGGTCGAGTTGGCCGGCATGGCCACGCCGCCGTTGCCGGCGAAGTTCGTCACCGTGCCGTTCAGGCGGTAGCTGCCGCCGGCGACCTTCAGGCTCAGTCCGGCGCCGGCCGAAGCCTTCAGCGCGCCGGTGGAGCTGGCGATGGCGCTCAGGTCCACGCCGTTGATCAGGCCGGTGACCGTCAGGTCGCCCTGGATGGACACGTCGGACAGGAAGTTGAATTTGGACGTGACGGTGTCGTACTGCAGCTGGCTGGCAAGTCCCGTGCCGAAGCGCAGGCTGATGCTGCCGGTGGACGAGGCGTCGGCATCCACCATGAAGCTGTCGTGGTTGGTGCCGAGCGGAACGGTGCTTACCGGCAGCTTGCCGAGGCCGTTGAGCACCGGGATGTCGTACGCACCGGTACCCGTGTCGCGCTGGTCGAGAAGGTCGGCGTTGCGCGCCAGCGGCACGGCCAGAATCTGCGAGCGGTCGACTGCCGTATTCGACGTGTTGACATCCAGCACCTCATACGAGGTTTCTGGCGCCGTGCTGTTCTTCACTTCCACCTGCAGGTGAAGCTGCAGCAGGTTGGCGGCGGAGATGGTCTTCAGGTTCACGAGCTGGCGCGTTTGGCCCAGCACGACCGAGAAGGCGCCGTTGGCGTTCGGCGTGACGGTGTGCACCTCGTACCAGCCCAAGTAGCTTGCTGCGCCGGTATTCAGGGCGCCGGTGGCCGTTGTGTCGGTGGTCAGGTAGTCCGACGTGTTCCAATAGCTGAAGCGCAGGGTGACCGGCGTGGTGACGGCGCTGCCCGACGGCGTGCGCAGCGTTCCCTTATAGATGCGCATGCTGGGCACGGTGTCGTTGTCGGCGTGCGCGATGCCCGGAATACCCAGCAGCATCAATCCTCCCAGAAGACCTGCCAGCACGACCAGCGTGCCGCTGAGGATGGCGCGGTTCTTCTTCTTGCGCAGGAACTTCTTGATGCGCTTCGGCTTCATCGCCTTCAGCCCTGCTCCAAGGAGCGTGCCGATCAGCATCATCAGGGCGGAAAGTTCCAACGCACTGCTTGCCGGGATCGCCGGCAGTCCGGCGGCACCGCGCACGCGCTGTTCCGGGAAGACCGGATCCACGGCGTCGAAGAATTGCAGCGTGCTGCGTTCGGCGGCGCGGATCACCGTCCGCGACGTGAGCGTGGCGCCGATGTTCAGCCGCACGTCGAACGGCATGATCTGCAGCTCCTTGACCGGCGTGATTCCAGGAATGGTCTGCACGACGGGTTTCGGCGTGCGCGGCGGGCGGGCGGGGCGTCCGGTTCCGGCCGTAGTGCCGCCGGTCGTTCCGCCGGTTTCGCCGGTACCGGAATCAGTTCCCGCGGCCGGATGTCCTCCGCTGCCGCCGGAACTGCCACCCGAGCTTCCACCCGA
>CAYSWB010000001.1:0-28987 GCA_964434575.1 uncultured Candidatus Peribacteria bacterium | reverse complement strand
CCACCCGAGCTTCCACCCGACGTTCCGCCGCCTGTGGTTCCCCCGGTCGTGCCCGTTCCTCCGGTCGTGCCGGTGTCCGACAGTTCGCTGTCGGAGACCGTGAAGTTCGAGCCGGTCAGTTCGCCTTCGTACCATGTCAGGCCGCCGTGCTCCTGGATGAAATTGGCGCCTTCCGCCGTGCCGTTGTTTCCGTAGTTGCCCAGGTCATCCGTGACCATGAACGACGCGCTTTCCTGCGCGTGCACCGTCTGGACGCTCAGGATGAGCGCCAGGGTGGCGAGGCCGATGCGGGCGAAGAAGCGGCGCATCTTAGGAAGTAGGCAGCGGGGGAAGCGGCAACGCGGAAGCACCGTCGTCCGTAGCGGGCGCCACGGAAACGGAACCGGCATCGATGACGGATTCGGTCTCGCCGCGCTTCTGCGCGTGCGAGGCTTGCGGGCCGAAGAACAACTTGTGCCGCGCGATGACGCGGCCCACGGTCGACACCGACACGGTCACGCCGTGCGCGTCGCGCAGCAGGGCATGAATGCCGACCTTGCCCATCGTCGGATGCTGCATGCGCAGCGCGCGGATGAGCTCGACCACGGCGGCGTCCGTCTCGGGTGCGCGCACGGTGTGCGGGCGACGCGACGTCTCCTCCAGGCTGGACGGATCTTGTGCATCGAAGCGGTTCCACCAGCGCACGAACGTCGAGCGGGCGATGCCGAAATGACGGCAGGCCAAGCTGACGTTGTCATCGTGCTCGATGGCGTAGAGGAACCACTTCAGCCTCAGCACCGCGCCCGCGCTCAGCTCCAACTCCGCCGCCTGCTTCAGCAGGCGCCGGACGTCGGCCAATCGGGAATGACGAGCGGGCATGTTGTGTGTTTCTGTGTCGCGAGTGGAGGTTGTATTTTGTTTCTATAACTTTACTATGCCTTATTTTATCAGAGTTATGAAAAATTGTCCATACAGTGAAGCGGAAGTCTCTGAACTTCGCTTTGTGTGGCGGAAAACACCATCGGCCATACGGCGGCTTTGCAGTGCATCGGATGTGCCTGAGCTTCATTCGCCACACTGGCTTTCGCATAGTGCATCACCTGGGCTTCGTGCGTGTCAAGCGAGCGGCTCTCTGTGAACATTCGGCTTCAAAACAAGCTGCGTGCGCGTTCGCAGGCATACGGGGCATATCCGTTTCGCATGTTGCGGAACTTTCTGCTTCACGAAAGATCAGACAATGATTTTTTGGCTTACAGAAGGGCTGCGCATGTTCCTGAACTTCTGCATGTCGTTCGGCCGCCATCCTGCCTGCGACGATGATCTTCGTGCGTCATTCCGCGGGTGACAAGGTTTTTGTTGTAGCAGATGTCCATGAACTTTCCTCCGGCCACAGGGCCGGCCGGAAGACACGTGCATAGACCGCGAGCGTCACCGTGTCGGATGCGTCTGGTCTTATGACTCCAGGATTGACCTTTTTCCTTAGTATAGTGCCATAGACAAAAATGCGGACGTCCGGACAAGGCGTCTGTACATGTTGCACATGTGTCTGAACTTCCCGCCCGCAGAGCGGTGCATCCGCTTTCCAGCCGCATGCGGCGGGTGCTTTGCGGCTTTGCCCCATCATTCCGAGGATGAGCGGATGTCTCTGAACTTGGGGCTTCAGGTTGCCAAACGCACAGTTTTTGATACCATGTCAGACATTCGTTTCCTTGTTTCCAGAATGCTTGCAAAGCCCTCCGCGTCCGCTTTCCTGAGCGTCGGCGTCATCACGTCGTTGCTGCTTGGCACCGTTCCCGCCTTCGCGCAGGCCCAGACGCAGTCGTTTAGCGACGTCCGGCCTTCCGACGCGGCGTTTCCGGCCGTGGAGTACTTAAAGAGCAAGGGGCTCGTGCAGGGCAAAGCCGACGGCACGTTTGGACTGAACGACAAGCTCACGCGCGCCGCCGCCGTGAAGATCCTGGTGTCGGGCATGGTGACCGGTGAGGAACTGGCAGCCGCCGGCGCCACCAGCTCGTTCAACGACATGGCCGACACGCAGTGGGCCATCCCGTACGTCGAACTGGCATACAAGAAATTCAAGCTCGTCGATGGTCCGCCGGCCAAGGCGTCGTTCAACCCCGGCGTCGTGGTGCGCAAGTCCGAGTTCATCAAAATGGCTCTGGCCGCCAAGCAGATCGACGCCAAGGGCGCCTTCGGCGAGATCAGCGCGCCGCTGGCCAGCGACGTCGCGAATCCCGCCGAGTGGTACTACCCCGTCATGCGGTACGCGCTCAGCTCGTCCATGACGAGCGTCAGCGCCGAGGGCACGCTGAATCCGGCCAAGGAAATTTCGCGCGGCGAGATGGCGCTGTTGCTCTACCGGCTGGACATGTACCGCGCCGGCCGCCGCACGCAGGCCCTGCTGTCGCAGACCGAAGGCGACATCGTGAACCTGCTGAAGATGCTGGATGCCAAGGACATCAACCAGGCCAAGTTCGCTTCCACCCGCGCCATCCTCACGTCGCGCGGCGCGCTTGCCAGCAAGCCCAACGAGGCCGTGGTGAAGGGTGCGGTGAAGACGGCCGAGGGATTCGGCCTCCTCGTGCGCGCCTACGAGTCCGGCACCGCCGGCAAGTTCGAGGAAGTCATCTCGCTGGCCAAGGAGGCCTATGCCGCCGCCGACAAGGCCAAGGCGTTCAGCCCGAGCCTCGGCGACATCGCCACGCAGATGCAGTCCATCGCCAAGAAGATGGCCGACGACGCGCGCGCCATGCAGGCCGGGGCCGCCCAGTAGCTACAGGTTGAGCATCGCTTCCACCGGGGCGTAGTCGTCGGTGAGGGCGGCAACCTTGTGCGGGTGCGCCAAGTCGATCTCGCCCTTGAGCATGGCGTTCAGGCGGGCGTCCTTCGTGCCCGCCATCGGCTTCTTGGACGCGATGATGGTGACGTTCTCGAGCGACGTCGGGCTGGCGTAGACATCGTCGCCCAGCGGCACGCGGTACGCGGCTACCACAGGGAACACCTCCCGCAGCGTGGCGACCTCCGCGCGCAGGATCTGTGAACGCTTTCCTTCTTCGGACGCGATGACGTTCAGCACGTACACGCCGTCGTCATCCAGCAGCGCATGGATGCGCCGGGCCGCTTCGGTCGTGGCCAGGTGGAAGGGGACGCTGACTTCGGAGCGGAAGGCGTCGCCGTAGATCACCGAATATGTCCCGAGCGCCGAACCCGGAGCGTCGGCCGGGCCGCCGCGGTTGAGGAAACGCCTCGCGTCCTCGTGCGTCACCCGCAGCCGTTCGTCCTCGGCCAGGCCGAAATAGCGCTTCGCGAGCGCCGTCACGGCCGGATCGATCTCCAGTACGTCGATACTGGCCTCCGGATGCCTCTCCAGGAAGTCTTTCGCCACGGTGTAGCCTCCACCGCCGATCAGCAGCGCCCGCCGCATGTCGGGCCTGTACGCATCGCCCAGGTTGTAATACTCGGTGTACGTGAAGACATGACGCGTGGGATCGGACGGCGACCAGGCCGCATGGTTGCCATGATCGATCTCCAGGTACCGCGTCAGCGTCCCCGCTCCATCCTTGGTCTCGCGGACGCGCAGCACGCCGTACGGGGAATCCTGATGCAGCACGATGCCGTGGCGCTGGAGCATGCGGGCATGCAGCATGGCCTCCGCCCTCGACAGCAGCACCAGCATGGCCAGGAACGCCACGAGCGCGGTCAGCGACCTGGGTGACGTGCGGCACAGCGCGACGCAGCCCAGCACGCCCGCGCACGCGAACAAAATGGCAGTGGTGCCCATCGCGGGCACCAGTGCGAAGCCCGCCAGAAACGTGCCGATGATCGAGCCTAAGGTGGACAGCGCCGACAAGCGGCCCGCCGAACGTCCGGCATGGGCCACGTCGCCGGTGTTCAGGCGCACGGCGTACGGCGTCACCGCGCCCAGCAATACGCTCGGCACCAGCAGCAGCGCCACGGTCGCCGTGAGCGCGAGCACCACCGCGGAGTGGATGAACACCGTGAACGTGCCGATGAGCGGCTGCCGGAATGCCGCGAGGAATCCCACCCAGACCGCCGCCGCCAAGACGATCATGCGCAGCCGGCGTTCGGATTTCCATGCGTCGCCAAGTGCGCCTCCGAAACAGTATCCGGCGCTCAAGCCGGCCATCACCACGCCGATGACGCTCGTCCACACCGTGAACGACGTGCCGATGTACGGCGCGAAAAAGCGGGCCGCCACGATTTCCAGGACCATCACCGCGGCGCCGCTGACAAACACCAAAACATGAACGTGCATGGCGCGCAGCCTACCATTTGCGCTCCCCCGCCGCCTACCGGCGTTCGATCTTCTTGATGGCGATGGCCAGCGCCGTCCACATCACGCCCTCGAGGCTCTTGGCATTGCGGTTGTTGCGCTTCTTGGTGTGGTAATCGAACATGCCGCGCAGGTTGCACTGCGCGACCAGATCATCCCAGAACTGGCGGTACTCCGGCGCGATGCGCTCGTAGAGGGTGTCGGTCACCTGCTCGTACAGCGCCTCGTCGGGATTCGTCTCGACGGCTTGCGTCACGACCGCCGCACCGCCGGCCTTCTGCGTGGTACCGGCCGGTACGTCGGCGGATTTCGTCGTCGTGGCGGCAACGGGGGCTGGCATCGTTCCCATCTCCGGCGTCCAGGCCGCCAGCTCGCCGGGCAGCAAGCCGGGTGCGAGCTGGACCAACTGCAACAGCGCTCCTTGCGGCTCGGCGGCACCGCCGGCGCGCCGCGCCAGAATACTTTCTTTGCGTGTCATGGCATGCTGCAGGCGGGTCAGCGGCGTGAGTTCCGCGGTCTTCTGGGGCTGCGTCAGCGCGGCGGCTTCCACTTTGGCGCGCAGCAGCAGATCGATCACGTCCATGCGGCCTGCTTCGGCCAGGCGGCGGCCGTAGTCGTTCAGCGCTTGCGGCAACTGCGCGACGCGCAGCGCGCGGAAGAAGAGGCCGGTGGGGTTGTCGGCGGCGTCGATCTTGCACATGCGCAGCACGTTTTCAAACGAGCCGTCGGTCACCGCCTCGCCGCGCGTCAGGCGCAACGCCATCTTGCGGACGGTATCGGCGGATCCGGCACCCGTCACGGTCGTCGCATTGCCGTCGATCAGGGCGGTGACGGAGTTCGCGTTGGCGGCGGCGAACACGTCGAGTGCGCGGGCCGTCTGCGTGGGGGCTCCGTTGGCCAGTTCCGCGCGGCGGACGTACCAGTCCTGCAACAGCGCGTTGCCGGTGATCGCCTGACCGTCGGTGACCATCTGCCGCAGGATCGCCAGCGTCGGCACTTCCGTCCCGGCCTGGATGCGCGGCAACGTGTCTTTGGTGCTTACCTTCACGTTCGCGACGAACGCGGTACCGCCTACCTTGGCGTGCAAGTCGGTCGCGGCGTCGCGGACGGTCGCGGGTTCATGGAGCGCATTCCACCGCTCCACCGCTTCGGCGGCGCGGCGCCAGCCGGTCTGCAGAATGGCGGAGATGAGCGGCTGGTTGCTGGCGCCGGTGTGGGTCGTGGAATATTGTTCGATCTTCGCCGTGTCGTGCGGCTTGGGAAGGTCGCCGGCGCGCAGCGCGAACTGGGTCATGAACGCCCAGGCCGACGTGAACTGGCGGCCGTTGACCTTCGGGCGCGCACGCAGCTCGGCCATGAAGCGCTGGATGTCCGCATCCACCTCGGCCACCGTGGCGCGGGCCAGTGCCGAGACGGTGTACATGGATACCGTGTCGTTCACGCGTGTCTCACCCACGCTGTCACGGACCAGCATCACTGGAGACACTTCGTCGGGCCGGCGGCCGCGAATGTCGAGCGCCAGCGCAATCGCGTGGTAATCCATCTTCTTATCCTCCAACGCGCCGGTCAGCCGGGTGCCCAGCGGGGCTTCCACGACCGCGGCGGTTTCCGTCACGCCGGCATCCCACTCTTCCAGGAACGCGTCTGTTGCGGCGGCGGGAACGACCTTCCTGTCTTTGAGCGCGGTCAGAATCGTGACGACGTGCGCACGGTCGATAACGTTGTTGCCGGCCAGTTCACGCGCCGCCTGCCCCGGGATTTTGAACGTGGTGCGCAGCGAACCCTCGTGCTGCATGCCACCGGCGAATGCGGCGAACATCTTCAGGCGCTCGCACAGCAGCACGCGTTTGCCATCACGCAGCTTGTCGGCACCGAGCTGCTTGCCGGTATCGGCCATCCAGGCCGTGCGGAATTCCGCGATCCACGGATGGTCCCAGTATTCTGCCAAGGTTTTCTCTTGGGATTCCGGTTGCTCCGCGCCGGCGGCAAGGCGCTCTTCCTCTTCGAGGAGGCGCAGCATGGCGACCACGGCGTCGAAGTTGTCTTTAAACGTGCCCAAGTTGCCGCTGGCTACGCGGCGGTCGAGCGTGGTGTATTTCACCTTCGTGCGGTCTTCGAATGTCGGACGGCCGAAGCGGTGGCAGATCTTCTTCAGTAAGCCCACCACCGTGCCGCGTTCTTTCTCCGGCACAAGTTCATCGGCGATCGCGGCGATGCATTCGCCCACGATGGCGGTGACCTGGGGGTTGTTGATCGCTCGCGCAATCAGCCGCCATTCGGGCAGCAGGTGTTCGTAGGTGCGCTGGGCACCTTCCCCGCGCTCCATCTGGCGCAGCGCCTGTCCGCGGGCTACCTGGCTGGCGGTCTGGTAATCGGCAACGCCGGTCTGGAATCCGACGCAGCGCACCAGACGGGCGTGGTATCCCTTCACCGTTCCTTCGGTCCAGGCCTCATCCACCTGGCGGTTCAGCGCGGCGGCGTTACGCAGGGGTTGGTCGGCCAAGCCGGTCGTGTCGACATGCAGCAGTTTCGCAAAACCATCTTTCGTTTCCGCGGTCGTGTCTTCGACGATCGGCAGACGTTTGCCCGCCGCGAGGGTGGGAACAACAACACCCGATGCTGACGGCCAGTCCAGCGGCATAAAAGGGGGTCAGTGTGTCGTTGCCTTGGCCTGTCGTCAAGTTCCGCCGACAACGGCGGTCTTGTTGCGGCGGCGGCAAGTTCCAGTCCGGTGGATGATCGGGCCGCTATACTCATCGCCGATGGATTTCGCGACCATGTTGCCCGCCGCCGACGTCGCCAACCGGATCGTGTTGGCCGGCGCGCTTGGAGGACTCATCGGCATCGAGCGGCTCATCGGCGACCATCCCGCCGGCATCCGCACCTGCGTGCTCATCTCGGTGAGTTCGTGCTTGTTCACGATCATTTCCACGTCCGCGTTTGCCCAGCCCGAAACCGCGCGCATCGCGTCGCAGATCGTCGTCGGCGTGGGATTCATCGGCGGTGGCTGCTTGTTGCGCGCGCACAACCACGTGCATGGCCTCACCACCGCCGCGACCATCTGGACGGTGGCCGCCATCGGCATGGCGGTGGGAGTTGGCATGTATTCCACGGCCATCTTCGCATGCTTGTTCTCGCTGGCGGTGCTGCTCATTTTGGCACCGGTCAGCAAATGGATGGAGCGCGTGTTCGGCACGCCTGCCAACGGCGGTTCCGAAGAAGAAGCCGACGAACTGCTTCCTCCGCCTCCTCGCGTCAGGAAGTCGCACCGCGAGTGACCTTGGCGACCGCGGTTGAAGGCATGGCTTTTTTCGCCGCGGGCTTCCGGTTGCCGCCCGATAAGAATTCCGCGTCCGGTCCGTCGCCGATCACCGTGATCCTGAACCGCGTGGCCAGCAAGACGGTGGCCGCCGCGATCGCCGCTTCGGCGTCGTGGGTCCGCACCACCTCCCGCAGTTGCGCGGCCGTGGAGCCCGCCAGCGCCTCCAGGTAGAACGCCCGCTCATCCGCGTGCTCAACGACTTCCCGCAGGTGTTCCCGCCGTTCGCGGCCCGCATTGTGCATGGCGCGTTTGTAGATCGGATCGTGCCGCGCGTCAAAAGAGCATTCGTCGGCTGCCATCCGCCGTTTTGGCAAAACCGGAAAACGCGACCCTTGACATTTTTCTTGAAATATTGAGGATGGATGTCTTATGGCAGCAGAAAGCAGCCGCGTATCGGCGTTCCGCGACTACGTCCAGCAGTCGCATTACGTGTGCACGATCGGGTCCTCGTTGGCCCGGAGCGGGCGTCTGGACGTACAGGAGCTGCCCGAAGATGCGGCCGCCCGCACCGCCGTGACACGCGGCGCGCTCCGTCGCCTGCTCCATGGCGGCAAGGGCGGCGCCATGGCGCTCCTCTATCCGCGTGAGCCCGAAACATACGAGGACCTGCAAGCGCTGCACGGCGAGGTGCACGCCGACATCTTTGCCACGTTCGCCGCCGAGGACATCACCGCCGCCGCGGCCGAAGGCTCCCTGAAGCTGCCGAAGCCGGACGGCAACGTGCCCGAGTTTGCGCTGCCGCTGGTCGCCGCAGAGATCAGGCGCAGGCACTCCGGGCGCTTCATCGTCATGCCCGGCCGCACGCTGGTGAAAGAGATGGGCCTGCCCGTGGATACGGACCCCTATCGTTCTTTGTCGAAGTTGCGGGCCGGGTCCGCAGCCATGCTCGGCGTCGCCCCGGACACCATGCCGGGCGTGGAGGGCCATGCATTGCAGACCATCGTGCTGAGTCCGCTGTACCAAGGCGACGTGTCCGAGGAAGTCCGCGCGGCGTTGGCGGCGCTCAACCTGCCCGACGTGGAACACGGCCGCCATGCGCCGGCCACCGGCATGGTCATCAACTTCGCGCAGGAAGTGCTGGATGCGCGCGCATCCCAGGTGGGCCAGCAGATCCGGGCGCGCATGCACGGCGCCATGCTGGGGCGGTACAAGGCCATGCAGGTACTGGCGCAGAAGCCGGACGCCGCCCTGCGCTTCCAGGCGCTCGTCGATATTCTCCGCGGCGCGCGATGAGCTTTCGGCGCGCTCTCGGCAAAGCCTCGGGCGGCAACTGAGCTACGCGCCTCGATGCATTGGTGGCAGGCGCTGTAGGGATCGAACCTACGACCTTCGGTTTTGTCCCCACTTCGCTCGCGTTGCTCGCTCCGGGGGATCGCATGCTTTCGGCTTCGCTGGCGCTCAGCTCGAAATCATCCGAGAGACCTTCGGTCGTGCATTGGTGGCAGGCGCTGTAGGGATCGAACCTACGACCTTCGGTTTTGGAGACCGACGCTCTACCAACTGAGCTAAGCGCCTATGCCGGACGATGATGACACCGAGACAAAGAACGAGCGATCCTTTTTCTTGGACGCCCCGCGATGCGGGGCTAGGCAACTGAGCGAAGCGCCTATGCGTCGTCCAATGCGGGCGCATTGTACGGAAAGAGACGTGCGAGGGCTACTCGGCCTTCTTCTTTCCCCAGCCGCCCTTCTTGCCGCCCCAGCGTCCCGGAGGCGCTTCGCGCTTCTTCTTCAGCATGGCGATGGCGATCTCCTCGGTGACCTCGTCCACCGTCAGCTTCTTGCCTAGCGAGACGTTGGTCTTGCCGTCGGTGATGTACGGGCCGAAGCGTCCGTCCTTGATCTTGATCTCGCCCTTGGACTCGGGGTCCATGCCCAGCACCTTCAGCGGGGCGGCGTTCTTCTTGGCGGAGGCGGTGGCCATCAGCGTCTTGGCCATGGCGAAGTCCACGTCGAACGGGTGCACGTCCTTGGCCAGGCTGGCGGTGACGGTGCCGCTCTTTAAATACGGTCCGAATCGCCCGAGGTGCAGCTCGATCGGCGTGCCGGTGTCGTCCTTGCCCAGGTTGCGCGGGAAGCTCAGGAGGGCCTGCGCCTGCTCGAATGTCACGGTGTCGGCGTGCATGCCCTGCAGCAGCGAGGCGGCCTTGGGCTTGGCTTTCTTGCCCTTCTCCTTGTCCCACAGGCCCAGCTGCACGTAGGCGCCGAAGCGTCCGGTGCGCACCACCACGGGCAGGCCGGTCTCTTTGTCCACGCCCAGTTCGCGGTCCTTCATCACGTCCTCCTTGTTGATCTCCTTCGTCTTCTTGGCGACCAGCTCGGCGAACGGTCCGTAGAACGACTTCATCAGCGGCACCCACTCTTCCTTGCCCTCGGCGATTTCATCCAGCCAGTTTTCCATCTTGGCGGTGAAGTGCAGGTCCACGATGTCGGCGAAGTGCTCGGACAGCAGGTCGGTGACCGTGAACGCGATGTCCTCGGGTGCCAGCTGTTTGCCTTCCTTGCGGATGTAGCCGCGCGCCTGGATGGTGGAAATGGTCGGGGCGTAGGTGCTCGGACGTCCGATGCCTTCCTCTTCCAGCTTCTTGACCAAGCTGGCTTCCGTGTAGCGCGGGGGCGGTTTCGTGAAGTGCTGCTCGGGCAGGAGCTGCTCGCACTCCAGGGCCTCGCCTTCTTTCAGCTCGGGCAGGAATTTCTCGCCGTCCATTTCCTCGGCTTCCTTGTCCTTGTGCAGTTGGTCTTCATCCTTGTCCTCGAAGTACACGCGCAGGAATCCGTCGAACGTCACCGTCTGTCCGGTGGCGCGGAAGCCGTAGGTGTCCTTCTTGCCCTTGGCCTCGATGTCGGCGCCCACGCGCTTGATCTCCGCGCCCGCCATCTGCGTGGCCATGGTGCGGTTCCAGATCAGCGTGTAGAGCTTCAGCTGCTGCTCGTCCAAGACGCCCGCCACGGACTGCGGCGTGCGGTTGATCTCGGTCGGGCGGATGGCTTCGTGCGCTTCCTGGGCTCCCTTGGCTTTCGTCTTGTACGTGCGCGGGGCGGGCAGCACGTACTCGCGGCCGTACAGGTGCTGCACGGTTTCCTTGGTGTCGTCGAGCGCCTTCTGGCTCAGGTTCACGGAGTCGGTACGCATGTAGGTGATGAGACCCGTCGTGCCGATGCCTTTGCCGAGGTTTACACCTTCGTACAGCTGCTGGGCGACCACCATGGTCTGCTTCACCGAGAAGCCCAGCTTGCGGCCGGCCTCCTGCTGCAACGTGGACGTGGTGAACGGCGGCGGCGGGGTCTTCTTCAGCTCTTTGGTCTCGACCTTCTTCACGCTGAACGACGCGCCCTCCAGGTCCTTGGTCACGGACTCGGAGTCGCCGGCGGAACCCGGCGTGAACTTCTCGCCGTTGCGTTCCTTGAACTGCGCGACGAACGTTTCGCCGCTCTGCTTCTTCATGTTGGCGTCGATGCTCCAGTATTCCACCGCCTTGAACGCCTTGATCTCGCGTTCGCGGTCCACGATCACGCGCACGGCCACCGACTGCACGCGTCCGGCCGACAGGCCGCGGTAGACCTTCTTCCACAGGAACGGCGACAACGTGTAGCCCACCAGGCGGTCCAGCACGCGGCGCGCCTGCTGGGCGTGCACGAGCTGCATGTTGATGGTGCGCGGATTGGCGATGGCGTGCTTGATGGCGCTCTCGGTGATTTCGTGGAACACGATGCGCTTCACCTCGCCCTGCTTCTTGACCTTCAGCGCGGACAGCAGGTGCCAGCCGATGGCTTCTCCCTCGCGGTCCTCATCAGTCGCGATCATGATTTCATCCGCCTTCTTCAGCGCGGCCTGCAGGGTCTTCACCGTGGCGGCTTTCTCCTTGGGCACGATGTACGTGGGCTCGAAATCATGATCCACGTCGATACCCAGCTCCTTCTTGGGAAGGTCGCGGATATGTCCCATGCTGGATTCCACGATGTAATCTTTCCCGAGGAATTTTTTGATGGTTTTGGCCTTGGTCGGGCTTTCTACAATAACAAGGTGTGTCGGCATACGATGGGTAAGGGTCATTCAAGAGGCGTCCAAAGTCAAGCAAGGCCCCCTGGATGGCTTCCAGAGCCATGCATTCTGGCCCGGATGGCCCGGTTGTGGTACAATACGTCTAATATGCGCCCCGGACCCAGCGTCGAGACCCCGCGTGAGCAGCCTCGTTCTTCGGTGCAACCCGCCGAAACCAAGGGCGATCCGCTGGCGCCCAAGCCCACGGATTCCGAACTGCTTGCGCTCTTGAAGGCCAAGATTCGCCGCTTGCCCACGCTGGAGAAAGACATGCCCGACGCCGCGCGCGCCGAAATCACCAAGAAGTACATCGCGCTGCGCGAGGATCTTGCCGCCGGCATGGCCGCGTTGGATGACAACGAAATCAAGGAAATCAACGAAGGCTTCGAGAGCCGCATCGAGCAGCAGGTGAAGAAGAACAAGAATCATTTCTTCTCCGAGCCGGTGCAGGCGATGGTCAGCCTGTACAACCAGGGCAACAACTTCCTGGCGAACAAGGCGCGCGAGGGAACCACGCTCAGCAACCTGCACGACGGCGTGCGCGCCGGCATGTCCAGCGCCGCGTTGTGGTCCGCCACCACGCGCTTCGTGCCCGGACCGTGGGGCATCGTCGCGGGTATCGCCACCGGTATCGGCGGCACGTACGTCGCCAGCAAGCTCGGCGGACTGCTGTCGAAGTTCGGCGTGAAGCCGGAGACCGGCCAGAAAGTCGCGCAGTGGATCACGGCTGCCGGAGCAACCGCGGCCGCGACCATCGGCACCGTCGCCACCGGAGGCATCGGCCCCTTGGCCACCATCGGCTTGGTCGGAGGACTTGGAGGCGTGTCCATGCTGCTCAACCGTTCCGTGCGCAAAGGACAGGAGGAAGAGAGCAAAGAGAAGCTTCGCACCGAGCTGCTCGAGAAGCTGCGCAAGGAGGAAGAGGAGGCCGCCCGCAGTGCGAGCACCGCCATCGCTTCGGACCCGGCCGTGCGCAACCGTCGCAGCGACGCGTCGGAGGCGCCCACCGTTCTCGCGGCATAAGTCATCGAGTTGTCGGTCCGAGTCAGGTCGTTTTGACGAATGTTTTAGCCCTAACAGAAGCCCAAAAATCGTTGACGGGTGTCTAAAACCGTACAAAACCGCATTTTCATGATCTGAACTTGTACTCATGGATTTTGGCTTCTGCAAGCCACGTTGGCTTGCGGATCACGTTTTTTTAGCCATTTCAAGTCCTTTTTGGCTTGCTGGCGCGGTTTGCGACCGTAAAATGCTGCTCATCTACTTCCTACCCCAAGATTCTCATGTCCAAGCAGGATCTGATCGCCGCGATTGCGGACGCTTCCGGCGTCACCAAGCGCGCAGCTTCCGACGCCCTCGAGGCGCTCATCTCCACCGTGACCAAGGAGCTCAAGAAGGGTCACAGCGTTACCATCACCGGCTTCGGCACGTTCCGTGTCAGCAAGCGCCAGGCTCGCATGGGCGTCAACCCGCGCAACCCGTCCCAGAAGATCAGCATCCCCGCCATGAAGGTCCCGTCCTTCAAGGCCGGCAAGACCCTCAAGGATGCCGTTCGCTAATTGATATCGTCATTACAACGCAACACGAAGGATCCCGCCGTAAGGCGGGATTTTTCGTAGCAGGCTCCTCCAACGGTTTTCATTTTTCGTCTTCCGCGCTATCATCCCGGCGATGGACCAGTTGATCATCGACACGCTCGGCCAGCTCCTCAAGCTCATCGGCATTCCGTTCGACGGCATCACCGTGAAGAAGGACGGCGATATCACGCGCGTGGACGTGGTGTGCAAAGAGGCCAGCCGCCTGATCGGTTGGCACGGCGAGACGCTGAACTCCGTGCAGCACCTGCTCAAGTCCGTCATCCGCTCGCTCAAGAAGCTCGAGAAGGCCCCGTTCATCGTGTTGGACGTGGACGGCTACCGCCTGATGCAGGAGGACAAGGTCCGCAAGATCGCCGAAGCCAAGGCCGATTTCGTGCGCCGCACCGGCGCCCGCGTCACGCTGTCGCCCATGAGCCCGTACTTCCGCCGCATCGTGCACATGCACGTCGCCAACACGCCCGCGCTGGCCGATATGGCCACCGAGAGCGTGGGCGAAGGGGACTACCGCCAGGTCGTCATCCGCCTGAAGGACGACAAGAACATCATCGGCGGCGAGCCCAGCGGCGAACTGTCGCCGGTCATGGCCGACGCGCCGGACGGATTGGAGAACCTGGATATCTAGGGATTCAGGAGAGTCAAAGGAGTCAGGGGAAGCAGGGATTTTTGCGCATGGCAAATCCCCTGGCCCTCCTGCTTCTCCTGAATCCCTATTTTTGAAGCTTCTTCAGCTGTTCGTACAGGTGCTTCTCCTCGCGGCTGAGCTTGCCCGGCACCAGCACGTTCACCGTCACGTAGTGGTCGCCGTGGCGCGACGTGTTCAGCACCGGCATGCCTTTGCCCTTCAGGCGCAGCACCTGCTCGGGCTGGGTCCCCGCCGGCACGCTGATGGCGGCCTTGCCGTGCACGGTGTCCACGTCCACCGTGGCGCCCAGCACCGCGTCCACCACCGTCACGTTCAGCACGGCGCGGATGTCGTCGCCTTCGCGTACGAAACGCGGGTCCGGCTCCACGCGCATGCGCACGTACATGGCACCCGGCTCGCCGCCGTTGCGGCCCGCCTCGCCCTGGCCGGCAATCTTCAGCGACTGTCCGTCATCGATGCCCGCGGGAACATTCACCTTCACCGTCTTGCTGCCCTGGCGGCGGCCTTGGCCGTCGCACTTCTTGCACGGTTTGTCGGGTACCTTGCCGGCGCCCTGGCACTTGGGGCAAATGCTCTGTTGCTGGATGGTGCCGAACAACGAACGCGTCATGCGCGTCACGCTGCCCTGGCCTTTGCACTCGGAGCACTCTTTCATTTCGGAGCCTTTCTCGGCGCCCTTGCCGTCGCACGTTTCGCACGGAATCTGCGTGGTGAACGACACTTCGCGTTCCACGCCGGTCACGGCGTCCGCGAACGGGATGCTCATCTCCAGCTCGATGTCGCGTCCCCTGCCGTCGTCCCTGCGTGCCCGCCGCCCGCCGCCCATGCCGCCGCCGAAGAACGTCTCGAACAAATCACCCAGTCCTTCGAATTGCGACGGGTCGAAACCTTGTCCCTGGAAGCCCGAGAAATCGAATCCGCCGAAGCCCGCTCCCCCGCCGAATCCGGCGCCCGCGTCGGCGTTGCCGAACTGGTCGTACATCTGCTTCTTCTTGGGGTCGCTGAGAATTTCGTAGGCCTGGTTCACTTCCTTGAACTGGTCCTCCTTGGCTTTGTCGCCCTTGTGCTTGTCGGGGTGGAGTTCCTTGCTGAGCTTGCGGTACGCCTGCTTGATCTCCTGTTCGGAGGCGGTGCGTTCCACGCCAAGGATTTTGTACGGGTCTTTCGGCATGCGGCGCACAGTGTACACCAGCGCGGCTCTCCGGTTATGCCGTTTCCAGCTTGGCCTTCTCGCGCTTCAGCTGTTCGCGCAGCTTGGGCTCTTCGGTGTTTTCGATGTCCATGCCGGCGGCGCAAGCCAGGATCAGCACTTGGGCGGTGTCGCAGGCGTCGATGTCGGCGGTGGCCAGACGCGGCGTGGTGCCGGGCAGGTCGGGCTGCAGCGCCAGCAGGGCGGACTGCAATTCGCTCAAGGCTTGGTAGACGCGTCCGAGCGCTCGCCGTGCCGGGCCGTTGCTGTCGCCGTCGGTCGCGACGCGGATGCGCACCATCAGCGGTTCCAGCAATTGGTCCATGGCCACATGCAGCCGGACGCGATCCGTCACCTCGGGTTCGATCGCCAGCCCGGTGTACGTTTCGCGCGCCGTGCGCAGGTCGGCGGCCACGGCCCGGACGGCGCCTGCGAAGGCGTTGAACGGCTCGGCGTTCGCCGATGTCGTGTTGTTGAAGTCCAGCGGCTCGGCTTGGGTGCTCAGCTGTCGCAGACGGCCACGTACGGTCTTGGGTTTGGCGAGATTCACCTTGGCCAGCACCTCGCGATGCTCGGCACGCTCGCCTTTTTCATCCTCCGGCGGCGGCGTCCCGCCGAGCACGCGCTTCGCTTCGTATGCGCGCAGCACGCGCTTGTTGTGGCGCTTGGCACCCCAGCGTTCGAATCCGAGGGCGATGCGGCCCTTGGCGCCCTGATAGGCGGCGATGACACCGAGCACGAAGAGGATGGTCTGCAGCCAGCTGTCGCGCGAACGCTGGATGTCGCCCAGCTTGCCGGCGCCTTCGTCGGCCAGAGCGGCCAGCGCCAACAGGTTGGCGGCCTCCTCATTCAGGAACGGACGCACCGCTTCATCGCGCTGGTCTTCCAGAATCAGGCGCAGGGCCACGCGTTGGTCCGGCGTCAGGTTCTGGCGCAGCAGGCCCTGCACCTCGGCGCGCGTGAGCGCCTTGCCGCCCATCTTCTCGCGTTCACCACGCACGCCGGCGGGCGTTGAGCCCTTGCGGTCGGCCACAGCACGTTCGGGGGTGTTTTGCGGGTCCTCCAGGTACGCAAGCAGTGCGTCGTAGCTTTCTTCCAGACGCTTCAGCGGGGCCGTGTCGAACGCCCGCACGACCTCCACCATGCGGGCGGTATCGGGAGCCTCTTGGCCGCGCATGCCGCGGATGCGGTCCAGCACGTTGATGATCTTGCGGGCGACCTTCACGCCGGAAGCGGCGGCGTCACGCTTGACGTCGTCGGGCTTGAGCGCATGCTCGTTGCGCAGTTCACCCAGGAACAACTTCACGTCCTTGGCGCCCTGTTCGGCCTGCTCGCGCAGGTCCTTCACCATCACGCCGGCTACCTGCGGATCCAGCACGATCTGCGTGTCGGGGTCATTGCCGGTTTCCACGCCGTTCTGGGTGGCCGAGAAGCCGGACTGTGCGCGCAGACGGACGCTGCGCAGGTTCTCCAGTTCGGCCATGGTCACCACGATGCTCTCGATGAGATCCTGGCGGCTCTTGGCGAAGCGGTCGCGTTCGTCGCGGCGCTTGAACGGCTCGCGCGGATCGTAGAACGCGCTCTCATGTTGGCCGGCCCACTCGGCGAGCGTGTCGACCAAGCCGGTGCTGAACGGCATCTCCTGCTTCGTCTTCATCAGGGCGTACGCGTCCCGCGCGTCCTGCACCGTGATCGGCCGCTTGGCGGCCAGACCGGCGATGATCGCGCGGACTTCCTGCGTGCGCGGATCGCCGCTCGTCTCGGTGCGGCGGAGGAAGTCCTGCATGTCCCGGTCGGCGGCGGCGGGGTCGCCGCGGAGCGCCTCTTCGGGACGACGGGTGCCGTCCTTCGGGGCTTCCACCGGCAGCGTATAGGCCACCGCCCGGAGAATTTTTTCGGCGTCCACCCAGTCCGGGTGATCGTTATTCAGTTCGGCGCGCAGCGCGTCCATGCCGCGGATACGGGCGTTGCGCAGCGCGGGCAGGACGTCGGGACGGGCAGGCACTTTGCCGGTGCCGAAGTACGCCTCGATCGCCTTGTCGGCTTCGGTCTGCCAAGCAGGATCGGCGATGCCGGCGTTGCGCAGTTCGATCACCGTGACCACGCGGGCCAGGTCGGCCGCCGCCGCATCGATGCGCTTCTGGCGAGCGGCGTTGGCGGTCACGCGGGCGTCCACGGTTTCGGACTTCATCCCGTTGCCTTTCATCGTGTCGCGGAACTTCGTCTGGAGTCCGTTCAACCGCTTCGCGCCTTGCAGCGTGCGGCCGTACGTTTCGGCCTGGTCGATGAGCGCGTGGCGTTCCACCACGAACTGGCCGAGCAGCTCTTTCTCGAACGCCACCAGGCGCCCTGCGCCCTTGGCGTTGATGGGGTAGCCGCCCCCGTTGCCGATCGCCACGACCAGGTCGGACGAGAACGGCACGCGGGCTTCCTCCACCAGTTCGGCTCGCAGTTGCGTGCACACCGCCTTCACTTTTCCAGCATGCGCCGGCGTGTCGTCGTTGGCGTTCAGCGTCTCGGTCCAGCCCTGCCATTTGAACGACATCGCGTCGCCGCGCGTTTTGGCCTGCTGCAACTGGCCGGCCAGGTGCTGTCCGGCGGCCGCCACGTTGGGCAGGCGCTTGGCCAGCGCGGCGGGGTTCGCCGCTTCCGGTCCCTCGAGCGCCTTATAGCGGCGGGCGATTGCCACCAGGTCGCGCTGTTGCCACGCCGAGAGCATCATCCATAGCTCCTCGGGAGACACCGTCTTGTCGGCCAGAATCCGGGTGATCTGTCCGCGCACCTGTTCGTCGGTCACGGTGCTCAGTTCCACTTTCGGTTGCGCCGCGATGATGCGGTCCACCAATGCCTTGGCGTCCGGGCGGCGTTCGTCGATGCGCTCCTTCGCGGTCTTGCCGCCGAATTCCTTGTGATCCGCGGCGCGCAGTCCCACGGCCTTGAGCACGGGGTCCTTCACGATGTCCGGCGCATTCCACGTGGCAATGCCGAGTCCGCCGAGACCGAGGATGCCGTACATCCACGCACGCAAACGACCGACCTCGCCGGCCTGTTCGGCCGCGACTTGATCAATCAGCTTATTTGTGTCCCGGCCGCCATCACTGCCTTCGGGAGTGCCTTCACGCGGTGCGCTTTTGTGGGCCATGACGGGTGTGGGTATGGGGTGTTAATTGCCTGGAAGATTCGCGTTCGGCGGCGGCGTGAAGCTGCCGTAGGTTCCGCCCGGCGCAGCCGGCAGTTCACCTCCGGCCGGCGTGTCGCCACCCGGCGCAAAGCGACCCAAGCGACGGAGCGTGTTGGCCACGCCGCCGGTGCGCGCATCGCCGCCGGCTCCGGAGAATTGCGCCAGGGGGATGCCGTAGTGATAGGCGAGGAAACCGAGCAGGGCCGTCACGCCGACGACCGCCGCGACCTTGTGCTTCTTCACGAAATCCCATGCGCGGCCCATGACGCCGCGTGTCTTCGTCGCGGGCTTGGTGTCGGCTTCGTTGCGCTTGTACAGCGTCTCCTTGCGGGCGGCCTGGCGCGAATACGTCGGCAGGTCTTCGGCAAGACTTTTGACGTTGCCGTTCACGGTGGGATCACGGCGCTGGATGGCGCGGATGAGCTCCTGTTCATCCTTCGCCGTGCGGATTCCCGTGGCCAGGCGGCTGCGGTCGTAGCCGTCGTCGCGCAGTCCTTCGGACAGGCTTTCCAAACGGCGGCCATCCGGGGCCGGATACCGCAACGAAGGCCGGTCGAGGGTGACGGTTTCGCTCATGAGGCGGCGATGGGAAGGCGGTTAACGGTCAGGATTTCATGGCGGGCCGCGGACAATGCGGCGAGCACGGCGATGTCCGTATCGGTGAACGCTGCGGTCAGCAACGTGGCGACCAGGTTCGACAGGCCGCGCGCTCCGATGGTGAAGAAGAAATCCAACGCGGCTTCGTCGGGAATACCGAGCAGCGACATCGACATCTCCTTCCCGTTCGTCGCGGCTTTCAGCATGTCCTGCACGGGCTGGTATTTGTGCATGGTCGTCAGACACGTGTTCATCCGCAGCTCATCGTCGGTCTCGTAGCCGTCATCCTTCTCCGTTTCGACGGTCCAGCCCTCGCGAAGAGCCTCCGGGAAGGCGTCCCAGAGCTTCTGCTCGGCCTTGGAAAGGTAGAGCGTATTCATAAACGTATTATAGCCTAGCTCCCGTAATTCGTCAATTTACGGGGCTTGCATGTCCTTGCGAACATGCCGGGCCCGTATGACATGGCGTCAAGCTCACTTTCCGAAACGGGCCAAATCTGCTATACTGATCCGATATGGCAACACCAAACCAAAAGTACGTCCTGCACGCGCTCAAGTACGCCACCGTCACGGTGGCGGTCATGGGAGTCACCGTGGTCCTCGCGGGCCTGGTGAAGAATCCGAGCGCCTTGACGGGCCGTCTCGTGTCGCCCCAGCAGAACGGCGTCGTGCCCACCGTGAACTTCACCAGCTCCGACGTGGCGCGCGGCTTTACCGTTCCGGCCGACACGCACGTCATCTTCAGCATTCCCTCCAACGTCCGCATCACGCGCATCACCTTCTTCAGCCGCAAGGGCGACGCCGCCCGCTACTGGGGATACTGCTTCACCGGAAACGAGGCCAAGAACAAGGCCGCCGGCGCTTTGGGCAAGCGCATGTACGACGGTGACTTCTTCTACTCGCGCGGCGAGGTGGACGCCCAGATGGCCCGCCCCAAGGCCGCCGACACCGACCTGCTCGGCATCAAGCAGCAGAACGACCAGAACCTGAAGGGCGCCGCTCCGCAGGAGCCGAACTCCATCGCGGAAATCCTCCACGGCGGAGACACGTGCTACGTCATGTCGTCCGTGGAACTCGCTGCCGGCTTGGACCAGGACGGCGACGAATTCAACGACAAGGAAGAGCAGCTGGCCGGCACCAAGCCGTACGAGTCCGACTCCGACGGCGATGCCATTCCGGACGGCACCGAGGTCTACAACACCAAGACCAATCCCCTCGTCGCCGACACCGACCGCGACAGTCTCTCCGACAGCTGCGAGGACGTGAACCGCAACGGCAAGCTCGACAAGGGTGAGACCAGCGCGCTGTCCTCCGACACCGACGACGACGGTCTGTGCGACGGCAACGCCACCGACGCCGGCGCCGAAGGCTGCCCCGAGGAGCGCCAGGTGCAGTGCACCACGCCGAGCCTGGACCCCAATGCCGAGACCCGCACGTGCCGCCCGGTCGTCACGTCGCCGGTGCACAGCGAGAACCCCAACAAGCTGTGCGGCGGATGGGACAAGCGCAACTACGATGGCAACAAAGGCGAGACGAACCCCACCGATGCCGAGACGTTCAACGGCAAGACCGACTTCCAGGTGAAGTGGGACGCGCTCCAGAATTAGCCTTCTTGTCTCAAAACGAAAAATCTTGTATAATGGTCCTAGAAACCCTCAAAAAGTAAACACACACGAACATGAAGACCACAAAACTTGCCATCGGGCTCCTCACGCTTGCCACTCTGTGCCAGGCATCCCCGGCGTTTGCGTACCTCTCCGCGGACCAGGTTTTCGGTGGTACGAGCCTCACGCTGGACGCTCCCCCTCCGCCGACCATGCGCGAGGGAGCCGACGTCGTCAACGCTCAGCAGCAGCGTTCCGCACAGCTGCGCAATGCGGCCCAGGCCGAACTGCCGTCGCTCGATGACGAGGAGCAGGACACGTATGTCGCGCCCAAGACCAGTGCCACGCGCGGCTTGTTCGATCAGAACACCGTCTACGACCGTCGCCAGGAGCGCATCTCCGATCGCGGCGCCACGCCCACCATCATCATCACGGGCAATGGCGGCGCCATCACCGACGCCAACGGCAACGTGCTCCACAGCGGAGCCCCGCGCATCTCCGACACCGGACCCGAACATGTCTTCATGGCCGTCCTCGGACTGGCCTTGCTCGGCATGGCAGCCTACGTCTGGCGCCGCACGCACGCGGTGCACTCCATCATGTTCCGTTAAATGGATAAATCCGCCTGTCTCTCGCAGGTTCTTGTAGGTGTCGTCACGCTCTTCCTGGTCGTCTCGGCCGGCGTGTATTTCGCCAAAGAAGCGAAGATTCCGTCGCAGAGTTTGTTCCACGCGGCGGCGGCGAAATAGGGAAACAGGGGAGGCAGGAGAGTCAGGTGAAGCAGGGGATTTTTCATGCGAAAAGAGTTCCTCTGACTCCCCTGTTTCCCCTGCATTCGGGCGGGCTTACAGGGTGGGCTTCTTCGTGTGCCACTCGGTCGCGCACTGGAACGCGTGCGCCGCCGACAGCACCTGCGCCTCGCCCCACTGCGGACCCATCACTTGCAGGCCCAGCGGCATGTTGGAATCCTCGGTGAATCCGCACGGCACGGACAGCGCCGGAATGCCGCCCATCACCGCGCCGTCCATGAAGACGTCCTCCAGGTACATCGCCAGCGGATCGTTGCTGTTGGCGCCCACCTTGAACGCGGCGTGCGGCGACACGGGCGCGATGATCAGATCCACCTTCTTGAACGCCTCGTCGAAATCCTGGCGTACCAGCGTGCGGACCTTCTGCGCCTTCAGGTAGTACGCGTCGTAGTACCCCGACGACAGCGCGAACGTGCCGATCATGATGCGGCGCTTCACCTCGGAGCTGAAGCCTTCGCCGCGCACGGTCTGGTAATGGTCCAGCAGGTCGGCGGGCTTCTTGCCGGCCTCGTGTCCGAAGCGGATGCCGTCGTAGCGGGCCATGTTGCTGCTCACCTCGCACGGGCACAGCACGTAGTAGGTGGCCAACGCGTACTTGGTGTGCGGCAGGCTGATGTCCACCAGCGTCGCGCCCAGCGACTGCAGCACCTTGGCGGCGTCGCGTACGGACTTCTCCACGTCCTTGCGCATGCCCTCCATGAAGTACTCCTTGGGCAGGCCGATCTTCATGCCTTTCACGTCTTTCTTCAGCAGGCTGGCGTACGGCTGCACGGGCTTGTCGCTCGTCGTGCCGTCCATCACGTCCTTGCCGGCGATGGCCTCCAGGATGATCGCCAGGTCCTCGATGCTCTTTCCGATGGGTCCGATGGTGTCCAGCGAGCTGGCCATGCTCATCACGCCGTAGCGGCTGGTGCGTCCGTAGGTCACGCGCAATCCGCTCACGCCGCAGAACGCGGCCGGCAGGCGGATCGATCCTCCGGTGTCGGTGCCCAGCGCGAACATGCACTCGTCCGCGCCCACGCCGGCGGCCGATCCGCCGGACGATCCTCCGGCCACGCGCTCGGTGTCCCACGGGCAGCGGGTCACGCCGTAGCACGAGGTTTCGGTGGAGGCGCCCATCGTGAATTCATCGGTGTTGCTCTTGCCGATCGAAATCGCGCCGGCGGCCTTCAGACGCTTGGTGGTCGTGGAATCAAACGGGGGAACGTAGTTCTTGTTCCGCAGCATGTTGCTGCAGGCCGTGGTCGGCACGCCTTCCTCGCAAAACACGTCCTTGGCCAGGTAGGGGATGCCCGCCAGGGGACTGGCGAAGTCACCGCGCTTGTCGATCGCCTTGGCGTGCTCCAGGGCCTTGTCTCCGTTGTTGTACACGACGGCGTTCACCTTCTTGTCCACCGCGGTGATGCGGTCCAAACAGGCCTGCACCAACTGCACGGCGGTGATGTCACCGTTCTTCAGATTCTTGTGAGCCTGCGCGATGGTGAGGCCGTGCAGATTACCCATGGGCATGCGGGGATTTGATCTGATGTTCTTCCACGGGCAGCGGCGAGCACGCCAGCAGGTCGTCCGGGGCCGCCTCGCTCTGGCGCACCTCGTCGTCGCGGAAGGCGTTCGTCAGGCCCGTTACTTGCGCCGTGGGCTCCACCTTGTCGGTGTTCACCTCGTTGAGCACGTCCATCCACGTCAAAATGCTCGTCAGCTGGCCGGGCATCTTCTCCATTTCCTCCGGCGTCAGTTTCAGGCGCGCCAGCTTGGCGATGTGCTCGATCTGTTCTTTGGTGAACTGGGTGGCCATGTGGGGCGAGGATAGAGAGCGACGGAGTCAGAGGCAAGCCAAGGGGCTCAGGAAATCAAGGAAGTCAAAGAGGACACGGAAAGCAGTTCGTCATCGTGGTCCTCTTTGTCGTCTTTGACATCTTTCTCACCAAAGCTCGGGTATTCTTTCCCCATGCACCTTCTCAGACTGCCGGGGAGAAAAAATTGCGACCGCGTCCGCGTGAAGGGCGCCCTGTGGAAGGGCCGCCACCTCAACGTGCGCTGGCTGGCGGGGGATCCGTACCACCTGTCGTCCAAACCCGCAGCGCCGGAGCTGTACGTGGGCGTGCTATCGAGCACCAAGCTCGACAAGTCCGCCGTGAAGCGCAACCGCATGCGCCGCCGCTGCCGCGAGGCCCTGAGGCTCCTGGTCGCCCGGGACCCCAAGATCGCGGCCTTTCCCCGCTCCCTCCAATTGCTTCTCTTGCCGCGTTCGTCTAGCCTGGGGTGCACCTTCAGCGAGCTTTCGGACGATTTGTCTCGCTTTCTTTCCTCCGTGAAACCGTGAGCGCAACGACCCCCAAAAAGAGCCGCCTCAGTTCCATCGAGTTCATCGCGACCTTCCTCGTGCTGTTCTTCGTCGTGAACTGGGGGCTGAAGTACTTCTTCCCCGAGCAGTTCGGCGGCAAGGTGGAGCAGAAGCCGGCGGTGGAGCTGACCATGCAATATAAGGATGTGCGCGAGGGCACCAGCCCGGTGGTCATCATCCACAACCGCACCGACAAAGACCTGCCGCTCACCAAGCGCTGCCCGCTCCCGCCGGTGGACGTCGCCTACGTCAACATGGAGTCGGGCGGCGAGAAGCTGGACGACCTGATGGCCAACGAGACGGCCATCGCCTGTCCCGAATTCGAGAACGTCCCGGCCAAAGGCCAGCTGACCGTGGACATGACCCCGTGGAAGTATTCGTTGTTCGGCAAGCTCGGTCAGTACGAGTTGGGTCTGGACGTGCCCGAGGGATTCACCGCCACCGGCGCCACCACCACCCCGCGCGTCACCGCCCGTTTCGAGCTCAAGGAACCCGGCACCGCCGCCAAGCTGTTCCGCACGTTCATCAGCAAGCCGCTGTTCAACGGCTTGGTCTTCATCGCGTCCTACATGCCCGGCTACAACCTGGGCCTGGCGGTGATCTTCCTCACCATCGTGGTGAAGCTCATCCTACTCATCCCCAGCCAGCACGCGCTCAAGAGCCAGAAGAAGATGCAGCTGCTGCAGCCGCGCATGGACGAACTGAAGAAGAAATACGCCAACGACAGCAAGCGCATGCAGGAGGAAACCATGAAGCTCTGGAAGGAGATGAAGATCAACCCGTTCGAATCGTGCCTGCCCCTATTGCTGCAGTTCCCGATCCTCATCGGACTCTTCTATGTCATCAAGGACGGCGCGCAGATCGAAGTCGCCCGCCACATGCTCTACGAGCCGTACCAGAACCTGCCGTGGACGCTGGGCCACACGTTGCTCGGCATCGACCTGCTCAAACCCAACGTTTGGCTCATGCCGCCCCTGTTGGCCGTCCTGCAGTTCATCCAGGTGAAGATGATGATGGCCCGCACCAAGAAGAAGGAGGCCGTGGTGGAAGTCGGCGCCAAAAAGACGTGGGTTCCCGAACTGAACCAGCAGACGATGATGCTGTACATCCTGCCGCTGATGATCGGATTCTTCGCGTTGCAGTTCCCGGCCGCCGTCTCCATTTACTGGGGTGTTTCCACGCTGTTCGCCATCGCGCAGCAGTGGTTCGTGGTTCGTGAAAAGAACTAAAGGAAACAGGTGAAACAGGGGATGCAGGAGAACGTGTGTTCCCCTGTTTCCCCTGACTCTTCTGTTTCACCTGCATCCCCTTCTTTTTGGTATACTCCGAACCAACCACTTCCTCATCCTCCCCACTGCTCCCATGATGCTCTCCTTTGCCGACATCAAGAAGGCGCTCGGTGACCAAGCCGACCACCTGCTGAATTACAACACGCCCAAGATCGGCAAAGATCGCCTGCAGATCCCCCGCAAGACGTTCGTGAAGGACGTGTTCGGCATGAGCAACCGCAGTGCGGCCACCCAGAAGGCCATGCAGGAGATGTTCGACCACGGCAACCTCGGCGGCACCGGCTACATCTCCATCCTGCCGGTGGACCAGGGTATCGAGCACTCGGGCGGCGCGTCGTTCGCCAAGAACCCGGACTACTTCGATCCCGAGAACATCGTGAAGCTCGCCATCGAGGGCGGCTGCAACGCCGTCGCTTCCACGTTCGGTGTGCTCGGCATGGTGTCCAAGAAGTACGCCGACAAGATCCCCTTCATCGTAAAGATCAACCACAACGAGCTCCTTACCTACCCCAATAAGGCCGACCAGATCCTGTTCGGCTCGCCCAAGGAGGCCAAGGCCATGGGCGCGCTGGGTGTCGGCGCCACCATCTACTTCGGTTCCGAGAACTCGGGCCGCCAGATCGTGGAGATCGCCCGCGCGTTCGAGGAAGCGCATGCGCTCGGCATGTTCACCGTGCTGTGGTGCTACCTGCGCAACAGCGCGTTCAAGAAGGACAAGGACTACCACAACGCCGCCGACCTCACCGGCCAGGCCAACCACCTGGGCGTCACCATTCAGGCCGACATCATCAAGCAGAAGCTGCCCACCAACAACGGCGGCTTCAAGGCGCTGAACACGGGCGACAGCTCGTACGGCAAGCTCGACGAGCGCATGTACACCGAGCTGTGTTCCGACCACCCCATCGACCTCTGCCGCTACCAGGTGGCCAACTGCTACATGGGCCGCGCCGGCCTCATCAACTCCGGCGGCGAATCCGGCAAGAACGATCTTGCCGCCGCGGTGGCCACCGCCGTCATCAACAAGCGTGCCGGCGGAATGGGCCTTATTTCGGGCCGCAAGGCGTTCCAGAAGCCCCGCAAGGAAGGCATCGAAATCCTCAATGCCATCCAGTCGGTGTACCTGAGCAAGGACGTCACCGTCGCGTGACCTCCGTTTGCTGGACGCGCGTTTCCATCCCTGTAGCATTGCCGTGCACGCCAGTCGCCCGACGTGCTTAGGGCTCCCACCTTGTGAGTTGTAACAAGAAAGAGAGGTGGCGCATGTGCGCCCCGTCCTGAGTAAGCCCCTTCGGGGGCACCGTCTGATTGGTCGTCCCGGCCCGCTCGCTTGTCGCCTCCGTGCGACGAGTGGGCGGGCCACATTCGTCGTCGGTTTTCGTCGCCGTTCATCGCTGGATTTCGTCCGTGCCGCTGCGTACGTTTTCTTTGCACGCAGCTCAACCCCACCGGAGCTTCGCCCGCGTGCATCTTGTTTTCTCACCAAATTTTCTTGGCGAAAAGCGAGGTGCATCATGTTGAAAACGTAACCGAGGCTACGGGGATGCTGACCGAAACGGTCAGAGAAGAGTTGTTGTCCGGGTCCGTCTGTTGTCACCGATAGGGTGACGATGGACGGGCCCATTTTCGTGCATGTCATGTGGGGGCTGGTTACCCCGGTCTGACGTGAAGCAAAGTGGTCATGTGGAGCGGGAAGTGGTCAAAAGTGCATAAAGTTTGCTTGTCATTGCGACTAGTTTTCTTTCCAAAAACGTAAGAAATGCGTTCTACGAGGCGATCGTGTAGAGTGCGACCGTTATGTCGATCAAGCTCTATAACTCGTACGCAAAAGGCCTCCAAGAATTCACCCCGCGAAACCCGCCTGAAGTGACCATGTACACGTGCGGGCCGACGGTCTACGGCCGGCCGCATATCGGAAACTACTCTTCCTTCTTACTGGCGGATCTTTTGCGCCGCTGGTTGGAAGTGCACGGGTACCAAGTGAAGCACGTGAAGAACATCACCGACGTCGGACACCTGGTGGCGGACGCGGACACGGGTGAAGACAAAATCGAGAAGCAGGCCAAGCTGGAAAAAGTCGACCCGTTGTCCATCGCGCAGAAGTACACCGAGATCTACCTCGATGACGAGAAGCAGCTGGGCATGCTCCAACCCTTCGCGCGTCCGAAGGCGAGCGAGACGATCAAAGAAATGATCGCCATCATCGAAACCCTCGTGAAGCAGGGCCAGGCCTACGAAACGGAGGACGGCGTGTACTTCGCGGTCGAAACGTTTCCGAAGTACGGCACGCTGTCGGGCAACACGCTGGAACACTTGTCGGCCGGCGCGCGCATCGCCGTCGATGAAAAGAAGAAACACCCCGCGGATTTTGCGCTCTGGAAAAAATTGGTCGGCCACAACGCCAACCACATTCTCAAGTGGCCGTCCCCGTGGGGCGAAGGTTTCCCCGGCTGGCACATCGAGTGCTCCGCGATGAGCACCAAGTTCCTGGGCGAGACCATCGACATCCACACCGGCGGCGAAGACAACATTTTCCCGCATCACGAATGCGAGCTGGCGCAGAGCGAGTGCGCCAACGCCAAACAGTTCGTCCGGTGCTGGGTTCACCGCCGCCGCATCGACATCGACGCCGGCAAGGCGGGGGAGAAGATGTCAAAAAGTCTTGGCAACGTGATAACTCTCACCGACGTGATGGCCAAGGGGTACCATCCGCTCGACTTGCGGTATCTGCTGTTGTCCGTCCACTACCGCACCCGGCTGAAGTTCAGCTGGAAGGGACTCGATGATGCCCATAAGGCCCGTAAACGCATCAACGAGTGGATGGAAGAGGTCCACGCCAAACATCCGGCCGATCCCGCCGCACCCATTACGCTGCCCCAGCGAGGCCGCAGTCCCATCCATGATTTCGCCATCCGTTTCCGCGAGGCGATGGACGACGACCTGAATGTGTCCGGGGCACTGGCCGTGGTGTTCGAAGCAATGGCTTGGTCCAGGAACACGCCCGAGTGGTCGCCCGAAGAGGCCGACATGCTCGTTGCCTTCCTGGCGGTGGCCCGGCACACGTTCGGCTGTTTCGAGCTTTCGGCCGGCGATGCGATCATCCCGCCCGACGTCACCAAGCTCGCCGAGCAGCGTCTGCAGGCAAAGGCCGCCAAGAACTTCGCCGAATCCGACCGCCTGCGCGATGCCATCAAGGCACTGGGCTACGAGGTCCGCGACGGCGCGAAAGGCCAGGAAGTCAAAAAACTCTGACAATTCCTTGCCAATGTTGATCAGAATGGACAAGATGGATGGTTTGCTTCACCAAAACGCATTTTGGGGTGTTTTTCCGACGTGATGCCCGCTGCACATTCGATTCAGTGTTCGACTTTCATCCGTGTTGCACGCGGATGAAAAATTTCGACGGAATTCCAATGCACAGTTTGCTGTCCTTGGTGTCACGAACGGCCTGTTTTTCAAAATATATGCACACCACGAACACTATCTTTGATCAACACAATTCACTTTCGAGCGCAACTCGTTTTTTTCACCCAAAACGGGGTGTATTCCGCAGAGCATAGCCGAATTTTGGCATAGAAAAGCCGAAATTGCCTCGCGCGTATATATGTAACACGCGAGGGTTTTCTGCGTTTGAGTCAGTGCACACGGGAGAGGCCCAGGTCTTGATAGCCCGAAGCCATTCCCGCTAGAGTCTCCCTGATCCCTCCATATTCCCCCCGTTGTTGCGTGGTGGAATTGGTACCGATTCATTCGGGGGATCTCGTGCAAAACGGTCCTTCACATACCGGCATCCCCACTTCAACCCTGGGGCTTTCACATTCGCTTCTCCTCCTCACGGAGTGAGAAGAATCGTGCTGTCCAGACAAGATCAGACTGTCCCATCGTATGTCCTCTTTATATCTAAGGAGATGTTCCCGGCCGCTTCAACGGCATGGGGACGCCCGATACGATCGATGGTCATTTACCAAGCGAACAAACTTTCTACTTCTACAAGCTTTTATTTCTCTTACACACTTCTATGAACATTTCTCGTTTGAAGAAATTGTTCGCAGGCGTGTCGGCTAGCGCCATGATGGTCACCCAGATGGGTGTCGCCTTGGC